>DATMNH010000262.1:0-6383 GCA_035568975.1 Casimicrobiaceae bacterium
TATCTGCTCTCCGGGCAGGTGGCACGCGGCGGGTAATCAGCGCGTACCTTGCCGCTCGGTCTAGGCCGTCGCGCCTTCGACCGGATGTCCTTCGGCGCGCCATCGGATCATGCCGCCTGCGAGGTTCGCCACGTTGCCGAAGCCGGCCTTTTGCAGCAGCACCGCGGCCTGCGCCGAGCGCGCGCCCGAGCGGCACACCGTGACCACCGGACGATCGCGCGACAATTCGTCGCTGCGTTTCGGTAACTCGGAGAGTGGGATAAGCCTTGCGCCGCGAATGCGCCCGAACGGCCCGTCGAACTCGTCGCGCTCTCGCACGTCGACAATCTGCAATCGCGGGGCGGATTCCTCCAGCCCGTCCGGCTGGATTTCCCAAAAACCGGCGAACGTGAAGGTCAGCGGTGCCCACGCCGGCTCGGCCTGGAGCGCGGCGTCGGACTCGGGACGGCCGCAACGCAGGTTCGCCGGCACCGCGATGTCGATCAGCTTCGGATGAGGCAGTCCGAGGTTGCCCATGTAGCCGACGAAATCCGCCTCGAAGATCGAGTCGCCCAAGCGCGGATTGAAGCGCCGCTCCTCGGCGACGCTCGTCACCGTGAGGCCGCGATAGTCGTGCGCGGGATACAGCAGGCAGTTCGGTGGCAGGGTCAGGATCCTGTCACGCACCGAATGGAACATCGCGTGCGCATCGCCCTGCTGGAAGTCGGTGCGACCGCTGCCGCGGATCAACAGGCAATCGCCGGTGAAGGCCATACTCGCGTCGTCGAGCACGAAGGAGATGCAGCCACGCGTGTGGCCGGGCGTCGCGCGCACCTCGAGATGACGATCGCCGAAGCTCACACGATCGCCGTGCGCGAGGTAGCGATCCGCACCCTCGGCGCCGCTCGCGGCGGCGAGCATGATTGCGCTGCCGAACTGCCGCTTGAGCAGCCACGCGCCCGTCACATGATCGGCGTGCACATGGGTCTCGAGGGAGATCTTTAGCGTGAGATCCAGTTCCCGCAGCAGCGCGGCGTCACGGCGGACGTGCTCGAACACCGGATCGATGAGCACGGCCTCGCGCGAAAGAGGCTCGCCCAGCAGGTATGAGTAGGTCGCCGACTGCGGGTCGAACATCTGGCGAAAGATCAGCATGGCGGTCATGCGCTCCTGGCGTCGGAGGACGTCATTTCCGTGCGTATCCGGCTGCGTTGGATCAGCTCGAAGGCGCCCATGCCGAGCAACATGGCTACGACGAAGACCGCTGCCTTCACGTAGCCCGCGCCGAGCGCGACGATCGCGGGTCCTGGGCAGAAACCGGCGAGTCCCCAGCCGATGCCGAACACAAGGCTGCCGCCAACGAGCCGGACATCGAGGGTCGATGCCGAGGGCAATTGCATCGGCAAGCCGAGCGCGCTCATGGTTCGCCGGCGCGCGAGCGCGAAGGCCACGAGGCCCACGGCGATCGCGCCGGCCATCACCAGCGCCAATGACGGGTCCCACTTCCCGGCGAGGTCGAGGAATCCCAGGATCTTGGCCGGATTGACCATGCCGGCGACGATCAGGCCGAGTCCGAATACCAATCCTGCGACGAAGGCGAAGAGCGATGCCATCGAGCGTCAGGCGCCGATCGCGTGGCGGACGACGAACACGGTGATGAATCCCGCTGCCATGAACGAAAGCGTCGCGACCAGCGAGCGGGGCGACAAGCGCGACAGTCCGCAGACACCGTGACCGCTGGTGCACCCGCCCGCGAAGCGGGTGCCGATGCCGACAAGCAGTCCGGCAGCGATCAAAACAGGATAGCCGGCCTCGATCGTGACGGATGGAAGCGCAGCGACGCTCGCATAGGCCAAGGGTGCCAGGAGGAGCCCGGCCACGAACGCGAGCCGCCACGCGAAGTCGCCGGCTCGAGGGACAAGCATCCCGCCGACAATGCCGCTGATCCCCGCAATCCGGCCGTTGACGAGCACCAACAGCGCGGCTGCGATGCCAATGACGACTCCGCCGATGGCAGCTGACCAAGGCGTGAATGCGTTCCAGTCGATGGTCATGGCGGGCTACGCGGACCACACGGCGCGCCTGTGCACACTTCGCCCATATTACGCGTCAGCACGCCGCAGCCGGATTCGATTCGGTAACGGCACTGCCCGGCGAAGCACATCTTCGCCAAGCCAGATCGCAGAACGTCTGGCGCGCGTGGCCACCGTCGGCAGCGGCATCTGCTGGTAGTCATCGTTGAATACTTCGAAGCTGTAGTCGCCACGATAGCCGATGCGGTCAAGGCGCACGACGAGATCGGCCAATGCACTGCTGTGCACGCCTTCGCCGGGGAAGACACGGAAATGCCGTGCTGTGGCAATTCGCTCCTCGACCGTGCGAACCTCCTGCCACATGAAATCGGCGAGCTGCACCAGGAAGATCTTCTCGGGATCGAGAGTGTCGATCTCGTCGAGCGGGGTCTTAGCCGCAAAGATGTGAAACGAGTCGATGCCGATCCCGAGGTTGGGTGCACCGGCTCGCTGCACGATGTCCCACGCGGTCGTGAATTCATTGATCGTGCGGCCCCACGACAAGCCTTCGTACGCAACCTTGATGCCGAGCGGCAGCGCCAGCATCGCGAGCTTCCGCAGATCGCGCGCCATCGCGTCCGGGTCATCGGTCGCATGAGTCGACGTCGACGAGCACACGAGCAGAACCTTGGCGCCGACCGCGGCGCACATCTCGAGCATCGACTTTGCGACATCGACCTTGTATTCGTGCAGATGGCCTGACAATCCTTCGAAGTCACGTAGCACCTGAAAGCCTGTGACGCGCAGTCCGCTGGCACGGACCGCGTGCGCGGCGCTTTCGAGGCCGTCCAAATGACCGACAACGTCGCGCGCCGACAACATGATCTGCGAGAAGCCGGCATCCCGCACGGCGGCAAGCTTCGCGGGCAACGTGCCGGCCAGGGAGATCGTATCCATGCCGAAGTCGAGGATGTTGGAAAGCGGTGCGTTCACGACCGCATCGGTCCCGGAATCACGAGCGTTCATCGTGCACCAGTTCGAACATCACGCCGCCGAGATAGCTTTGGGTGAGCGCTCCGCGGGCCTCTGAATGCACTCCCTTCGATTCGACGAAGGCCACGCCGCGCTGCCGCAGTGCCGCGACAGTCTTGAGCACGTCCGGCGTTCCCAGGCCAACACGCTGCAGCAACTCCACGGGTTCGGGATCGAATATGCCTGGCTTGGGGTCGATCAGCTGCAGGTGGAAGCTGTGGCACGGACTTTCCAGGATGCGGCCTTTGGGGAGGATGCCGTAGCGTTGCTCGTCCGCCAGGACGCTGAAGCCGAAGAGCTCCGTGTAGAACTCGATCCACTCCGCCATGCGGTCGCTGCCGATGTATTGGACGATGCCGAACCAATGCAGCCCGGTCAGCGCCGGCGGGTGTGGATCGACGCCAGGATTCAGCGTGAAATCCACGTCGTAGATCGAGAACTCGCGATAGCGATCGACGAAGTAAACACGGCTCGCTCCGACGCTGTGGATCGCCGGGATATTGAGCTCCATCACTTCGACCTGGAAGGGGACGATCCACGCTCCGCGGTCGATCGCATACCGGTACGCCGTCGCAGCGTCACGCACGCGAAGCGCGATCGCTGCGATCACCGGCGTTTCAGCGGGCTGTACCCCACGGGGCTGGCCACCCGCATGGGCGTTGACGATGACGTTCATGTCGCCCTGCCGGTAGAGCAACACCTCGCGCGAGCGGTGGCGTGCGATCGGGCGAAAGCCCATCATCTCCAGCACTTGACCCAGCGCCTGCGGCTTGCTCGTCGAATACTCGATGAACTCGATACCATCCATCGCCAGTGGGTTGCTGGTGACGGCGGTCAGTTCACGGTCGGATACCTGTGTCATCTCCTGCTCCTGTTGCACCGCGGCCCATGCGCTTGGGACACCGCTTTGTGCGATCGGGTCTCCTCACGCAAGCGACACGCGGCTGAGGCGGGCGGTGGGTGACTAAGGGTTTCCCAAATAGTCGCGCTTGCCGATCTCGACGCCGTTGTGGCGCAGGATGTTGTACGTGGTGGTGACATGGAAATAAAAATTCGGCACTGCATGACCGAGCAGGAATTGCATGCCGTTGTAGCGCGTTTCCTTGTCGCCGCGCTTGATGACGATTTCCTTATCCTCGGTGCCGTCGATCTGCGCCGAGGTTACGCTCTTGATGAAGGCAATCGTTTTGGCGACCCTCGCCTTCAGGTCGGCCAGAGTCTTCTCGTTGTCCTCGAACACGGGGATCTCCACCCCGGCCAGGCGCGCCACCACGCCCTTGGCGGCGTCGCAGGCGATCTGCACCTGAGTGGTCATGGACAGCATGTCGGGGAACAGGCGATAGTCGGGCAGCACGTCGGCGTCGATCTTTTTGGCGTCGACATAGGCCTGCGCCTTGTCGAGGATGTTGGACAGGTTGCCGAGGATGTTGACGAAACGCGGAACGCTGGCCTGGTACATGGAAATGTTCATGTGAAATCCTTGAGGTGGGAAGGGCGGGAAGGCTGGACAAGACCAGCGCGTATTCTAGCTGTATCCGGAATGACTGCGGGGTCGGCGAGCATGCGGCCGATCGCAAGGCGAACATCGAAGGTGTTCTCGAGTCCGTTGCGCCGGGCAACGGCATCTTCCGCGCCGCCCCGATCAGAGGACGTCGGTAGGGTGTTGCCCGACACTGCACCACAACTCGTCTAGCGGGAGCCGGGCAATGAACATCAGCCTGTCTTCCCCGCTTGTACAGCAGCGAGCGTCTTCTTCGGGTTGATCAGCGTTCGGCGGCCGTCAGGCGTCTTGTCGGCGTTGTCGCGGATCAGCGCGATCACCTGGTTGGGCATCAGCGTCGGATTGACCGCGAGGATCTTCGCGGCCAGGTTCACCACCTGCGGTGAGGCCATCGACGTGCCAGACTCGGCGAGCTTCTCACCGCCTGGGATTACGCTCTCGACTTGATAGCCGTTGGCGTGCACCTTGACCGTCGGGCCATAGCTCGTGAACGAGGCTTCGTCTCCCGCCTTGTCGACCGCACCGACCGTGAGCAAGTTGGGCAGCACGATGTCAGCCGGGATGTCCTCGACGAAAGAGGCGTCCTGGTTGCTGTTGCCCGCGGCGGTGACGAACAGGATCTCCGGCGCGCTTGCGAAGGCCTTGGTCAGTGCATCCTTCTGGATGTCGAAGTAGTCGCGCGCGATCGCCTTGCGCTCGTCGGGCGTCTTCCCGATATTGCACAGCTCGAGCGCGTCCTCGATGCCTTTCACGCTGCCGCCCCAACTCATGTTCACCACGCGCGCGCCCTGCTGCTTGAAGAAGTCGGCGTAGGACTGCGCGTTCTTCGCGTCGCGCAGCGTCAGCTCGCGGGTAGGGCACGGATCAGGAATCAGGTGCCAGTCGAATTCGATGCGGCCGACTAGGAGGCGCGCATAGGGATTGCCAGCGACCGCGATACCGGCGACATGCGTCCCGTGCATCCAGTTGCCGGCCAGGCCGATCTCCTCGACGAACGCCTTGTACTCCTCCGGTTTGAGCGTCGACATATAGCTCTTGATCTCGCTCGCCTCGGGGCTGTCGATGTTCGACTGCAGATCGGAGAAGCCCTTGAGGTACGACTTGAGCTGCGGCACCTTGCTCTTCAGTGCGTCGGGAATCTGCTGCAGCTCGCCTTTCGCGGGTTCCGAGAAGCGGTCGAACGCGATGACGGGCACGCTGCCGTTCGCAGCTGCGAGGTTATTGGGGAAGAGCTTGGTGTCGACGCCGCTATCCCACACCGCGATCTTCACGGGCGAGTATTTGCCGCCGGCAGGCAGCGTCACCGCGCGCGCGGCCCAAATGTCCGGCTTGTCGACCTTGTGCGCGGCGAGGTATGTGGCCCACGCATCGGTCAGCGCCGGCTTCAGCGGCAGGATGTAACGGTACGTGTACTTGATGCGCACGAGCGTCGGCGCGAGGTCGGACGACAGCGAGCCATTCTTGTCGACGGAGGGCTGCAGCACCTCGCGGACGTTGCCGATCAGGCGACCTTCGCCGAGCAGCTCGGTGCCAGCCTTGATCTCCTTCGCCTGGTTGGCGATCATGTCATAGGGCATAGTCGCCAGCTCGCTCTTGATCGACTGCGCGACCGCGGTCCGATACGCAGCCGAAGTCCGGTCCGGGCTGGCATGCACGCCAGCGACGATCGCCCGCGTGGTGATGCCGGAGAGCAGCTTGTCGGCCGGCTTGTCCTCGAGCGCCTTGACCTGCGCAACGCGGGCCAGCGCCGCCTCGTAGTTGCCGTCGAGCATGTCGAGCTGCGCGAGCTCGCCCAGGATTTGGCGCAACGTGGCCTTGTCTTCGATATCGTACTGCGCGAGCACGCTTTCGAGGTCGCG
>DATMNH010000263.1:0-3440 GCA_035568975.1 Casimicrobiaceae bacterium
CAACGGCTTCGCGCCGTTGCGCACCTACCACATCTGACCCTTCTTGCTCCGGCGCGCCCGACGGCGGACGCGCCGGGGCGCAGCAGCCGAAAGGAGCGGATCATGGTGACCATCCGGGAAGAAAAACTGAGCGACGCCGTCGCGCGCGAGGCTCTCCTCGACGAGGCTTACGGGTCGGATCGCTTCACCAAGACGTCCGCGCGGCTGCGCGAAGGGCGCCTGCCGGCGGCTGGACTGTCACTCGTCGCGGTCGATCACGGCCGGCTCGTCGGCACCGTTCGGCTTTGGCACGTTACCGCCGGGCCGCGGCGGGCGGCGCTCCTGCTCGGGCCGCTCGCCGTTCACCCGCAGCATCGCAATCGCGGTATCGGCGCGACGTTGATGCGCCGAGGGATCGCCCGCGCGCGTCTTGCCGGACATCATGCGATTCTGTTGGTCGGCGACGGCGCCTACTACGGCCGCTTCGGCTTCACCGCTGCGTCGACAGGCGAATTGTGGATGCCTGGTCGTTTTCAGCGCGGGCGGCTCCTTGCGCTCGAGCTTCGATCAGGCGCGCTCGCCGAAGCGCGCGGGCTCATCGCCGCGACCGGTCAGTTCGAGCCGAAGCCCGATCTCAACCGGCTGATCGCCGGCGTTGGCGGCGGTGCGCAAAGCGCACCCGTGCAGCGTGCCGCCTGACATCCGAAAATCGATCATATGGAGTAGTATCAATGAAAAACTTGTCCCTGCTTGCCCGTTTCGACGGACCCATCGTCATGATCGGCTTCGGCTCGATCGGCAAAGGCACCCTCCCCTTGCTCGAGCGGCACGTAACATTTGACCGGTCGAAGTTCGTCGTCATCGCACCCGACGACCGCAACTGCCACCTGCTCGAGGAGCGGCAGATCAAATTCCTGCGGCAAGCGATCACGCGCGACAACTATCGAGAGGTCCTCACCCCGCTGCTGACGGCAGGACCCGGCCGCGGCATGGTCGTCAACCTGTCCGTCGATACCTCCTCGGTCGACTTGATGGAGCTCGCGAAGGACCTCAACGCCTTCTACATTGATACCGTGGTCGAGCCCTGGCCCGGCCTCTACACCGACCAGGGGCGCTCGATCTCGGAGCGTTCGAACTATGCGTTGCGCGAAGGCGTGCTCGAGCTGCGCCGACGCCGGCCGGGCGGCGTCACAGCCGTAAGCTGCTGCGGGGCCAATCCCGGAATGGTGTCCTGGATGGTCAAGCAGGCCCTCATCGACATCGCGAGCGACCTCAAACTTGATTTCATCGAGCCGCAGTCGCGCGAGCAATGGGCGCGCTTGATGCGGCGCGCCGACGTCAAGGGCATTCACATCGCCGAGCGCGATACGCAGCGCGCCAATACGCCCAAACGGCGGGGCGCTTTCATCAATACATGGTCCGTCGAAGGCTTCATCGCGGAAGGCCTGCAGCCCTCCGAGCTCGGCTGGGGCACGCACGAGAAGTCGCTGCCACCCGGCGCACATCGGCATGATTTCGGCTGCGACTCAGCGATCTACCTGACGCGTCCCGGCGCGGGGACGCGCGTCCGCTCGTGGACGCCGACTGCGCGGGCTCAGCACGCCTGGATGATCACGCACAACGAGTCGATTTCAATAGCCGACTACTTCACGCTGTTCGAGGACGGCAATCTCGTCTATCGGCCAACCTGCCACTATGCCTATCACCCATGCGACGATGCCGTGCTGTCGCTGCACGAAATGGCGGGTGCCGCGTGGCGGCCGCAGCAGGCTTGGCACATCCTCAGCGAAGACGACATCGTCGATGGCATCGATGAGCTTGGGGTCTTGCTTTATGGCCACGCCAGGAATGCCTATTGGTACGGGTCCCAGCTTTCGATCGAGGACACGCGAAAGCTCGCGCCCTATCAAAACGCCACCGGTCTGCAGGTAACTTCGGCGGTGCTCGCCGGCATCGTATGGATGCTGGAGAATCCCGATCGGGGCATCGTCGAGGCGGATGAGATGGACTTCCGCCGCTGCCTCTCGATTCAGCGGCCGTATCTTGGGCCTGTGGTCGGGCACTATACCGATTGGACGCCGCTTAGCGGTCGCAACCACCTGTTCCCAGAGCCGATCGACAGCGCTGATCCGTGGCAGTTCAGCAACGTGTTGGTGAACTGAGGAATTCGTCGCTGTCAGGGCGCGAACCCACCAATCCGCAGTCAACTTGTCAGCGCGTCCCTGGTGTTGAGGGCCTGGCACGCGCCAATGGCTATAGAGTAAAATTTCGTCATCGCGCAGATCTCGAAATACCCTTCTCTAATGCGTCGCAACTTTGAAAAGTCCCTCGCACCCCTGCCGGCTGTTGTTACGGTACTGTGACTTGCCGGGGTGTTTACCGAAGGGAGTCGCGTTGTGCGCACGTCACTTGCGGAGTCGTTCAGCTGTCCGAACTGCAAATCGCACTACAAACTGGTTCGCGCCGAAGCAGATCCGGAATCGCCGGAAGGGCAAGTTGCGTGTCGCCAGTGCGGCGCGCCCCTCAATGGCCGCGAGGGTCACCTGGTCCTCAAGTATTTCTTGGTTGACAAGCCGCGACAGCAAGCGAGGGTTCTGCGAGTTAGGTAGGCAACTCGATGACAAATGGCCCGAGCGGGACTTACGTGCCTTCGTGGACCCGTTGCCGCGGCAGCAAGCCCGGCAAGGGCGCCGCCAGAACAGCTATCGACGTTTCCGCTTGGTGCGCCGGCGCGTGCCGCTCCGCCAGCCAAGTCGGATCATTGTACGGGAGCCAGGGTTACCCGATGCGTCCTGCCGCACCAACGCCTTGAGCGCCGGCAGCATGATCGACATGCGCAAATACCTTTGGCCTTAACGGCCGCGTTCCGGCTTGGCCATTCTCTATGTCGCTCGGTTGGAGCGGGTGCGCGGGAAGACCGCGCGGCACCGTCAGCTTCGGCTCGTCATATTGCCGCCAGTTGCGCCATCCAGCTTGGTACCTTGAGCATTGTCGGTTCGCCGCGACGCACCGATATGTCCGAAGTCGGGTGGAAAACGGAAGTGTGCGCAAGCTCAAAGCGACGCGGACGACCCTCAGCGGACATCCACATGCCCTTCCAGTGCGCTGGTTTCGACCGGTACAATCCCCCGAGAAGTTGAACGGAGAGCAGTTACATGAGCATTGCCGATCCCAACAAAACGATCGTTACGGGCGAGAACCCGTTTATCCGCCTGAGCCTGAAGGACGGTGATCCGAACTCAACAGATGCGAGCTATTGGCGGATTATCTTTTCGCCAGCTGGGCCCGGCCACGTCCTCTACCTGAAGAGCGAGCTGACGGAAGGGCGCTGGCGCATCTATTCCGACAACATCGCGATGGCGCGCTGGCTGCAGACGACTGTACAAGGCATGCTCAATGCCGAACTTTCCGACACAACGATCCCCTGTGCGGAGGCGACGTTTTCCAAGGCTGGAGATCCC
>DATMNH010000264.1:0-14359 GCA_035568975.1 Casimicrobiaceae bacterium
GTGACGCAGACCACGCGGTCGCCCGGGTTCACCAGCGCCTCGACGGTCAGCATGAGCGCGGACATCCCCGACGCGGTCACCGCGATCCGGTCGACGCCGACCGGGCGATGCAGCCGGGAAACGTAGCTTGCAAGGGCGGCGCGCAGTTCCGCAATGCCGAAATTGAGCGTGTAAAAGGTCTCTCCGGCAGCGAGCGCCGCGACCGCGGCGTCGCGAATGTAGCCGGGCGTGACTTCGTCGGGCTCGCCGAACCAGAACGCCAAAATGTCGCGATCGCCCATCCCGGCGTTGGCCACTTCGCGGATCTGCGAGGCGACCAGCGAGCGCACGGCGCTGCGTGCGGAGAGATCAGGGGCGGCGGACGGAGCGGTCATCGTGGGACCCTTGGCTGGCATTGGTCGCGGCGAACGAACGCCTTTATACGTTGCCGCTTGGCGCACCGCAACCGATGGACCGCTACCACTGTCCGAAAAAGACGCCCGCGCGCTTGTGCGCGGCAGTCGCGACCTCGACTTCGTCGTTGGTTACCGTTACGCGTCGCTTCAAGCGCATGAACCACGCGAGCAAACGCTCGTGCATCTCTCGCCGCGCGCCTTCGTATCCCGGGTCGCGCCCGAGATCGCAATACTCGTCCGGGTCGGCGTCGAGATCGAACAGCTGCGGCGCGAAATCCTGCCAGTGGACATATTTCCAGCGGTCGGTGCGGACCATCCACGCCCGGCACTCGTCCGGCTTGCGGCCGAGAAGCCGGCGCGCTTCGCGGTAGCCGTAGTCGAGCTCGGAGAACACGCTGTCGCGCCATTCGGGAACGTCGGCCGAGCGCGTCAGCGCCAGCAACGAACGTCCTTCGATGCGCTCGGCGGCGCTCGGCAGTTCGAGCGCCTGAAGGAACGTCGGCACGATGTCGACGCCTTCGGCAAAGCGCGTCTCGACGTGACCGCGGGTCGCGTCGGCCGCGGGATCGGGATCGTAGACGATCAAGGGTACGCGCTGCACCGTGTCGTAGAAATGCTCCTTTTCGCCGAGCCAGTGATCGCCCAGAAAGTCGCCGTGATCGGCGGTGAAAACGACCAGCGTGTCTTTCCAACGGCCCAATCGCTCGAGCTCTTCCCAGACGCGGCCGAGGTGATCGTCGATCTGCTGCACCAGCCCTTGGTAGGTGGGCCGCACGGTCTGCCACACTTCGTCACGCATGAAGTTCGCGCATTCCTCCTGCTGACGGTAGGCGGCGAGCACGGGATGAGGGTTATCCAGCTCGCGCGGATCGCGCTTTACCGGAGCGCATTGCTCGAGCGAGTAGCGCGCGTGATAAGGCGCGGGCGCCAGATACGGCCAGTGCGGCTTGACGTAGGACAGGTGCAGTGTCCACGGGCGATCGCTGCGATCGCGCATGAAGTCGATCGCGCGAGTGGTGGTATACGCGGTCTCCGAATGCTCTTCCGCGACGCGGGCCGGCAGGCGCGCGTTCCTCATGTTCCAGCCCGAGACGATCTGCCCTCGATCGTCGATCGCGCTGATGACGTAGTCCGACCAGGGATCGGCTGACTCGTACCCTGTGCGGCGGAGATATGCCGTGTATGCGCTGTCCGGTTCCGGTTGATGGCCCTCGTGGCGATCGAGCTCGTCGAAGCCGCCTGCACGAATGAGGCGCATCCATTCATCGTCGCCCCCGAGGTGCAGCCGCGCGATCCCGGCATGGTCCGGCGTAACGTGCGTCTTGCCGGCAAGCGAGAGTGTGCGGCCGACTCTGCTTAAGTATTCGCCGAGCGTCATTTCACCGACCGACAGCGGCACGCGATTCCAGGTCGCGCCGTGGCTGGCGACATAGCGGCCGGTGTAGAAAGACATGCGTGATGGGCCGCAGACGCCGGACTGGACGAACGCGCGAGCGAAGCGCACACCGCGCCGCGCGAGCTCGTCCAGATGCGTCGTCGCCAGAAAAGGATGCCCGTAGCAGCCGAGGTGATCGGCGCGCAACTGGTCGGACATGATGAACAGGATGTTGCGAACCGCGCTCATCGGTTGCGTCCGGAGAGATTTGCCGACCCGGCGAACGGTGTTCGAGGATGCGAATTCATTCGCATGCGACGTTGCGCTGATGCGTTGGCGGCGGGAAGAATTCCGCCTTACTCGCTGAAGCCGGAACGTTTGATGATCGGCCCCCAGCGCGCGGTGTCGGCGGCCATGATCGCCGCCAGCGCTTCCGGCGTGGTGCCGGTCGGCTCGTAACCCAGGCTCAGGAATCGCTCCTTGACCTCGGGCATCTGCAGCGCCTTGACTATCGCTGCCGAGAGTTGGTCGATCACCGGCTTGGGTGTTTTCGAAGGCACGTACACGCCGATCCAGCCGCTGCCCTCGATCGACGCAAAGCCTTGCTCCTTGAAGGTCGCCACCGTCGGCAGGAGCGGCGAGCGCTGCGCGCCGGAGGTGGCGATGATGCGGAGCCTGCCGGCGCGATGCAGCTCCATCATGTCCGAGAGCGCGTCGATGCCGGCGGGAATCTGGCCGCCCATGAGATCGCTCGCGAGTGGGGCGCCGCCCTTGTAGGCGATGTGGACCATGTCGATGCCGGTTGCCTGGCCGATCATCAAGCCGAAGAAATGCGGCAGGCTGCCGGGTGCGGGCGAGCCGAAATTGGCCTGCGTCGGATGGGCCTTGAGCCAGGCGACGAACTCGGGCATGGTCTTGGCGGGGTTGTTCGGCGCAACCGCGAACGCAAACTGATAGGTGGCGACCTGCGACACCGGCGCGAAATCCTTCGCCGGATCGTAACTGAGCTCCTTGAATACGAGCGGCGCGAGCACGGGTACCACCACCGGCGTCAGCAGCAAAGTGGCGCCGTCGGGCGGCGCGTTCTTCAGCGCCTCGGCTGCGATCCGCCCGCCCGCGCCGACCCTGTTTTCGACCACGACCGGCTGGCTCAAACTGTCCTTGAGCTTGTCGGCGAGCATTCGCGCGGCGATGTCCGACGAACCGCCGGCGGCGAAGCCGACGATGATCTTGAGTGGACCCTTGAACGCACTTTGCGGGTAAGTTGCGCCCGCTGTCAGCGCGCCGAACGCAACCAGGATGATTGCAAGACGTCGGGACCAGCGGTGCATGAGTGCTCCTGCGTTTCGGACCAGGAAAGGCGCCGGGCGCGACTGTTATACTTCCTGCACGACGCCTCGGCAAGCATGCGGCGCTCTACTAAGCATTGCAAGGAGTGCGTCACGCCCGGATCTTTAATATCGTCATTCCCGCGAAGGCGGGAATCCAGTGTCGTTTGACGTACGCCGCTGGATCCCCGCTTAGTTACCAAAATGAGCGGGAACGACACAAGTCATGCGGAAGTTCTCACTCATTTCGGTAATTCCGAGTAAGAAGGCATGTCCTACGTCCTCAGCGGAATCGCCATCGTCATCTGCGCCGGCATCGGCGCAACGAGCGCGTGGCTCATCGTTTCGTCGATCGGTTGGGACGGTGTCGGCGGAGCGATCGCCACCACGATCGTCGGAATGGTGCTCGCGACGCTGCTCTTCGCCGGCGGAGTCGTGCTCGGCAAGGCACTGGGCCTCCTCAGGTAGCTAACAGGCAGCGCTCGAGTGACAGACTCGCATCTCACCGTGGCGTCCACGACCGAGCTTGCGGACGCGCTCATCGACTGTCAGGACCGCGCCGGGACGCTTGCGCCCATCACCGCCGGCGACCCGACGTTCGATGTCCCGCGCGCGTACGAAGTGCTCGCCGAGATCAATGCGCGGCGCGAAGCGCAAGGTTGGACGTCGATCGGCCGTAAAATCGGATTCACCAATCGCACGATCTGGGAACGCTACGGCGTCTATCAACCGATGTGGGCGCCGGTCTGGTCGCACAGCGTGCACTTTGCGGAGCATGGCTCGGCGACGCTGCCGCTCGCCGGTTTCGTGCAGCCGCGCATCGAGCCCGAGGTCGTATTCAAGCTTGGCGGGGCGCCGCCCGCGAGCGATGACCCATTGGCCCTGATGGCGGCGGTGGAGTGGATCGCCGCGGGATTCGAGATCGTGCAAAGCGTTTTCCCCGACTGGAAGTTCGCCGCCGCCGACTGTACCGCCGCGTCGGGCCTGCACGCCGCGCTGTTGGTCGGCACGCCGCTGGCGGTGACTGCAGCCAACAGGGCGGACCTCGTGTCTTGCCTTCCTTCATTCGAGCTGACGCTGGCGCGCGATGGCGTCGGCGTCGACCGCGGCGCAGGCAGCAACGTGCTCGGTAGCCCGCTCAATGCGCTCGCGCATCTCGGTCGCGTGCTGGCGGGACAGCCGGGCTTCGCGCCGCTTGCCGCCGGTGAGATCGTCACCACCGGCACGGTCACCGATGCATGGCCGGTGAAGCGCGACGAAACCTGGCAGAGCCACTACGGGAGCTTGGGTATCGAGGGCTTGCGGCTGCGTTTTACCTGAGCTCGGGATCGCGACCGCGCTTGGGTACCGCCGACCGGGGAAGACTCGGCGCGTAGTCGCGATCGCGGTTGTCGCGTGCCGCGCCGTGACCATCGCCGACAGGTCCTCCCCGCTCGACGGTTTCGACATTAGCCCACTGAGCTAGCCCGCCGAGCTCGTCGAGCGAATTTCCACGGGCGGAGTCTGCGACGCGGCAAACTCGTCGCCGCGTGCGCCGCGGGCTACGACGAAGACCGCCAGTGCCAGCAGGACGCTGAAGACGACGCCGATCGCGAGCGCCTCCGCCGCGAGTTGTGCGAGGTCCCGCCAGACGCAGGCGTCGATTGGCGGCGCGTTCCTGGCTTCAATCGTTGGCATTGCCATTGCAAGTACTCCTTTGCATGATGTCCGCCCAGACGCGCTCCTGCGCCCTCGAGCGGCCCGGCGAGCTTGTTGCCGCGCACAGCGCGCAGTTGCGCAAGTCGGTCGCCGCGGCGGTGCCGCCACATTTTCGGCATCGGAGTCCGCGCGCGCATCGCGCGAGGCACTCCGGGTACGCTTCATTGCTGTTTTTCACTGTCGGTTTGTTTGCCACGCCGCTTGGGCCGTAGATGCCATTGGGCGCCGCCGATGCGACCGCCGGGGGCGGAAGCCGGGGCACTGCGGCGAAGAATGGTGGCGAAAAGATGACAATGCGCATGGAAGCGCCGGCGAGGACCGTCGCTGCGGTATATTCGATCACCATGAGACTCTATTCGTCATGAGCCGCCGCATCGCCATCGTCGAGGACGAGCCGGTCATACGCGCGAACTACGCGGACGTGCTCAAAAAGCAGGGCTACGAAGTTGCCGCGTATGCGGGCCGCAGTGAAGCGCTCGGTGTATTTCGCACCCGGCTGCCGGACCTGGCCTTGATCGACATCGGGCTCGCCGACGATATCGACGGCGGATTTGCGCTTTGTCGCGAGCTGCGCGCGTTGTCGGCGAACCTGCCGATAATCTTTCTTTCGGCGCGCGATTCCGACTTCGACATCGTTGCGGGCTTACGGCTCGGTGCGGACGATTACCTGACCAAGGACGTCAGCCTGCCGCATCTGATCGCGCGCATCGCCGCGCTGTTCCGCCGCAGCGACCTGCTCGCCACACCGCAGGCGATCGAGGAAACG
The DNA here is from genome assembly GCA_035568975.1 of Casimicrobiaceae bacterium. Taxonomy (GTDB): domain Bacteria; phylum Pseudomonadota; class Gammaproteobacteria; order Burkholderiales; family Casimicrobiaceae; genus PALSA-1003. The sequence goes on from DATMNH010000264.1 coordinate 5,563, forward strand.
ATCGAGCGCGGCAAGCTGAAGCTCGATCTCAAGCGCCTAGCCGCGCAGTGGGACGGCAAGCGAGTTGACCTCACGCTGACCGAGTTCTGGATGGTTCACACGCTGGCCAGGTTTCCCGGCCACGTCAAGGATCGCGACAGCCTGATGCGTGATGCCAAGATCGTCGTTGACGATGCCACCATCACCTCGCACATCAAGCGCATCCGCCGAAAATTTCTTGTCCTCGACCCGGTGTTCGACTGCATCGACACCGTGTACGGCATGGGCTATCGCTGGAACGCCGAAGCCGAGCAGTAAGCGCGGAGCTGCTCGAGACGTTTATGAGTTTGCTTGCCCATGAGTAAGGTCCGCATTGCGCTGGGCATACGAGCGCAACTGCTGCTGGTGCTGACGGTATTCCTGGCGATTCCATGGCTGGGTTACGAGTACGTGCGCGAGCTGGAGCGCTTTCTGCGCGACGCCCAGGAAAAAACGCTTGCCGGAACCGCGCAGGCGGTCGCGACCGCGCTGCACGACCGGCCGCGATTGTTCGACGCGCCGACGGCACCGCTGGAGTCGCTGGTGGTCGAGCGATCGCAGGAAGCGACCGCGCCCGAATCCACTGCGGCAAGCTCCGCGCCGCGCGTTGCCGCCTCCACCGGTGGCGGCGGCACCGGTGGATCCGCGGAAATCGCGCAGATCGTGCAGGGCCTGTCACGCACGACGGCGCGCATCTTCGTCATCGATCGCGAGCTCAATGTTCTGGCCCGCGCCGGCAGCCTTAAGCGACCCTCGCTTCCGGACGCGCAAGCGGCGGACTCGGGCGTCACGCGCGTGTGGCAATGGCTGGAACGCGAGACCTTGCATCCGCTCTACTCGCTGGTGTTGAAGCAGCCGAGCGAGGACTTCGGCGAAGAGCAGGCGGGACGCGTCGCGCTGCCGGCGAGAGAAGTCGACGGAGCGCTGTCCGGGATACTGACGGTCGACCGGCGGCCGACGCCTGACGGCAAGGCCGTCGTCGTTTCAGCCGCGCATCCGATCTGGGTCGGAGACCAGGTAAAAGGCGCGGTCATCGTCGAGGAAACGACCAACGCCGTGCTCGCCGAGCGCAATCGCGCGTTCGAGCGGCTCTTTTCCATCGTCCTCGCCGCCCTGCTCATCGGTTCGCTGGCGCTGACGCTCTTTGCGTCGCGCCTGTCGGCGCGCATCCGCAGGCTGCGCGACGAAGCCGAAGCCGCGATCGACGCGCAGGGCCGCGTGCGCGGCGTCTTAGCTGGATCGAACGCGGGCGACGAAATAGGTGATCTGTCGAGAAGCTTTTCGAGCGTGTTGTCTCGGCTGGCGCAGTATGCAAGCTACCGCGAGCACATGGCCAGCCGGCTCTCGCACGAGCTGCGCACGCCGATCGCGGTTGTTCGAAGCTCGCTCGATAATCTCAGGCTCTCGCCACTGCCCGACGACGCGCGGGTATACATGGAGCGTGCGCAGCAGGGACTGAACCGGCTCACGCATATTCTCACCCGGATGACGGAGGCGACCAGGCTGGAGCAAAGCGTCGGCGAGGACGAACGCGAACGCTTCGACCTAGGCCGCGTCGTGACCGGTTGCGTCGACGGCTACCGCGTCGCCTATCCGCAGCACACGCTGCAACTCGAGCTTCCGTCCGGTGAGGTGATATTCAACGGCGCACCGGAGATGATCGCGCAGATGCTCGACAAGTTGGTCGCCAACGCGGTCGAGTTCAGCGCCGCGGGGACGCCGATCGTCGTGCGCCTGGAACGCGGCGACACCGAGCTTCGCTTGTCGGTGGAAAACGAAGGGCCGCTACTGCCCAAGGCTATGCATGGGCGACTGTTCGATTCGATGGTGTCGGTGCGTGGCGATCAGGTCAGCAACGCGCCGCATCTGGGCCTGGGTCTTTACATCGTGCGCTTGATCGCCGAGGCGCATCGAGGCCGCGCGACGGCGCAAAACCGGGACGATGGTCGCGGTGTCGTCGTCAGTGTCATGCTGCCGTACGCCGCGATGAGCTGACGGCCATCACCCGCGGTTTGAGCTCAATGGTCACGTGGCGCTACGACCTTCATGCCGAGTTGATCGACGAGGAAGGCGTAGGTGTCGGCTTGTTCCTCGATCCGCGTCGACAGCGCGGTGCCGATGCCGTGGCCGGCCGCCGCTTCGGTGCGAAGCAGGATCGGACGATTCGAGGACGATGCGGCCTGCAAGCTGGCTGCCGTCTTGCGCGACTCGTACGGCGCCACGCGGCCGTCGTTGTCGCCCGCGGTGAGCAGCACTGCCGGATACGCGGTGCCGTCCTTCACGTTCGCGAGCGGCGAATAGGCGTACAGCGCGCGGAACTGCGCGGGGTCCTTGACCGAACCGAACTCGGTGACGTTGAATGCGCCGTTGGGCTGAGTCTCCCAGCGCAGCGAGTCGTAGATGCCGACCTGGGACACGACGGCGCGCATCAGCCGCGGGTGCTGCGTCAACGTCGCGCCCATCAGCAATCCGCCGTTGCTGCCGCCCATGATCGCCGCCTTTTCCGGGCGGGTGTAGCGGCGGTCGATGAGCATTCGCAGGCTGGCGGCAAAATCGTCGAACACGTTCTGCTTCTTGGTGAGATTGCCGGCGAGGTGCCACGGCTCGCCGAACTCGCCGCCGCCGCGCACATTGGCGACGGCGTAGACGCCGCCGTAATCGAGCCACAGCCGCAGCATCGACGAAAAGTAGGGCGTCATGCTGATGCCGTAGCCGCCGTAACCGTAGAGCAGGGTCGGGTTGCTGCCGTCGCGCGGCGCACCCTTGCGCGAAATGATGGTCACCGGAATGCGCGTTCCGTCTTTCGACACCGCGTATTCGCGGCGGACCAGCGCGTCCTTCATGTCGAACGGATAGCCACCGTTGAGATCGGTGCGCGCAAGCTTGTTGGTCCCGGCGTGGTAGAAATAGACCGTGCGAGGAGTGACGTAGCTCATGCTGCGCACCAGAACGTCGTCGCCGTCGAGTCGCACCGCAAGCTCGGTATCGGACACGGCCTCCGCGGGCAGCTCGCCCAGCCGCTTGCCGTGGAAGCTGAACATGCGCACGCGCGAAGGACCGCCGGCGCGATAGGACACGTAGAGGCGTGAACGCGTCGGCAACACACGCTCGGCGACGATGTTGGTCTCGGGCACGACCACGCGCGCGTGCGCGAGCGTCGGCGCCGACACCGGAATCGCGATGATGCGTCCGAGCGCCGCGTCCTTGACGCTCATCGCGTACAGGTTCCCGTCGTCGCCGAACGCGACCTGCTTGACGCCATCGTCGAAGCCCGCGACCTTGGTCCACGTGCCATCCGCGGCTCGCAGGTAATACGCGACCTCTCCGCCGTCGCCGTTGCGGACCTCGGCGAGAAGGAGCAAGCCGTCGCGGCTGCCCCGCAAAGCGATTTCGGCGATACGCGGCAGCTCCTTGCCGAAGGCATATCGATCGCCGCTCACCGGCGTGCCGAGCTCGTGAAAATAGACTTGCTGGTAGAAGTGGCGGTCTTCCGGAGCTCGCTCACTTCCCTGCGGGTAGCGCGTGTAATAAAAGCCGCTGCTATCGGCGGCCCACTCGATGCTGCCGCCGGCGGTCGGATAATTCACGCCGGTGACGACGTCCGGCAGACGCTGCCCATCGGCGGTGTTATAGACATACGCGGTGCCCTCCTCGCTGCCATTTTCGGACAGCGAAACGGCAACAAGACGCCCGTCGTACGATGGCTTGTAGAAGTCGATGGCGGTCCGGCCCTTGCCGTCGTCGAGCTCATTGGGATCGAGAATCACGCGCTCAGCCCCCACGTCTGCCGACGGGGGCAGCACCGCGAGCAGAGGCTGATTCTTCGGAGGCTGACTCTTCATCGCGAAGAGCTGCTGGCGATATTCGAAGTCGTAGTGCTGGATCGGTGCCGATCGAAGGAGCTCGCCGACGCGGGCGGCGATCGCGGGTCGTTGCGCGATGCCGTCGAGATAACGGCGGGTCGCAGCGTTCTGCTCGGCGGCCCAACGCTTGACCTCTGCGCTCGCGTCATCCTCGAGCCAGCGATAGTCGTCGACCACGGTGACGCCGTGGTAGATGTCGGTGACGGGGCGCTTGGGCGTGGCCGGGTAGCGCGCGTCCGCGGCTGCAACAGGCATGGCGGCGAGGGCAGAGCTCAGCGCGGCGACGCACGCGCTGCTGGTCAATAACTGCGAGGGGTAGCTCATGAGATCGGGTCGGGACGCTCGCGTTTGATCGCGGAAAGAGGCGCGAATTCTATCATCGGATGTGCAGATCGGACCCGTACGCCTTGGAGACCGATGAAAAGCCGGCGCAATCGGCGATAATGACGGCCTTCTGCGGCTCCCGTCCTTCCATGTCGAACTCCACGCTGCAACATCCGGTGCCAAAGCGCCATCGCCGCGCGAATGCGCGCTCGCGTCGCGCGTTGCAACGCTAGCACGCGTGAACGCGCCCCCCTTCCTGCGCGTGTATATGTGTTTCGCCGCGGCGTATCTCTTGTCCTACGTCTATCGCAACGTCAACGCGGTGATCTCGCCCGAGCTCACCGCGTCGCTCGGGATAAGCGCGTCGTCGTTGGGACTCCTGACCAGCGCGTACTTCGTCGCCTTCGCCGCAATGCAGATTCCCGCGGGGATGCTGCTCGATCGCTATGGCCCGCGCCGCGTCGAGCCCGTGCTCCTGAGTGTCGCCGGCTGCGGCGCGCTGGCGTTTGCGGCCAGCGACAACGTCGGAGGATTCACGTTCGCGCGGGCGTTGATCGGTGCCGGCGTCGCCGTCTGCCTCATGGCACCGCTGAAGGCGATCGCGGCGTGGTACCCGGCGGAGCGCCACGCCTCGCTTTCGGGGTGGATGATGGTTGCCGGCGGCGCCGGCGCGCTGCTGGCGACCGCACCGCTCGCGGCGGCGTTGTCATTCGTTTCATGGCAGGTAATTTTTGCCGCCCTCGCCGCATCGACATTTGCTGCCGCAGCCGCGATCTTTTTGCTGGTTCCGGACACTCCTCACCTTCCGAACGCGGCGGGATGGAGCGCGCAGTGGCGCGGAGTCAGAAGCGTTTTCGGCAGCCGGCGTCTGTGGTGGATGGCGCCGCTCGGCTCGGTCGCCATAGGCTCCTTCATGGCCATTCAGGGCCTTTGGTCGGTGCCGTGGCTGATCGAGGTCAATGGCTACTCGCGCGATGTCGCGGCCGCACATTTGCTGTTGATGGGCATAGCGATCGTCGGCGGTTATCTCGGCATCGGCGTTTTCGCGACCCGGCTTGCGCGCGTCGGCATATCCACCCTGCATCTTTACGCCGCTGGCTTGGGGCTCAACATCGTCGCGCTGGCGCTGATCACCATCCGCATGCCGTGGACCTACATCCTGTGGGCCGCCTACGGGTTCGGCGCCGCCGTCAACGTGCTCGGCTTCACGCTTCTTGGGCGGGGATTTCCGCGCGCGCTTGCCGCGCGAGCGAACACGGCGCTCAACCTGCTGATGTTCAGCTGCAGCTTCGCGGCGCAATGGGGTATCGGTCTCGTCGTCGACGCGGCGCGGTCGGGATTCGGGATCGACACCGGCGCCGCGCTGCAGTTCGCGTTCACGCTGGTGCTTGCCGTCGATTTTCTCGCCTGCGGCTGGTTCCTCCTTGGTTGGCGCAGGCACGCCGTCGTCACACCGGCGGTGGAGGCGAGCGCGTGAGCTCGCATCTTCACATCCTTGGCATTTGCGGATCGTTCATGGGAGGCATCGCCGCGATCGCCAAGGCGGCAGGCCATAGCGTGACCGGCTGCGACGCCAACGTGTATCCGCCGATGAGCACGCAGCTCGAAGGGCTCGGCATCGCGCTTACCCAGGGTTACGACGCGACGCAGCTCGACACCGTGGCCAGGAGCGCGGACGTTTTCGTCGTCGGCAACGCGATCTCGCGCGGCAATCCGCTGCTGGAAGCGATTCTCGATGGCGGCCTGCCCTACATCTCCGGGCCGCAGTGGCTTTCCGAGAACGTGTTGCGCGACAAGTGGGTGCTCGCGGTCGCTGGAACGCACGGCAAGACGACCGCGACCGCGTTGCTCGCCTGGATTCTCGACTACGCCGGCATGAATCCCGGGTTCCTGATCGGAGGTGTGGCGATCGACTTCGGCGTTTCCGCGCGCATGACCGACAGTTCGTTTTTCGTCATCGAGGCTGACGAGTACGACACCGCATTCAGCGACAAGCGTTCCAAGTTCGTGCACTACCGGCCGCGTACCTTGATTCTCAACAATCTCGAATACGATCACGCCGACATTTTTGCCGATCTGGCGGCGATCGAGACTCAGTTCCACCACCTGGTGCGAATCGTGCCGCATCGCGGCCGACTGATCGTGAACGGCGCCGACGAAAATCTCGGACGGGTGCTCGCGCGCGGTTGCTGGAGCGAAGTGGAGCGCTTCGGCGCGGCGGCGGCGAGCGACACCGGGCCGGACTGGACCATCGCGGTCGACGGCACGATCAAGCTGGGCGGCGCGCCGCAGGGGCAACTTGCGCCGTTTTCGCTGATCGGCCGTCACAACCAGGTGAACGCGCTCGCCGCCATCGCCGCCGCCCGCCACGTTGGAGTGACGGTGGCTTCGAGTCTCCAGGCGCTGGCGGCATTCCGTGGCATCAAGCGGCGACTCGAGCTGTGCGGCACGGTCGATGGCGTCGCGGTGTACGACGACTTCGCGCATCACCCGACCGCCATTGCCGCGACCATCGACGGCTTGCGCCGGGCCGTGGGAACCGGGCGCATTCTCGCGGTGGTCGAGCCGCGCTCGAACACCATGAAGCTCGGAACCATGAGGTCGATGTTGCCCGCCAGTCTCGCGGCGGCCGATCGCGTATTTTGCTACGCCGCGAACCTGGGGTGGAGCGCCGCCGAGGCGCTGGCGCCGCTCGGAGCCCGCGCGGAAGTTCACAACGATCTCGCCGTGCTGATCGAAGCGATCGCGCATGCGTCGCAGCCCGGCGACCATGTTGTGATCATGAGCAACGGCGGATTCGGAGGCATACACGGCAAGCTGCTGGCGCGCCTTCGCGCGGGCCCGTAACCCGCGTCGCCGGTTAAGACAACAATTTCGATTTTATCCGATGGGTCGCTGCAACGATGGTCGTTTTTTCGCATGAGTACGCCGTTGTCCGCGGTGCCGGCAGCGAGCCGTTGGCAGGTCGTTTCGTTAGTTCGCCAGCGTCTTGAATGAGTGGCGCAAGAAACCCAGGAACCTGTCGACGACCGCGCCGCTCGATCGCCCCCGTCGCCGCAGAATGCCGATCTTGCGTGTCAAGCTCGGGTCCATCAACCTGCGAGCACTGAGATCGGACGCACTTTTGACCTCCAGTGCTGTTGTCGGCAGCACACTGACACCGAGCCCCGCGCGTACCATGCCGATCGCAGTCGACATGTAGGCGACTTCATACAGTGGCTGCGATGCGCGTCCTTGCTCCAGCAGGGACTGATCGACGATACGGCGCACACTACTGTTGCGATCCATCAGGATTAACGGAAAATCGAGCAGATGCTTTAGCCGTGGATGCTGCACTGCCGAAAGCGGGTGCGGAAGCGGCGTCACGACAGCCATGTGGTCGCTGCAAAGAAACGTGAAGTCGAATTGCGGGTCTCCCACAACGGGGCTGCCGATCCCAAAATCGACCTCGTCCGACCGAACCATCTCGACGATCCGCTCCGTAAGCGCATCGCGCAGCGCGATGGAAATGCCCGGCCATTCGCTGTGAAATTGGGCGATTGCCTTCGGAAGAATCGTCGAGCATACGGACGGCAATGCGGCAACGACGACTCTGCCGGTAATGCCCGATGCTACGTCCTTGGCGTAGTAGATGAGCGCTTCTGTCTCGCCCAGGATTTTCTCGACCGACGGGAGGATATCGCGGGCGATGCGAGTCAACGCCACGGCGCGGGTCGTGCGATCGAAGAGGGTGGCACCGACGGCTTCCTCAAGCTGCTGAATCTTTGCGCTCAGCGCCGGCTGGGTCGTGTGCAGCGCATTCGCGGCCTTCGTGAAACTACTCCATCGAGCTACCGCGGCGAAAGCGCGCAACTGTGAAAGATTCAGGTGCATGAGAGCTGACGTGTCCTGCTTAATATATATCGCAAATCGCTATAAGTGTCATCCAAAAGATCGATTGGCGTAGTAAATCGGCGTGACGTTTAATACCGCCTGGCCGCGTCGACGGCAGAGTTTCCACTATTGAGAATTACGAAAGTGCATGACGCCTGCGTCCTTGAATCGTCATTCCCGCTCATTTTGGTAACTGAGCGGGAATCCATTGGCTATTGACGGCAAAAATGGATCCCCGCCTTCGCGGGGATGACGCGAGTTTTTCGGAGAGCTGTCGCTCATTTGGGTAACATTCAATAGAAGGAGGAGTTCCATGAAAAAGTTGCAGCGCTTCCGGGCGGCGCATTATGTTCTTGCGGCTGCCCTATGTGCCTGCTGCGGGTTCATAGCGCCCGCGAGCGAGGCTAAGGTCACGACGTTGACCATTACGAGTCGCCAATCGCCGACCTACGGAGGTCAGTCCTTCGGTACCGTAGGGCAATATGAAAGGATCATCGGTACAGCATCGGGCGAGATCGATCCGGCGGACCCGCGCAATGCGATTATCACGGACATTCAACTCGCCCCGCGCAATGCCAACGGCAAGGTGACTTACACGGCGACGTTTACCCTCATCAAGCCGATCGACGTGACCAAGGGCAACGGGGTGCTCTTCTACAACGTGGTCAACCGTGGCAGTCGCAACACTCCGTACAGCATCGGCGGCGATCCCGGCGACG
>DATMNH010000265.1:0-12471 GCA_035568975.1 Casimicrobiaceae bacterium
AATGCCGCCGGCTTCCTGGAGGCGGCCATCCGGATAGACGAGCTTGGCGCCGACCAGCCCGGCGTCCGGATGGCGGTCGAAGACCGCCAGCATCGCATCGAGCCAGCCCGCGGTCGCGATGGTGTCGTTGTTGAGGAAGACAAGGATCTCGCCGCGGGAAACGCCGGCGGCGCGATTGCAGCTGCCGACAAAACCGACGTTGGTGTCGTTGCGCACGAAGCGCACTCCACTCACGACGGAAAGTACCGCGTCCGCCGGTTCCGGCGAGGCGTCGTCGAGAATCACGATTTCATAAATTCCTTTCTGTGTGTTGGCGTGCAAGCTTGCGAGGCAGGTGTAGGTGAGAAGCGGTTTCGCATGGACCGGGATGATGATGCTCACACGGGGATTCGGGCACGGCGCGAATGCAAGCGGCTCGATCTCCGTCGCCTGCACGAAGCCTGGCCCGGTCGAAGGAACGAATCGGCGAGAGCGCGTGATCCTTCGCGCGATGCGTCGCGTCAGCGCTGCGGCGCCCTCATCGCGGAGAATGGACAACGCCATCCCGGCGTAACGCGGCGACTGCAGAACCGACGCCCAGCGTGCACGCAGGCGAGCGAGCGCGATCTTGGCACGATGCACGCTTCGCCTAAGCGGCGCGCTCGCGCGCCAGACGGTGCTCGTCTCCAGCTCGTCGATCCGGGCCCGCGTTGCCCTGAGCTGCGTCTCGAGTCTGTCGATGTTCAGCTGGGTCGCAATTTGCTCTCTTAGCGCGGTCAGAAGCTGCCCGGCGAGCGTCTCTCGATCGAATTGCGTGTGGGCGCGGGTGGCTCGAAATTGTTCGAGCTCGGCGTCGACCACCGCAACGCGTCGCTTGAGCTCGCCGCGCGCTTCACCGTGTCCGCATTCCACGCCCGCGGTGAACAGTTGCACCAGCGACATCTGCTCGTTCGCGACTGCGTCCGCGGCAGGATACCAGTGTCGCTCGTCGACTGGCGGAGGCGACGCAGCAGCCGCCAGAACCCGCGGCGACGCCGGCAAAGGCGCAAGATACGTCGCGCGATAACGCTCGGGATCTGTCACCTGATCGCCACTCGGGAAAGCGGCGGACGCGCGCTCGAGCCGAGCGCTCCGGCCTTGAGCAACGCGTCATTCCACTCGGCCGGCGTCGCATCCCATGGCACGACCACGGCGCGCGGGTGGCTGGATGTGCGCTCGGGAAGCGCGCCCAACGCGGAAACCACGATGGCGCTACCGGCGGCGAGCGCGGCCGAAAGCGTGTACGAATAAGTCTCCGGTACCTGTGCCGGAAACCAGATTACATCGGGACGCTCGGAGGCGATGAGCGTCGGCAGGTCTTCGTCCGCATATTGACCCTGGATCGACAACGGCGCGTCGGGCCATTGCGGCAGCGGCTCAGCCGTGGGACCGAGGACGCGAAATGCCAACGGCAGGCGGCGGGCGCGCGCATCGGCGGCACAGGCGGCGACGATTCGGAGGCCCTTTTCCGGCGAAAGACTACCCAAAGTCACCACTCGCGTGATCCTGCCTGGCTCATCACATGGGACTTCGGGATGGGGCATCACCAACGCATCGACATCCGGGAAATAGCGCGCGATGCGCTGCGCGACGTCGCGAGAGGGCGCGAGCACGCGATCGGCGCCGCGCAGCAGTCGGCCGAACGCGCCGCGCCACGCGGTGATGTCCATGCCCCATTGCCCGGGCCTTCGCGCCAGACACGCGGCGCAGCCGAGCGCGTCCGGCTCGCCGCAATAGCGTCCGTCCTCGGCGTTGAGGTGATATTGCGGGCAGATGGCGTAATAGTCGTGCAGCGTGCAGTCATAGGGCACGCCGACTCCGCCGGGCAGATCCAGCACCGCGGCAGGCAGTCCGTGTACATGATGAAAATGCATGCGCGCCAAGCCGAGCCCGCGCAATAGCGAGACCAGCGCAGGCAACTCCGAAGGCAAGGCGAAATAGGCGGCGAAACCCTCTGCCTCCCTGGGCCATGAGAGCTTCACCGTGTCGCCCACGTTCGGCTGCAGCAGAAGCACGTTGCACCGCTCGCTCACCATCTCCGCCAGGTGATCCATGTGCCGGCGAAGGCCCCCACCCCATCCGTGGGCGATGAAAAGCAAGAGCTGTCGAGGAGACTCCGCCAGGCGCAGAAGATCCACGCGACGCTGGAAGGTCCGCGCCGGATCGCGCGTCGCAAACTCCGCGCGTTGCGCCGGGAAATGCGGATAGAGCTTGCCTAACGCGCTCTCGGCGCGCGCCGCGAGGGCATGCGCGTCGGCCGATCCGAAGGCGGTCGCGCCCCAATGCCAGACATAAACATCGGCGGCGAGCGCGTGCCGGAATCCGCCGCCTGACGCGCGCAGACAAAAATCCTGCTCGACGCCGTAATCGCTGCCCAGTGGACCGCCATCGAACGGGCCCACCGCGTCGAGACAGGCACGACGGAAGAACACGCAGGGTCCGCAGGCAAGCGGCGTTGTTACCGTGGAGCCCGCATTGGCACGGCGGAACAAGAGATCGAGGGAGCAGAGCGTGTACTCGGCTGGCATCGCGTTCCTGACACCGGTGCGTGGGTAACCCGCAATGCCGCCATAGTTGGTGAACGGGACGACGGTGCCGATATCGCGCCCCGAAAGAGCGTGAGCGACGAGCCGATCGAGCCAGTCGTTGGCGACTTCGGCGTCGCTGTGAAGTATGACGACGTCGCGCTCGGGGTGCAGCGCGACCGCACGGTTGACAGCCGCGGCGAAACCCTGGCGCAGCGGCTGCTCGAGCAGTGTCAGGCGCGAGCGCTCGGCGTGTTCGCGCAGCCAACGAATCAGCTCGGGTTCCGGGCAGGCGTCGTTGACCACGATCAGCTCGAACGGCGTCTGCTGCCTGGCGGACAATGCGGTGGACCATACACTTTCGATGCAACGCCGCGTCGCCTCGACGCCGCGGTAAACCGGGACGATAACGTCGATCGGCGTCACCGGTCCCATCCACCGAAGGAGCCTCTTACGGACCCAGACAGCCAGCCGTCGCGGCCTGCACCGCTCGCCCTATCGAGCACCCGATGACCTGCGAGACGGTACAAGGCGACACAAGAGCGGCGCCCACGCTGGTACCGGATTGCGCCCCTGGCTTCGGGGGTGAAGCTTTCGCCGGTGAATGGTAGAGAGGCGGTCAAGGAGCGGCGGGCCGGCGCGGGTGTGGCGGCGAACCCGGGGGGTCGTTCGCGCGGCGCAACCTGTTATTTTACGCCGGGCCGCCGGGCCGGTCCAAGCTTGGGGTGTCAGTCAATCTCGATCAACACGGGCTGGTGATCGGACGCCTGCGTTTTCTGGTCGACCCGGACTTGCCGGATTCTGGGCACGAGGTCAGCCGACACAAAGATGAAATCGCAGTGCTGCTCCGGCTCTCCCGGCCGCTCTTTCTCGTAAATCTTGAAAGTCGCCGGATGAGCGCGGCCCGGTTGTGCCACCTCCCATGCATCGATAAGCGCAGGCGTGCCGTCGGCGAACGTTTCGCACATCCGCGCATGCAGGGCATCGTCGGGTTCGAAATTGAAATCGCCGGTAATGACAGTTCCCATCGGACGCAGCAGGGTGTGAAATGGCCCGCCGCTGGTGTCGACGATATCGCCGAGACGGGCGTGGCCACTGCCTTCGGAATAGATCCGCCGCAATGCATCGACCTGGGCAGCGCGCTTCATGGTGCCGTAATATTCGAGATGCGTGGTGATGACGCGGACCGCCGCGAGCTCGACCGACAAGACCGCTTCCAGCGCGATCCGCGGCATCCCATTGATGCCAGCCTCGACGGGATATGGAAGCAGATGACGAAAAACCTGACCGACGGGAAGCCGCGACAGCACCATGTTGCCGAAATGCCGGCGGCCGCCATCGTCCGCCGGCACATCGACCGCCACGCCCGGCACCGGCGCGTAGCCGGGAAGCAACCGTGCAAGCTCGGCGAACTGATTTTCGCCGCGACTGCCGGCAAGCCGCGGCGCGGGATAATTGTTCGCGATCTCCTGCAGACACAGCACGTCGAAGTCGGCTATCGCTTTCGCATGCCTTACGATGCGGGCCGGATCGACTTTGCCATCGACTCCGCGGCACCATTGGACGTTCCAGGTAATAAGTTTCACTTGATGCCTGCGCGCATGAACGATAGTACGAATTGTCTCTGAAAAAGCAAGAAAGCGATAAGCAATGGTCCACTGGTCAGCAAGGTAGCGGCAGTGATGATCGACCAGTCGATGCCCTGATCGGTGGCCGAGAATACCTGCAGGCCTACCGTCAGCGGCCGCGATTCGACCGAATTGGTAATGATCAACGGCCAGAGAAAATTGTTCCAGTGAAAGCTCACGCTGACCAGCGCATACGCGAGATACACCGGGCGCGCCAGCGGAACGTAGACTTTCCACAACACCTGCAGCGGCGTGCAGCCCTCGACCCGCGCCGCCTCGTCGAGCTCCTTGGGAACGGTCTTGAACGTCTGCCGCAAGAGGAAGATGCCGAAGGCGCTGGCCATGTACGGCAACGCGATGGCGACAATGGTATCGCGCAGCCCCAGCGCGCCCATGGTGCGGTAATTCTCGACGATCAGCACGTCGGGCATGACCATCAGCTGCAGCAGAACCAGCGCGAAGAGGAGGTTACGGCCGGGAAACACGAACCGTGCGAACGCGTACGCGGCCAGCGTACATAGCACGAGCTGCGCCGCCAGAATCATCGCGCACAAAAGGACCGTGTTGAGAAAATAGCGCGCGAAGGGCGCCGCGAGCCACGCCCGCGCGAAGTTGTCCAGAGTCAGCGGCGCCGTCGGGACGAAGTGCGTCGAGTACTCGCCCGGATGGAACGCGGTCCAGACCGCGTACGCCAGCGGCAGTATCCACAACGCGCCGAGGAGCCACGCTCCGGCCGTTTCCAGACCGTGCCCAAGGTACGCGGCACGCGATGGATGAACGGAGCTCATTGGTAATGCACCTTCCGTTCCAGAAACCAGAACTGCAGCAGCGCGACCACACCCAGGAGCAGCAGCAGCACCATGGTCAGTGCAGCGGCGTACGCCGAATCCCAGAACCGGAAGCCGATTTCGTAAATGTAATAGAGCAACAGCTCGGTCGCGTTATCGGGACCGCCGCGGGTCATGACTACGACATGATCGACCAGCCGGAAGGCATTGATGACGGCGTTGACGAGCACGAACAAGGTCGTCGGCATCAACAAGGGCAATGTCACGCGCCGGAAAAAATAGGCACGCGACGCGCCTTCGATCGCCGCGGCCTCGGCGAGCTGCGGCGACATCTGCTGCAACGCCGCCAGGTAGAAGATCATGAAAAACCCGGCCTCCTTCCAGACGGTGACCACCATCAGGGCAGCCAGCGCGCTGTTCTTGCTGCCGAGCCAATTGTGCGCCGGCAGGCCGAACGCGCCGGTTATCTGCTCGAGCAGCCCGTACTCGGGCGTGTAGAAAAAAAGCCAGATATTGGCGACCGCGATCATCGGCAACACCGTGGGCGTGAAGTAGGCGAGCCTCAAAAACCCGCGTCCGGCGATCTTGCCGTTGACCCAGACGGCCATCAGCAGCGCCAGCGCGATCGACAGCGGAATCGTGCCCAGCGCGAACCACAGGTTGTTGGTCAGCGATTGCCAGAAGATGGGATCGTCGACAAGCTGAACATAATTCTGGACACCGACAAACTCCGCGGCCCGCGAGCCTCTCGGGGTCGAACGGAAGCTGTGCCAAAGCGTGGCGATCGCGGGATAGTGCGTAAAGAGCGCGAGCAATACCGCGGCTGGCAGCAGAAGCAGCCAGCCATACAGCCATTGCGCGGAACGAGTCAATCTAATCGTCTCGCACGCACATCACCGAAATTGTCAAATGCTCGCCCAAAACTCCCGTCATCCCCGCGAAGGCGGGGATCCATTTTTCGACGCTTAAATCACAATGGATTCCCGCCTTCGCGGGAATGACGACATTACCAACGCTGGCGTCACGCACTTTCGTCATGCGCAACATATGCCCACATGCATCATTTGCGATATGGCCGAAGGAGCCGCTCGGCCTCGCGCTGCGAATCCTTCATCGCCTGCTCGGCGCTCTTGGTGCCGGTCAGCCCCGCCTGCAAGCCGTCGTTGAGCGCCTTGGTGACGCGCTGATTGTCGTGGGTGGACAGTTCGGCCACGGCATATTGCAGCTGGTCGCGTGCGACCGCGGCGGGCGGAAACTCCGCGACATATTTTTTCATTACCGGCGTTTCCCATGCGTCGGGCCGCACCGCGACATAGCCGGTGTCGATTCCCCACTGCGCAGCGCGGGCCGGCGAGGTAATCCACTTGATGAACTTGAACGCCGCGGCCTGCTGCTCTGGCTTGGCCTGCTTGAACAGATAGAAGTTGCCGCCGCCGGTCGGACTGCCGCGGCGCCTGTTAGCCGGCAGCATCGCGACGCCGAAGTCGAATTTGGCGTTGTTCTTGACGTTGGTGAGGTTGCCGGTCGTGGTCCATATCATCGCGACCTTGCGCTCAAAGAAATCCTTCGGCGTCGTACCCCACTCGACGATCCCTTCCGGATGCACCTTGTACTTCGCGGTGAGATCCATCCAGTATTGCAGGGCCTCGATGACCGCGGGCTTGTCGTAGTAGGTCTCGGTTCCCGCGGCGTTCATCAACTGGACGTCGTTCTCGGTGGTGAGCCCCTGGAACAGCCAGTAGGGAAATCCCGATGCGGGAATCTGCACGCCCCATTGGGTGACCTTGCCCGATGCATCGCGCTTGGTGAGCTTCTGCGCGTACTCCGCCATTTCCTTCCACGTCGCTGGCGGTTTGTTGGGATCGAGCCCCGCGTCCTTGAACATCTCCTTGTTGTAGTAGAGAACGATGGTCGAGCGCTGGAACGGAATGCCCCAGGTCTTGCCGCCGGTCTGGCTGTTCTCCATGAACGCGGGGTAAAAGCCCTTGAGCCAGGCCTGGTCTTCCGGCGTCTTGATCAGGGGATCGAAAGGAACGATCGCTTCCTCATCGATCAAGGTAAACATGTCGGTGGACAGAAGCACCGACGTCGTCGGCGCGTCGTTGCTCTTGACCGCGGTAAGAGCCTTGGTGATCGACTCCTGGTAGCTGCCGGAATAGATCGGCTTGACCTTGATTCCCGGATTCTCCTTTTCGAAGTCGGCGGCGAAGTTGTCGATCAGCTTGGTAATGGGTCCGCCGACGGCGACCGGGTAATAAAAAGAGATCTCGACCGGTGCCTGCGCGAGCGTCGCGCCCGAGAGCGCGGCAGCGGCGACGGCGATGAACCAGCCCCAGAGCCTGCTGCATTTCATAATGCTTCCTCCTCGTAGAAAAATGTTCAGAACTACGCAAACATGGTTGCGTTTTGATGAATCGGCTCGGTCGCGAGCCGCATCCCGGTTGCGGCGTCGAAGAAATGGCTCGCCCCGCGTGCCCAGCCCAAGCGCGCGGAATCGTCAGCGGACACGCCGACGCGGCCGGGAACGCGCGCGGTCAGGACCTGCTCGCCGATGCGGCAGAGCAAAAGCGAGTCGGCGCCCAGGTATTCGACGCTTTCGACTCGCGCGGTAAACGCGCCATCGCGCGACAACAGCACATGCTCGGGACGAATGCCGAGCATGCCGCCGGCCCATTCGAGTGGAGCAACGCCCGGACCCTCCGTACCGGCGATCACCGCTTCGCCGCTTGCCTTATCCAATCGAAGCAGATTCATGGGGGGCGTGCCGATAAAGCGCGCCACGAAGGTGTTGGCTGGCGTTTCATACAGGTCGGCCGGTGTGCCGTTCTGCTCGATCCGGCCACCGGACAACAGGATGACGCGGTCGGCCATCGACATCGCTTCGACCTGATCGTGCGTTACGTAAACCATGGTGATGCCAAGCTGCCGCTGCAGGTTGCGAATCTCGAGACGCATTTCCTGCCGCAGTTGCGCATCGAGGTTCGACAAAGGCTCGTCCATCAGGCAAACCGGCGCCTCGGCGATGAGCGCGCGACCGAGCGCGACTCTCTGTTGCTGCCCGCCCGAGAGCTGACCGGGTTTGCGATCGAGCAGCGCCGATAATCCCAGAAGCTCCGAGACGCGTTTCAGACGCCGGTCGCGGTCGGCGTGCCCGGTCTTGCGCACGCGCAGCCCGAAGACGATGTTTTCCAGCACGCTCAAATGTGGAAACAGCGCATAGGACTGGAACACCATCGAAATCTTGCGCCGCGCGGGCGGCAGATGAGTCACGTCGCGACCATCGATCCATATCCTGCCGGTATCAGCGTGGTCGAGCCCGGCGATGAGCCGCAGCGTCGTCGACTTGCCGCAGCCCGAAGGGCCGAGAAGCACATTGAGCGTCCCTGGATCGAGCGCGAAGGAAATGCTATCAACGGCGCGAACCTGCCCGCTTGCGGTAGTCCAGTGCTTGCTGACGTTTTCGACAGCGATTGCCGACACCAGGAGGCCTTTGACTTCAGCTCGTTCGCGGTCAAGCTTGCCGAACCACGAACGGATGTTCAACCCGCGAGTGAAGCGCTCTCTGCGGCTCGGCGCCTGTCCCGGTATGCGGTAGCCCGGGGCGAACGGGACGTGCGGTTTGGTGACCTTGCCCGCCGGGAGGCTTTAGCGACCTTGATACCGCGCCCGGCGCTGAATGATAGCAAAGGTGCCGAGCGCCAGCGGCGCGCGCGCAAAATCCGGCGAAAAACCCACCGACAAGTCACGCGAAAGGTTCAGGTGAAAAGGGTCGCCAGCGCCGCGCCAGGGTCCGCCGCGCGCATGAATGCCTCGCCGACCAGAAATGCGTGTACGCCGCGAGCGCGCATGCGCTCGACGTCCGCCGGTGCCAGGATACCGCTTTCGGTGACCACCAGCCTGTCGGCCGGGATGCGCGGCAGGAGGTCGAGCGTCGTCTCGAGCGTGACGTCGAACGTGCGCAGGTTGCGGTTGTTGATTCCGATCAAGGGCGTCGCAAGCTTGAGGGCCCGGTCCAGCTCTGCTTCGTCATGCACCTCGACCAGAACACTCATGCCGAGCTCGTGTGCGCGGGCTTCGAGCTCGGCCAGCCGCGCATCATCGAGCGCGGCAACGATCAACAGAATGCAATCGGCGCCGAGCGCTCGCGACTCCAGCACCTGGTACTCGTCGATCACAAAATCCTTGCGCAATGCCGGCAACCCGCATGCTTCGCGAGCAGCGCTTAAGTGCTCCGGGCGTCCCTGGAAATAATCGCGATCGGTCAACACCGAAAGACACGCCGCTCCTCCGGCTTCGTAACGTGCGGCGATCGCGGCCGGATCGAATATCGGCCGCAACACGCCCTTGCTCGGGCTCGCCTTCTTGATCTCCGCGATCACGGCGGAGCGCCCTTCGGCGATCTTGGCGCGAAGCGCGCCAGCAAAATCGCGGGGCGCGGGCGATGCCGCGGCGCGGATGCGCATCTCGCTCAAGGGCGTTGCTGCCTTCGCGGCGGCAAGCTCTTTGGCCTTTGTGGCAAGAATCCGGGTGAGGATGTCGCGTGTGGTCACCGTGGCACGCTGCGCTATGGGCGCCGAACGGACGCCGCCGCCGGACGCGACTCGAGCCCGATGTAGCGGTCGGCAAACCCCACGGCGCGCCAGAACAAAAGTGCGGGCTGGTTCCACGCCATCGCCTCGACGATGACCGGTTTGTCGGGCGGAAATACCAAATCGCGGAGCAGCGCGACCGCGCGCGCCCCGATGCCGCGCCGACGGCGATCCCGAGCCACGAAAAATTGGCGCAGGTGTATCCATTCCGGCGTGTCGCGAAACAATGCGTACGCCACCGGCGCACTCCCCACTGCCGTCATTCCCGCGCGAGCGGGAATCCGTTCGTGCGCGGCCGGCGCACTCCTCATTGCCGTCACTTCCGCGCAAGCGGGAATCCGTTCGTGCGCGGCCCGCACACTCCTTACTGCCGTCATTTCCCCGGAGGCGGGAATCCGTTCGTGCGCGGCCGGCGCACTCCTCACTGCCGTCATTCCCGCGGAGGCGGGGATCCATTGGCTCTTAAGCAAAGCTGGGTCTGCCGATGTGGCTGGCTCATCAAAAATCAGCGCCTGGTACTCGGTCACAAGCCAGTCGCGCATGCGCGCCACAAGCTGTTCGAGGCTCATCCTATTGTCGTGACCTTCGTCTTCGATCAGCTGCTGATTCCACAAAGCCAGCTGCCGCAGGTCGGCTGCCGCGGCGACGCGAAAGGTGAGTCCGTCCGCGCTCGTGCGCGAGTCAGGCAGCGAAGCCACGATCAAGGCGCCGAGCCCGCCAGCTTCCGGGTCGCGGCAACGAACTGCTCGAGCTTCCTTTGCGCAGCCCCCGATGCGACGGCCGAGCGCGCGCGTGCTATGCCGTCAGGGATCGAGCCGGCGACGTTCGCGGCGTAGAGCGCGACGCCGGCGTTGAGGACAACGATCTCTCGCGGTGTGCCCTCGATATTGGCGAGCGCCTCGAGCAGCATCGCTTTGGATTCCATCGCGCCGGCAACCTTGAGCCCGCGGTTGGAGATCATTCTGAGACCGAAATCCTCGGGGTGGATTTCGTACTCGCGTATCTGCCCATCTTTCAGCTCTCCGACGAGCGTCGCGGCGCCGAGCGACACTTCATCCATGCCGTCCTTGCCGTAGACAACCAGGACGTGCTTGCTTTCCAGTCGCTGCAGCACGCGCACCAGGATGCCGACCAGGTCCGGATGAAACACGCCCAGCAGCTGGTTCGGCGCGCCGGCGGGATTGGTCAACGGTCCGAGGATATTGAAGATGGTCCTGATGCCGAGCTCCTTGCGCACCGGCGCCGCGTGCTTCATCGCGCTGTGATGGCTCGGCGCGAACATGAAGCCGATGCCCGTCTCGGCTATGCATGCCGCGACCTGTCCCGGCTTGAGCATGATCTCGGCACCCAGCGCCTCGAGCACGTCGGCGCTGCCCGACTTCGACGACACCGACCGTCCGCCGTGCTTGGCGACCCGCGCTCCGGCCGCGGCGGCGACGAACATCGCCGCGGTGGAGATGTTGAAGGTGTGTGCCGCGTCGCCGCCGGTGCCGACGATGTCCAGCAGATGGTCGCGATCGGGTACTTCGACCTTGGTCGCGAATTCGCGCATGACCTGTGCCGCGGCGGCGATCTCGCCGACGGTTTCCTTTTTCACCCTCAAGCCGACGGTAAATGCCGCAATCATCACCGGCGACGCCTCCCCGTTCATGATCTTCCGCATCAGCGAGAGCATTTCGTCGTGAAAGATCTCGCGGTGTTCGATGGTGCGCTGGAGCGCGTCCTGAATATCGATCGGCATGATCGTCCCTGGATTGGCCCTACTGCGAAGATTTCAGAAAGTTCGAGAGCAACGCGTGACCATGCTCGGTCAATATCGCTTCCGGGTGAAACTGAACACCCTGGACCGAAAACTCGCGATGACGCACGCCCATGATCTCCCCATCCTCGCTTTCCGCCGTGACCTCGAGGCATTCGGGAAAGGTGTCGCGTTCGATCACCAGCGAATGATAGCGGGTCGCGGTGAACGGACTCGCCAGTCCTTCGAATACGCCTTCACCTCGATGGGCGATGGCAGACAATTTGCCGTGCATCACGCGGCCGGCACGCACGATACGCCCTCCGAACGCCTGACCGATGGCCTGGTGTCCGAGGCATACGCCGAGGATGGGAATGTCGCCCGCGAAACGCTGCACCAGCGGCACCGAGATGCCGGCTTCGTTGGGCGTGCACGGGCCCGGCGAGATGACGATCTTCTCCGGCCGCCACGCACTGATCTGCTCCAGGTCGATCGCGTCGTTGCGGTGCACGTGCACGTCGGCGCCCAGCTCACCCAGGTATTGCGCGAGGTTGTAGGTGAACGAGTCGTAGTTGTCGATCAGCAGCAGCATGGCGACTCCTAACCGACTGATTCTATAGCTGATCAGTCAAGAATTTTAACACCGGATACCCCCTTGGATACCCCCAGTTCGGTTTGCTACCCGCTGGGGCTGCGGGCACACTGGGGCAAAGTACGGACGTGGCGGGCTACCGCCACCAACGGAAGAAGGAACACGGACGCACGAGGGGGAATGGCCGCTGCATACGTCATTATTCTACCAAGGCCCGACCGACTTGTATCGACGCATAGGGCGCGGTTCACGCGGCACCGGTGGAGCGGTGACAGCTTCGGCAGCAATGCCGGGGCATTTTTTAGGTCGAGTTGACGCCCCCGAACCGTTGCCCCACCATCCGCCCGAATAATCCGCCGTGGCTACCCCCTACAAAGCGGGCGCTCAAAGATTGGTGACCCCAGCCACGTAAAGAGCTGATCGAACGGCAGCTGGTTCAGAAATCGAATTGGCGCTTCTATGAGGGCGTTTGTCAAGCCCCCTTGAATTTCAGATGTTCAGTGGATTGTCTACTCCTTGTGCGGTTCTCGTGGCGTCGTTATCCATGATTCGGTTGCAGGTGCTTGCTTGTCGTTGACCCAAGATGCATCTGA
>DATMNH010000266.1:0-18541 GCA_035568975.1 Casimicrobiaceae bacterium
CGCGCCGTAGCGCTTACAGCATGCTGCTCAGCAAAGGCTTGATCCGCGTCGGCATCGGTATCCCGCCGAATCCGGAATTCGATCTCGTCGCGGTCGATGATCCCTATGGCCATGCCAGCGCCAGCGACCTGTCTTTATTTCGCCGACCGTTGCCGTCGACCAACCTCAAGTTCCTGAGCACGGTGATGTGGGACGGCCGCGAAACGTTCCCGGATCCGGCTTCGAGCGATTGCATCCTCGGCTCGACCAAGTGCTTCGCCACGATCCACTTCGATCTCGCCGACCAGGCGAACAGCGCGACTACCGGACACGCCCAGGCAGCGGAGCCACTTACAACCGAGCAGCGCGAGGCGATTTTCGACTTCGAGACCACACTGTTCACCGCGCAGGTGTTCGACAACGAGGCCGGCGAGTTGACGGCGCGCCAGGCGTTCGGCGGCCCGCTTTACCTTGGTAAACAAGACTTCTACTTCGGCATCAATGACGTCGTATCGAACGACTATCGTACCGGTGCATTATTCGACCCAACCGTATTCAAGCTTTACGACGCGTGGAACACGGTCGATCGTGGTGGCGCCGACGGCAGCCGCGCCGAGGCACGCCGCGCGGTGGCGCGCGGCGAGACACTGTTTAACACCAAACCTATCCGGATCACCGATGTCAAGGGCCTCAACGATGATCTGAGCGTCCCCGTGTTGCAGGGTACGTGCACAACCTGCCACGACACGCCCAACGCCGGCAATCACTCGATTCCGGCCCCGCTCGACATCGGCCTGACCGACGCTTCGCGTCGCACACCGGACTTGCCGCTCTACACTCTGCAGAACAAGCAAACCGGCGAACGGATTCAGACGACCGACCCGGGTCGCGCGCTGGTCACCGGCAAGTGGAAGGATATCGGACGATTCAAGGGTCCGATCCTGCGCGCGCTGGCGACGCGGGCACCGTATTTCCACAACGGCTCGGCAGGCGACTTGGGTGCAGCAGTTGATTTCTACAATCAGCGGTTCGGCATCGGACTCACGGATGATGAAAGAGCTGATCTGGTCGCGTTCCTGTTGACCCTTTGACTCAACCCGGCTTCGGCGCGACCAGCACGCCGCTCTCTACATCCCACGCGCAGCGCACGTCGTCGCCGAGGTTCCAGTCGCCGGCGGCGGCGTTCTGGCGGTAGCAAAGCAGCGGGCCGCCGGCGCTGTTCATGTAGTAGTGCGTTACCGAACCGCGATAGACGATGTCGCGTATTCGCGCCGACACGCCTTCGCCTTGCGGAGCGTTCATGCGAACGCGCTCGGGCCGAACGGCGAGGCGCACCTTGGCGCCAACCGTCGCCGAATCGGTGACCACGCTCACGCGGCCACACGCCGTTTCCACCTGCGCGATCCCGGCGTCGCGGGATATTACGGTGCCGTCGAGGAAATTGCTGGCGCCCAAGAATCCGGCGACGAATTCGTTCACGGGCCGGTCGTAGATCTCGCGTGGCGCGCCGACCTGCTCGATGATTCCGTTGCGCATGACCGCCACCCGATCCGACAAGGTCAGCGCCTCTTCCTGATCGTGAGTCACGAAAACCGCGGTGATGCCCAGGCGCTGCTGCAACTGGCGCAACTCGACCTGCATCTCCTCACGCAGCATCTTGTCCAGCGCGCCCAGCGGCTCATCGAGCAGCAGCACCGCCGGCTTGATGACCATGGCACGGGCGAGCGCCACGCGCTGTTGCTGCCCGCCTGACAGTTGACGGGGATAGCGCCCGGCAAGTGCGCCGAGCTTCACCAGATCCAGTGCCTCAGCGACCGCGGTGCCGCGTTCGCCGCGCGGCACGCGGCGCATGCGCAAACCGAAGGCGACGTTCTCGGCCACGTTCAGATGCGGGAACAACGCATAGCTCTGGAACACCATGCTGAAATCGCGGCGATAGGGCGCGATCTCCGTCACGCGCTTGCCGCGGATGTAGACCTCGCCCGCGCTTGGTTGCTCGAACCCCGCGATCAGGCGCAGCGTCGTGGTCTTGCCGCAGCCGGAGGGCCCGAGCAGCGAAAATATGGTTCCGCGCTCGATGTCCAGCGTGACATCGTTGACCGCCACCACGGCGCCAAAGGCCTTGCGTACCTTGTCCAGCCGGACATCAGCTTCGCCCGCGCTCATGCCCGCCCCGCCAGCGCCAGATCCAGTTCCGCCACCTGCGTCCAGCACTCGACCAGCGCGATGGAGAGCTCCAGTTCCATCAGTTGTTGCGCCACCGTACGCTCCGCGACGGTGTCGATATGCGCTTCCATCGTTGCCGCCATGTGATTCCACGACGCTCCAAGTGCCGCGAGCTCGCCAAAATGCTTCATCGCGCCGGCGACGCGTTCGCTGACCGGATCGATGTGGGCGGCGGCGCGCGCCGCAATGTCGCGTAGCAGGTTTCCTTCGTCGCCCGCGCCGAAATGCGGCAGCGCGTCCACTTGCCGCCGCAAAAGTGCAATGATGTCGCAAGCACTGCCGCCGCCGCGAGCGGACGTGATGAGCACCGGCGACGGAGTCGCTGCTGGCCTCGGGGGCGCCATGGTCATCAATGCGTCGATCGCATTCTGCACCAGGCGGAAGCTGGGAGAATCGCAGATGTGGTAGTGCCGTAGAGTGTCGCGCATCGTACCGAGCCCGCGGATGGGCAGGTAATGGCGCACGTATCCATCGAGGGCGATGTACTTGCGGATGAGATCGCCCATTTCCGGATGCGGCGAGAACAACACGGCGCGGCCGCGATTTCCCGTCGCCAGCAGAATCGCCGCGTTGCCGGCCATGTCGCGCTCGAACGTGTCGCGGTCGAGCGGATTGTCGATCGCAAGCCGGCCCGGCAGGGCCAATTCGCGGAAAGTTGCTGCAACGTCGATGTCCGGCCCCACCAAGTCATAGATCGGGCCGTGGTAATACGGCACTTCCATCGTCGGCGGACAACCGAGCGCCAGCGGGCCCTTGCGCATCTCCAGCGTCACTACCCCGACACCGCTCTGTAAGTATTCGTGCGTGTAGAGGGGCTTTGCCTGCGCGGTGCCGGTCCAGCCCGGCCGACCCATCGACAGGTAATACGCTCCTCCGCAGGAGCCGATGGCGGCGCCTCCACGCGCGAGAAAGTCGCGCACGCGCGCATCGGCGCCCTGTACGCTCTCGGCGTTGTCGATGCCCCAGTTCGAGAACCCTCCGGGCAGGATCAGCAGATTTGCATCGTCCAGCGCGCCGCTCGAAAGCGTCGCGCCATCGCACGGCGTGTAGGCGACGCCCAGTCGCAACAGGCACAGCGCGTAGTACGCGTAGTACGGAAAGCGCGACGCGGTGCCTGCGAACAACAGTGGGACGGCGGCGTTCAGCGCTTGCGCCTCGTTCGGGAGTGCCGCTTCCCACAGCGCCGATTTCAGACCGAGGCCCGCAATGGCTGCGCGCCGCGACTCGGTGATCTCGATCAGGTAGTCGCCCGCGTCGAGCTGGTTCGCGGCCGCCCGCAACCGCCAGGCGCGACCACCCGCCGCCAATAGTCGATTGACGGCGAGCGCTACATCGAAACTGTCGCCGTTGGCGCGCCAGCCTAGGTGATAAAGCCTGGCGCCGCCGCGCGCGGCCGGCATCAGCTTCCGGCAACCACCTTGTTCCAGCGTTCGACCCAGGCCGCGCGGTTGTCGCCCATGAACTCGAGGTCGAGCTTGACCATCCGGTCGATCTGCTCCTGCGGGAACTTCACTCGCTCCTGCAGCTCGGGCGACAAGCGCGCCAGCGTGTCCTTGTTGGTGCCGCCGTAGTTGTAGATCTTGGCGGCGAAGGGCTGCACTTCCGGGTCCATGGTGACGTTCAGATATTCCTCGGCCGCCTCCAGGTTTTTGGTGTTCGTGGCGATGCACGTGCCCGAGGTAAAGGCGATGCCGCCTTCCTTCGGATACACCCATTCGACCGGCGTATTCCACCCCTTGACCGTATAGGTCTGCGATTTGTAGAGGATGCCGATGACCGCGTCTTCGGTGCGCATCGCGTTCATCATCGTGTCGGTGTCCTTGGCCCAGATCGGACGCAGATCGGCCATCTTCTTCAGCATCTCGAAGCCGGCCGCTTCATCCTTCGGCGACTTGCCCTGGGCCATTGCACCGATCGGGATGATGTAGGAACCGATGGAATGCGAGATTTCGGGCAGCACGATGCGACCCTTGAATTCGGGCCGCCAAAGATCCGCCCACGCCGTCGGCGGATTCTTCACCAGCTTGGTGTTGTAGATGATGCCCGTAATCGAGAAAATCTGCGGCACCCAGTAGTCGTTCCAGAACGCCGGGATCATATTGCGCACGTGCGGCATTCGCGGCGACGCCCGATTCAATTTTTCGGCCACGCCCTGCTTCACCGCAAGCGGCACCAGCCCGTCGGCAAGCTGGAACAGGTCGACGGTCTGGTTATCGAGGCTCACCTTCAGCTTGGTGATGCGCTCGACCGGGCTGGCGCTGCGATCCTGGAGCACCTTGATGCCCGTGGCCTTCTGGTACGCCGTATCGACGTTGTCGCGCATGGCGTCGCCCCAGAGTCCGCCCCAGGTCATGATGACTACCTGCTCGGTCTTCGCCAGCGCATCCAACGGGCGCGCGAGCTGTGCCAGGACCGGCGCCGCCAACACCGCACCGGTGGCCTTAAGGATTTGTCTTCTGCGCATGATGCATCCCCCATTTCCGTGTTGATCGATGGTCATCCAGAGTCTTATTGTATTCTCCCGGACGAAGTTGCCCCAGTGCGGGGCAGCGCGCGGTGCGGGCCACGCCTGGCGCCGGACCTTCCTCGCGCTTTCGATGACCCCATAGACGATGGCCGACCACGACCCAGCCGCACGCAAAGCAATGTGGACGGCGATAGCGTTGCTCTGGCTCGCGGGCAACGCGCTGCGCATTACCATCCTCGCGGTTCCACCGGTGATCGCGATGATCCGCGACGAGTTCGCCTTGAGCGCGACCGAGGTCGGCCTCTTGAGCAGCATTCCTCCGGCGTTGTTTGCGATCGCGGCACTGGCGGGATCGCTGCTGGTCGCGCGATTGGGTGTCAGGGGCGCGCTGGTCGGCGGGCTGACGCTGGTGGCAGCGGGATCCGCGCTGCGAGGCTTCAGCACCAGCTACGCAGTTCTGTTCGCCATGACGATCCTGATGTCCGCCGGAGCGGCGATCATGCAGCCGATCATGCCCACCACCGTGCGCCAGTGGCTGCCGCGGCGGATCGGATTGGGGACAGCGGTCTACACCAACGGGCTCCTCGTTGGCGAGATTCTGCCGGTGCTGCTGACCATTCCCTGGGTGCTGCCGATGTTCAGCGGAAGCTGGCGGGCATCGCTGGTCTTCTGGTCGCTGCCGATCGCGATCATCGCCGTCGTCGTCTACTTCTTCGCGCCACGTCCAGACAACCAGGGCGAACAGAAGATACAGACAGCCGCACCGCGCAAGTGGCTCCCGGATTGGCACGTCGGACTCGTCTGGCGTCTCGGCGGCTTGTTTTGCTGCATCAACGCCATCTATTTCATCGCCAACGCCTTCATCCCCATCTACCTCACCAGCGCGGGCCGCGCGGACTTGATCAGCGAGGCCTTGCTGGCGCTCAATTTCGGACAGTTGCCGGCGTCTCTGCTATTGCTGGTGGCCGCTGGCAAGCTCGAGCGGCGCGCGTGGCCCTACATAGCGTCCGGTGTCCTCTCGCTCATCTCGCTCGCGGGTCTGGTGCTGATGGTCGGCCCGGCCACGATCGCATGGGCCGCGCTGCTCGGCTTTTCGGACGCAGCGGCATTGATCCTCGGACTGACCTTGCCGCCGCTCCTCTGCCGTCCCGAGGACGTGGCCCGCACATCGGCTGGAACGTTCACGCTCAGCTACGGCGGCGCGGTAGCGATCGCAGTCATCAGCGGTGCCGCGTGGGACTTGAGCGGCATCCCCGCGTTCGCGTTCGTGCCGCTGGCCGCGTGCGCAATCGGCCTGACCGCGATCCCGGTCGCGCTGCGCCGGAACAAGGAGCTTGTCTGATTTCGGCATATTTCGGGATTCGCCTTCGCGGTAGACTCTCGCAATTGCGCAGCACAACGCCGCACTCTTACGCGCATCGCGCCGCGATGGGACGCCGCTACCATTATTACGTCTACGTAATCGAGCTATCGAAAGATGTGCTCTACGAGCCTCGCTTCAAGAGAGCCAACCCCGATTACGTCACCGGCAAACAGTGTGTTTACGTCGGCATGACTGGCTTGGATCCCGACGTGCGCTTCGACAAGCATAAGAGCGGTATCCAGGCTAATAAATTCGTGCAAAAATTCGGTTTGCATTTGTTGACGGAACTCTACGAGGCTTATAACCCGATGCCTTACGACGGCGCGCGCGAAATGGAAGTGGAACTGGCCATCGGCCTGCGCGAGGCAGGATACGGCGTTTGGCAGGCATGAGCTCCGCCTCCCTGCAGGCGATCATCTCCGTATCGAAACTCTCCAAAACCTTCGCCTCCGGCCTCCAGGCGCTGAAGAACATCGATCTGGAGATTCGTCGGGGCGAGATCTTCGCCCTGCTGGGCCCGAACGGCGCGGGAAAGACGACGCTGATCAGCGCCATCTGCGGCATCGTCAATCCGACCGAAGGCAGCGTGACGGTGGACGGTCACGACATCATCACCGACTTCCGCGCCGCTCGCTCGATGATCGGTCTGGTGCCGCAGGAGTTGACCACCGATGCGTTCGAGAGCGTCTGGGGCACGGTGTCGTTCAGTCGCGGCTTGTTCGGCAAGCGGCCCGACCCGGCCCACCTCGAAAAGGTGCTCAAGGATCTTTCGCTGTGGAACAGGAAGGACAGCAAGATCATCACACTTTCGGGCGGCATGAAGCGTCGATTGCTGATTGCCAAAGCGCTATCGCACGAGCCGCAGATCCTCTTTCTCGACGAGCCCACAGCCGGCGTCGACGTCGAGCTGCGTCGGGATATGTGGCAGCTCGTGCGCTCGCTCCAGGCAGGAGGCGTTACGATCATCCTCACCACGCATTACATCGACGAAGCCGAGGAAATGGCTGACCGAGTCGGTGTAATCAGCAAGGGCGAGATCATCCTGGTCGAAAACAAGGCCGAGCTCATGCGTAAGCTCGGCAGAAAGCAGTTGACGCTGCATCTGCAGAACACGCTGGAGGCCGTTCCTCCCGAGCTCGCCCACTACCATCTGGAGCTCGCGAACGGTGGGACCGACTTGATCTATACCTACGACACGCAAGGCGATCGGACCAGCATCGCGACGCTCCTCGACGACCTCGACAAGGCGGGGATCAGCTTCAAGGATCTGCAGACGACGCAGAGCTCTCTCGAAGACATCTTCGTAAGCCTGGTGAGGAAGGACAAGTGAACGTTCACGCGATCCGTGCGATTTATCGCTTCGAGATGGCGCGCACCCGCCGCACACTGATGCAAAGCATCATCTCCCCGGTGATTTCGACCTCGCTGTACTTCGTGGTCTTCGGTGCGGCGATCGGCTCGCGCATCGCCCAGGTCGAGGGGATCAGCTACGGCGCCTTCATCGTTCCCGGCTTGATCATGCTGTCGCTGTTGACGCAGAGCATCTCCAATGCATCGTTCGGCATCTACTTTCCGAAGTTCACGGGAACGATCTACGAGCTCTTGTCGGCGCCCATTTCCTATCTCGAGATCGTGGTCAGCTATGTCGGCGCAGCGGCGACCAAGTCGATCATCCTCGGACTGATCATCCTGGCGACCGCCGGACTGTTCGTGCCGCTCCGCATCGCCCATCCCTTCTGGATGCTTCTTTTCCTCGTACTCACGGCGGTGACGTTCAGTCTCGTCGGATTCATCATCGGCATCTGGGCCGACGGATTCGAAAAGCTGCAACTCGTGCCGCTCCTGATCGTCACGCCGCTGACTTTCCTCGGTGGCAGCTTTTATTCCATCGATATGCTGCCACCCTTCTGGCAGACGGTGACGCTGTTCAATCCAGTGGTTTATCTGATCAGCGGATTCCGCTGGAGCTTCTACGGCATTGCCGACGTGAGCGTCGGTGTCAGCCTCGCCATGACGATGGTGTTCATGGCGACATCGCTGGCGATCGTGGCATGGATATTCAAAACCGGGTACCGGCTCAAGACCTAGTATGGAGCCCAACCGAGCGAGGGGCCCGCGAGCGTGAATGACCGGCGCGCCGGGCGCCTCCTTCCCGACGTCGCAACCGAGAGGCTTCATCATGCAACTGCAGAGACTGGCATTCGTAGCACTCGCGCTGCTCGCCTCGACCGTCCTCGACGCCCAGGCCCCCGCGTGGCCGGCCAAGTCGATCCGCTGGATCATCCCATACCCTCCGGGCGGCATCACCGACAGCGCGACGCGCATGGTCGTGCAGAAGGTGGCAGAGCAGACCGGGTGGACGATCGTGGTCGAGAACAAGCCCGGCGCAAATTCGATTCTCGGCGCCGACATGGCGGCGAAGGCGGCGCCGGACGGCTACACGTTCCTGACCGTGATCGCCGCGCACGCGGCCAACGCCACGCTCTACGCAGGCAAGCTGCCATTCGACGTGGTGAGGAGCTTCGCGCCCGTGTCGCTGGTCGGGATCGCGCCCCTCATCATGACCACCAACAACGACCTGCCGGTCAAGGACGTAAAGGAACTGATCAGCTACGCCAGGGCGAATCCGGGCAAGCTTTCGTTCGGCTCCTCCGGTGTGGGCGCGGCGGCACACCTGACCACGGAGCTCTTCAATCAGACCACGGGCGTCGACATGGTCCACGTTCCGTACAAGGGCACAGCGCCGGCATTGCAGGACCTGATGGGCGGGAGCATCCAGATCCTGGTCGACGTGCCCAGCACGCTGATGCCACAGGTCCGCGCCGGCAAAATCAAGGCGCTCGGCATGTTCTCCGCTAAACGGGTAGCCGGCGCCGCCGAGGTCCCGACCATTGCCGAAGCGGGCGGTCCGCTGATCGAGGGCTCGACCTGGGTATTGTTCCTCGCGCCGGCCGGAACGCCGCCTGACATCGTCAATCGGATTGCGGCCGAAACCGCCAAGGCAGTTGCCTCGGCTGACATCAAGGGCCGTTTCGAGACCATAGGCATCGAACCGGTCGGCAATACGCCCGGGGAAGCGGGCAAGTTCCTCGATGACGAAATCGCCAAGTGGGCCAAGGTGATTTCGACGGCCGGGGTGAAGCCCGAGCAGTAAGCAGCCGGTCGCTTTCGACAGGCGACCGGCTGCTCTGGCACCAGACACTGTCCAACGAAAAATGCAAACACAGATGCCTGGGACGATGGCGCTGAAGGTGCCGCCCCATCGGCGCAACTAGCAGCTGTCAGTCGGCGTAGCCCGGCAACTCGCGATCGAGTACCCGCATCATGGCCTCGAAATACAGGCGCTCACGCTCCGCGCGCGGGTGGCGATCGTTCGCGGACGGCGCCTGGACCTCCGCAACGATGTCGTCCGACAATACCTCGACGGGCTTCCCAGTGGACATCGCTAACACCTGCGTTCGGCACACGCGCTCCAGTTTGTACAGACGCTTGTAGGCCTGTGCAATCGTGTTCCCGGTCACGATCACGCCGTGGTTTTTCATGAAGACGACCTGCTTGTCCCCGGTCAATCGCGCCAGACGCTCACCCTCCTCGAGCGAATCGGCGGTCCCGGCATAGTTGTCGTCGTAGGCGATGTGACCGTGGAAAAACGCCGCCGTCTGGTTGGCGGGCAGCAGCCGATTGTCCTTCAGCATGTTGAGCGCGAGCGCCCACGGCTGATGCGTGTGAAGCACCACGCGTACGCCACAGATGCGGTGGATCGGCGCGTGTATGCATTGCGCCGACAGCTCGACAACGCCTTCGCCTTCGAGCGTGCTGCCGGACTCGTCGAAGACGATCATGTCGCTTGCCCGCGCTTCCGACCAGTGCAAGCCGAAGGGAAGAATCAAGTATTGTCCGTCACGGCCGGGTACGGTCACGGTGAAGTGGTTGTCGATCCCCTCCTCCAACTCGTGCAGCACGGCCAGGCGATGCGCAGCCGCGAGATGCGTCTTCGCTTGTGCAACCGGATCGATCGCGCGCGAGGAAGATAACGGATGAACCGACATGGTGGACCTCTCAAGATTCTTCGGCTGCAGTATAACGGGAGTGCGGCGCGGGCTACCACCCGACTGCATAGCATGGGCGCCGCGGGTCGGCGCCGGCGGAGATCACCCCTCGGCTGCGATCCGCGCGCAGTACGCACACGGCGCCGGCGCGCCAGACGAAGTCGGGCCAGTCCACGACCTTGTGACCGCGCGCGGCGAGGCCGTCGCGGACGGGCTGCGGCACGCGGCTTTCCACGTGCAGCAGGCCGGGCGAATAACTGTGCGGTTCGAAGGAGTCGGGAAAGCTGTACGACGCGAACCGCGGCGCTTCGACCGCCTGCTGCGGGTTCATGCCGAATACGCTCATGTTCAGGAACACCTGCAAGACCGCCTGTGCCTGCACGTCGCCGCCGGGCGTGCCCATCGGCATCGGACTGCCGTCGGCCAGTATCGCGATCGCGGGACTGGGCGTCAGTCGCGGGCGCTTGCCAGGCGCGACCGACGACGCGTGCGCGGGGTCGGCCCAGCTCTGCGATCCGCGCGACGAGGGGCACAGGCCCGTGCCGGGGATGACCGGCGTATCGAATGACGGATCGCTGGGAGTGGCCGAGAAGACGTTGCCGTCCTTGTCCATCACGCAGACGTATGACGTGTCATGCGCGCCCACTGCAGCGGATTCAGCGGTCGGCACCGGCGCGCTGCGACCGGCAAAACCGGAGATCTCGCCGTAGGGCGGCATTTCCGGCCAGGCGCGGTCGGGGTGGATCATCGCGCGACGCGTTTCCGCGTAGGCGTCGGACAGGAGCGTCTCGATCGGCACGTTCACGAATCGCGGATCGCCGTAGTAGCGTTCACGGTCGGCGAAGGCCAGCTTGATGGTCTCGGTCACCAGATGGGCATAGTCGAGGGAGTTGTGGCCCATGCGCTTCAAGTCGATCCCGTTCAGCACGCCGAGCATCTGCGGTAGCACGGGACCCTGGGACCACGGTCCACAGGAATACATGTCGATTCCCGCGAAGCGCGCTTTTACCGGCGGTTCGATCGCGACGCGAAATTCGTCCAGATCCTGCACGGTCATGAGGCCGCCGTTGGCCTTGTGATACGCGACGATGGTTCGTCCGATATCGCCACGATAAAAAGCATCGCGCGCCGCTTGCAGTCCTGCCACGCGACCTTTGGCGGCTACCGACTTTTCCTGGTCGGCCATGTACTGCAGGGTGCGGCCCAGGTCGGCCTGGACGAAGATGTCACCTCGCCGCGGCGGCCGCCCGTTCGGCAGATAAATCGCCGCGCTCGAGGGCCAACGCGCGTAGTCCGCAGCGTGCATCGCGATCATGTCCGACATCAGCCCGTACATGGGAAACCCGGCGCTTGCGAAGCGGATCGCCGCCGCGGCGCAATCGCCGAAGCTCATGGTTCCGTAATTCTCCAACGCCGTGATCCAGGTGTCTGGCGCGGCCGGAACCACGGTGCGCAGAATACCGTCCGGAATCCTGCCGCCGTGTCGCTTCTGGAAAAAATCAGGAGTCACGGCGCGCGGCCACGTGCCCAGTCCGCTGATGGTCAATACGTCGCGCTTGTCGGCGCGGTAGATCATGATCGGCGCCACGCCGGCGACGTTCACCAGGTCGCTTTGCAAGACGCCCAGCGCGACGCCCGCCGCAACGCCGGCGTCCACGGCATTGCCGCCGGACTCGAGCATGGTGAAGGCAGCATGCGCGGCGCCATAGTGTCCGGCGACGGCCATGTGGCGAGTCCCGAGCAGGAGCGGGCGAAGGCTCTCGATGCCGGCAAGGGGCAAGGACTGCGAGATGGAATCGCTTGGCATGGTTAATTTTCCTTCGTGTTGCTCCGATCTCGTCCCGATACTTTACCTGCCACTTGGTTGGCACTCAGAGATCGTCGTTCCCGCGAAAGCGGGAACCCAGTGTCGTTCGTCCAAAACAGGCTGGATTCCCGCCGAAGCCTGCCCTCGAATGCTTGAATCGGGGGCGGGAATGACGAAATGGGTCGGTGTCATGTAAGCCATCGGTGTAAGTCTCAGTAAGTCGGTACCTTGGCTGCGGCATTACTCGACACCTCCGCCCTCAATTGCGGACGCGTGGCAAGCGCGCGATCGATTACGCTCGTCGCCTCGCGCAGCTCCTCGCCGGAGAGCGGCAGTCGCGGCGGTCTGACACGGTCGCTTCCCATCCCAACCCGCTGCTGCGCCAACTTGATCAGCTGCACGAACTTGACCACCGTGTCCATGCGCAGCAGCGGCAGGAACCACTGGTAGAGTGCGAACGCCTCCGCTTTCCGTCCTTCGATCGCATACCGGTAAAGCGCCATCGATTCGGCGGGAAAGGCGTTGACCAGCCCCGCGATCCAACCGATCGCACCCGCATCGATCGCTTCGACGATGGCGTCGTCGACACCGACCAGGATTTGCACGCGGGCGCCTGCCAGCACGCGAATCGCCATTACTCGCCGCAGGTCGGCGCTCGATTCCTTGACGGCATGCAGGTTCGGAAGCTCGCCGGCGAGCTCGAGTATCTGCTGCGGCAGGAAATCGGTCTTGTACGCGATCGGATTGTTATAGAGCATGCAGGGAAGGTCAGTCGCGCTAATGACGGCGCGGACGTGCGCTTTCATTTCGCGCCAGTCGGTGCTGTAGGCATACGGCGGCAACACCATCAGTGCGCTGCAGCCGATCGCTTTCGCGTCCTGCGCGAGCTTCACCGCCTCGGCGGTGGAAAGCGCCGCGATGCCCGGGACGACGGGCACACGGTCGCCCACCGCCTTGACGCATGTCTCCATGACCCTGCGCTTCTCGGCGGGGTTGAGCGTCGCCGATTCTCCGAGCGAGCCTATGGGAACCAGACCTACCGAGCCTTCGTCGACGAGCCAGCGCGAATGCTTTGCCAGGACGCTCTCGTCGACGGTGAAGTCGCCATTGAACGGCGTCGTGATCGCCGGGATGACGCCTTTCCAGTTCACTTTCATCGCTTCCTCCTCGCATTCGTCCATTCGACGCTACGCATAGCGGTCGGGACTCAAGCCCTCCATGCTGCACGAAAGCGGCTCGCCCGACAAAATTTCGGCCATCAGCTTGCCGGTAATCGGTCCGAGACTCATGCCCATCATCGCATGGCCGGCGGCGACCGAAAGATTGGCGAATTTGGAGACCCTTCCCACATAAGGCAGGCCATCCGGTGAGCATGGACGCAGGCCCGTGCGCACCGTCGCCCGGTTCAAATGCTCCGGCGTGATGTCCGGGAAATAGCCTGCGACCGATTTGACGATCCCTCGCACGCGCGCGGCATCGATGCGCTCGTCGAGGCCCGTCAGCTCCATGGTCCCGGCGAATCGAAGCGAGCTGCCCATCGGCGTCACCGCGACGCGCGCTTCGCTCAGGATGGCGCCGATGCTCGGCAGCGCTGCAGGGTTCTCCAAGGTCAGGCTGTATCCCTTGCCTGCCTGCATAGGAATGCTGATACCGAGATCGCGCACGATCTGCTTCGACCATATCCCGGCACAGACAATGTATTCGTCGGCGGCGAGCTCCACGCCGTCGGCGCGGTTCGTGCGCACTGCCTCGATCCGATCTCCCCTCGAGCGCCAACTCTCCACGCCGGTCTCGTACGAGACTTGAACGCCGGCTCGTTCGACCTCGCGCGCAAGCGACGCCATGAGCAGGCCGGGCGTCAGTTGGCAGTCCACGGGAAAGTACACCGAGCCGGCAATCGACATGCGAAGGTTCGGCTCGAGCTTCGCGGTCTCCGACGGCGTCAGCACGTCGGCGGTAATGCCTAGCCGGCGCGCGTATTCGGCCGCTTTCGTCTCCTCCTCGAGACTGTGCTCGGTGTTGCACAGCATCAGCATACCGCGCTCGATTAGATGGAAATCGTTGTTCCAGAGCGCCGCCCAATCCCGGTAGCAATCGCGGCTGGCCAGGTGAAGATCGCGAAGAACCGGCGCCGCGCGATCGACGTGCGCCTGCGTTGCCGCCCGATGGAACTTCCAGCCCCAGCCCAAAAGGTCTGCGCTCAGGCGGGGCTTGACATAGAACGGGCTCTCGGGATTCCACATCCACCGCAGTCCGAGCTGCACCATGCCGGGACTGGCCAGAGGAACGATGTGGCTTGGCACAAGCATGCCGGCATTGACGAAGGAACAGCCGTCGCGGTACGGGCCGCCCCGCTCGATCA
This sequence comes from Casimicrobiaceae bacterium, assembly GCA_035568975.1. GTDB lineage: Bacteria > Pseudomonadota > Gammaproteobacteria > Burkholderiales > Casimicrobiaceae > PALSA-1003. The sequence goes on from DATMNH010000266.1 coordinate 14,254, forward strand.
GCGTGACACGATGCCCCTTGCGCGAACAGAAGTAGGCGACGCTGAGCCCCACGATGCCGCCGCCGACGATCAGAACATGTTTGCTCACGCGCGCCGACTAAGTTAGCTGAGGCCCCAGCACAATGGGTCCGCGTCGTCGAAGTTCAGCGTTGATTCACCGGTGACGTAAGCCGCACCGGTGATGTGAGGCAGCACCCGGCCGCGAGTGTTTTCGTCGACGGTGAAAGACGCCTCGAACACGGTCCCGATCACGCCCTCCTGCCGCCAGACTTCACCCGGCTGCAGTTTCCCGTCGGCAAAAAGACACGCCAGCTTGGCGCTGGTGCCGGTACCGCACGGCGAGCGGTCGTAGGCCAGGCCCGGGCAGAGCACGAAGTTGCGGCCGTGCAGCTCCGGTTTGGAAGGAGCGCCGAAGACTTCGATATGGTCGATCTCCGCATCATTCGCGCCGCGAACGCCGGTCGCTTTCAACGCTTGACGCACCTGAATAGCGAAGGTCGTGAGTGCGTCGGTATTGTCCGGGCGCACCGGAAGACCGCGCGCTTCGACCAGAAAGAACCAATTGCCGCCCCAGGCAACGTCGCCGGTGACCTCGCCGTATCCTGGAACGTCGAGCTTCACCCCCGACGCGAAGCGATAGCTCGGCACGTTGCTCACGGTCACGCGGGCACGATCGTGCAGCTTTGCGGTCACGATGCCGACAGGCGTTTCGATGCGATGCGTGCCGACGCCGATCCTGTCCAGATGCGCAAGTGTGACGACGAGACCGATCGTCCCGTGGCCGCACATGCCGATGGTTCCAATGTTGTTGAAGAAGATCACGCCGGCCACGCAGCTCGCATCGTCAGGCTCGCAAAGCAGCGCCCCGACCAGGACATCCGATCCCCTGGGCTCGTTGACGATACCCGATCGAAAGTAATCGTAATCGGCCCGGAAGCGCTCGAGACGTTTCGCGACGCTGCCGCCGCCAAGATCCGGGCCTCCCTCGATTACGACGCGCGTGGGCTCCCCCGCGGTGTGTGAGTCGACGACGCGTACCTGCTTTACGCTCATGGCGCTTGAGTTCTCCCTTGATCTCTGCCCGCCCTGCTCAGGTGGATCGGATTCGATACAATATCCTACCGCGGTTGAACAGCTGCGGCGACTCGATACAGGCAAACACAGTTAGGCGTTCACCAATCGGCATTATCGAGCATTGCGAACGTGCATGACGCTCAGACCCTAATATCGTCATTCCCGCGAAAACGAGCCCGAAGGGCGAAGTTTCGAGGAACGGCCAAGCGGGAATCCAGTGTCTTTTGGTATGAGCGCCACTGGGTCCCCGCTTGCGCGGGGACGACGCAAGTGGTGGAAGGTGTAACCCCGTTTCGGTAATCCTCAGTAGTGCGAAGCGTCAGCGGAGATCGCGAATGGCAGCCTTCCTTTTCCACGGCGGAAAATTTCTCGATCCGCGTAGGGCCGAATTGCAGGACGGGATCGAGGTCCTGATCGAGGACGATCGAGTCAAGGAGGTTTCCAATCGCCCGATCGGCGCCGCAGGCGCCAACGCGACGCGCATCGATCTTCGCGGACGCACACTGATGCCGGGTTTGATCGACGCCCATATTCACATCTTTCTGGCCGAGGTGAATCTCGCGCTGCTCGAGGGCATGCCGCTGACGCTGCTGACCACCAAGGCAGTGGTGAACGCGCGCAACATGCTCCTGCGCGGCTTCACCACCGTGCGCGACACCGGCGGCTGCGATCAGGGCACCAAAGTCGCCGCCGAGAGCGGGATCATGGACTCGCCGCGGCTTTTCATCTCCGGCATGCCCATCAGCCAGACCGGCGGACACGCCGATTTCCGCCGCCGCAATCAGACCACGATCGAATGCTCGTGCTGCTCGGGCCTTTCCTACATGAGCCGCATTGCCGACGGCGTGCCGGAGATGATCAAGGCGGTGCGTGACGAGCTTCGCAAGGGCGCGGACCAGATCAAGATCATGGTTTCTGGCGGCGTCGCCTCGCAGAGCGATCCGCTCGAGAGCATTCAATTCCGTCTCGACGAAATCGAGGCTGCAGTGGAAGAAGCGAGCCATTGGCGCTCGTATGTTCTGGCGCACGCCTATTCGGCGGAGGCGATCGTGCGCGCGGTGAGCTCCGGCGTGCGTACCATCGAGCACGGCAACCTGATCGACGATGCCGGCGCGAAGCTCATGGCCGAGCGTGGCGCGTACATCGTGCCGACGCTGGTCGCCTATGACTGCCTGAAGCGCCGTGGTCCCGGCTACGGACTGTCCGCCTACAGCCTGGAGAAGAACGAAATCGTGCTTGACGCGGGCTTGCGCTCTCTCGAGCTTTGCCGTGCGGCCGGCGTGAAGATCGGCTTCGGCAGTGACCTCCTCGGGCAAATGCAGGACGACCAGTGCCGCGAGTTCCTTATCCGCGCCGAGGCGATGAAGCCGCACGAGATCATCCACTCCGCGACCATCGTCAATGCCGAGATCCTGCAACGTCCAGGTCAGCTCGGCGAGATCGTGCCGGGCGCCTACGCGGATCTACTGGTCGTCGACGGCGATCCGTACAAGGATCTCGGTCTTTTCCAGGATCAGGGCGCGCACCTGTCGGCCATCATCAAGGGCGGCCGCTTCTACAAGAATCAGTTGCAGCGCTGAAGGGACGCGGAGCCATGGTGCGCGGCGCGCGATTCTGGGAGCGACTCGGACGCATCACGTTTCGGGCCGCGGTTGCCGGCGCTTTCGTGTTCATGGTCCTGCCCATTGCGCTGGTGCTCTGGCTCTCGTTCTTCAGGAACGAAATCCTGTCGCTGCCGCCGGAAGGCTATTCGCTGCGCTGGTACTCCGAAATGTTCGCACAGCGGCAATTCATCAGCGGGTTCTGGACTAGCCTCAACGTCGCGCTGCTGGCGACCGCGTGCAGCTTGCTGGTCACTACCCCGGCAAGCTTCGCGCTCACTCGCACGCAGTTTCGCGGCCGCGAAGCGTTTCTTCAGCTCCTGATGTCGCCGCTGATCGTGCCCGCGATCGTGATCGGCGCGAGTCTGTACATGGCGTTCGTCGAGTTCGAGGTTCTGACCGGGCTTCCCGTCGTCGGCTCGGTCTGGGGACTTGCGGTCGGTCACATCCTGATCACGATTCCATGGAGTATCCGCTTGATCACCGCCAACCTGGTCGGCGTCGACCGCTCAGTCGAGGAGGCCGCGCAGAGCCTTGGCGCGTCGCCGCTGGTCGCAGCGCTCAAGGTCACGCTGCCGCTGATCTGGCCGGGCATGGTTGCCGCGGCGCTCTTCAGCTTCGTGGTCAGCTTCGGCAATCTGGAGATCTCCTTGCTGCTGGTCACTCCAGGGCAAACGACCCTGCCGATTGCGATCCTGCAGTATTTGCAATGGAAGATCGACCCGACCATTGCCGCGGTGTCCGCGCTGCAAATCGCGGTCATCGGCACTGGTCTCTTGATCACCGATCGATTCGTCAGCCTCGCCAAGGTAGTGCAGCGATAGTGCGCGCCGTCACGCTCGATCGCGTCAGCAAGCACTTTGGCGAGGTTCTCGCCGTGGACGATTTTTCGCTGGAGGTCGCGGAAGGCGAGCTTCTGGTCCTGCTCGGCCCCTCGGGCTGCGGCAAGACGACAACGCTGCGCGTGATCGCCGGATTCACCGACGCGAGCGCCGGGGCAGTGCGGATCCGCGAGCGCGATGTCACGCATGAGCCGCCGTACCGGCGCAACATCGGCGTGGTGTTTCAGAACTATGCGCTGTTCCCGCATCTGAGCGTATTCGAGAATGTCGCCTTCGGCCTTCGCCGCCGCAAAGCCTCCGAGGCCGAAATCGCACGGCGCGTCGAGCGCTCGCTTTCGCTGGTCAAGCTCGACCCATTGGCGCAGCGCCTGCCGCGGCAGCTCTCGGGAGGACAACAGCAGCGCGTCGCGGTCGCGCGCGCGCTGGTCATCGAGCCCGACGTGCTGCTTCTCGACGAGCCGCTGTCCAACCTCGACGCGAAGCTCCGTCACGACGTGCGTCAGGAGATGCGCCGGCTCCAACAGCTGCTCAAGATCACCACCATCCTGGTCACGCACGACCAGGACGAGGCGATGAGCATGGGTGACCGTCTTGTCGTGATCAACAGCGGCCGCATCCAGCAAATCGGCACGCCGCAGGAGCTCTACCGGACGCCGCGCAATCCTTTCGTTGCGTCGTTCATCGGCCAGGCGAATTTCATCGAGGGCGTTCCCTCGCGCGACGGAGCGCTGTTCGTGACCCGCTCCGGGCTTTCGATCGCCTGCGCGTCCT
>DATMNH010000267.1:0-5431 GCA_035568975.1 Casimicrobiaceae bacterium
GTCTCGAATGTGCTCAGCCCCAATCCAAATGCAAACAGAGCGAAGCCCACGCTTGTCAACAATCTTGCGTCAACGCGACGCTCCAGCGCAACTGCAATTGGCGCGACCGCAAGTTGAGCGACGCCAGTGACCAGCATGGTCGAACCGATTTCCAATGCATCGTGTCCCCGGACGAACGCAAGAAAAACCGGTATGAGATAAACAGAGCCGAATAGTCCAACACCCAAGCAAAAGCTCAACACGCACCCGATTGCGAAAGAATGATCCCTGAATGTGGATAGCTGCACAATCGGATGGGCAGCTCGCAATGTTCGCCAAACAAAGAACCCGCCGGTGAGAGCGCTAAGAGAAAACAAACTTATGCAGATGGACGAGAACCATCCATCTTGTGGCGACTGCTTGAGCCCGATCTCGAGGCATGCGAGCGCGGCCGCCATTAGAAACAGCGACAAGCCATCGAGTTTGGCGCCTTCGAAATTCAGATTTTTCCGCGGCAAGAGATACGGCGTGAGGACGCAAGCAATCAGCCCCGGAAAGACGTTGATCAGAAACAGCCAGTGCCAGGAATACGTCTGCGTAATCCAGCCGCCGACGACAGGTCCGACCGTCGGTGCGAGCACCGCCATGATTCCGGCAATCGTCGTCGCAATGCCCTGCGTGCGCGGCCGGAACAAGATGAATACTGCGGCAAACACTGTCGGAATCAGCGTCCCGCCTGCGAATCCCTGCACCACGCGAAACGAAACGAGCATCGCGAAACTATCGCTTACAGCACACCCGATCGATGCCAAGGTGAAGAACGCGATGGCGGCCGTGAATAGCCAGCGCATCGAAAGTATACGCGTGAACCAGCCGGTCAGCGGAATGGCGATGACCTCAGCGATCAAATAGGACGTCTGGATCCAGCTCATCGCCTCAGGAGAAATCGCAAGCGCGTTCCGGATCGTCGGCAGCGAAGTCGCCACGACCTGAATGTCGAGGATCGCCATAAACATACCAAGGCACATCAAACCAAAGCCGATCCATGTCCTGATCGCCGTGACGGCCAATTCGGTGCGCATCACTGTCATAGCTTTCTGCACTGCGTGGCGAGCGCCAACGCACTTGCTTGTCGAGGTGAAGAGGGAGGATTTGGCAAGTCGCGATGTGCGGTCATTTGGCCGGCCTCAAAATCCGTCCGCGGTGAGCGTCAGCCGGGTTCGTCGGATGATGGTCCGGATCAGGCCTGGAGCGCGCGCCGCGGCCCCCAACATCAAGTTGCGTGCTCCGCTGCTCCTTGCGAGGCCGGAGATGATGCTCGCCAGCCGGATGGGACTGGCCGTAAGTCGCCGGGCCGCGGCAAGATAGGCGTCGGGGGAGCGGCCGCGCCGAATGTGCCCGACAGCGAGTGCGGCGGATGCAAGCGCGATGGCGAGGCCATCACCGGTAAAGGGTGGGATATGGGCGAGCCGGTCGCCGACGCGATAGATAGCGGTTCCTCGTTGCCGATGAAGATGCCCGCCGGTGGGACAGACCACAGCCATCGGCTTGTCCCAGAGCGGTTCGGCGCCTGCCAGCCTCTCGGCCAAGCTGGGGAGCGCCGAGGCCAGATGGCCACGCAGGGCCGGCCAGCCGGATCCAAGCCGGGCCACCGTGACGCGTGGCAGCACGAAGCAAAGATTGGCGATGCCGGTTTCGATCAGTTCGAGACCGACATAGCTGCCGTCGAGGAAAAAGAGTTCCACCCAGCCCTCGAGCGCGCGGCGGGTTTCGGGCGCAAGCCGCAGATGCATCTTCAGGCCGACCAGCGAGCCGTCGCGCGCATCGTCGACGCCGCGCAGGCCCAGTTTCCCGGTTGCCAACACGAAATGGCGGCAGTAGATCGTCTCGCCGTCATCGCAAAGCACATTCCATCCAGCACCGTCCGGCGTTACCGACTTCACTGCCACGTTGCGTTTCAATCTTGCGCCGCTCTCTCTCGCGCGCCGCAGCATCGCATCGTCAAGCCGATAGCGCGACAGCGATAGCGCGCGGAATGGCAGCGCTGAAGTCACGCTGTGACTGGAAGAATAAACGGCCACCTGCTCGATCGGCGCCGCGCCGAGTGCCGATGGATCGACGCCTAACCGCTCCAATTGTGTCTGCGTCTCGACGCTAAGGAATTCGCCGCACACTTTGTGATGCGGCCCAGCTGTCCGCTCGATCAGCACGACGTCGCGACCCAAAGCAGCCAGACCGCAGGCCGTCGCGCTACCGGCTGGGCCGCCGCCGACGATGACGATCTCGGCCCGCATCATCGCAGCCGCCCGATGGCAAAGCGGAACAGGAACCAGCGCAACCGCACCGCGTCGCGCGCGATGCCGGCTTCGCCTATTCGCGCGAGCCATTCCGTGCGGGTGAGCGAGCGTGCCACGGAAATGCGGCCATCATGAATCACCATCGGATGCAGCCGCGTCAGCTTGCCCATGAGGGTGATGAAATAATAAGGCACCGAATGGCGTTGAAGATCGCAGATCAGCCAGCCTTTGCGCGCCGTCTCCTCCATCCAGCGCAGAAATTTGGCGATCATGTCGTCGGACAAATGGTGGGTCACCAGGCTGCTGACCACAAAGTCGACCGGCACGGGTGGCGCGAAGTCGAAAACGTCCATGACGCAATAGTCGATTTCATCCGCACCTTCGGTGACTGTTTGCGCAATGCGGACGGTCTCGCAGTTGAGGTCAAGCCCAATGAGCCTGATCGTCAAGCCGCGCTTGCGCGCCCAACGCCGGATCGCCCGCAGCAGATCGCCGTAGCCGCAGCCGACATCGACGAGGGTGAGCGCCGTTTCCTTCCGTGCGTTCTTGGTGGCGCGGCGCAACCAGTCGATCACCGGCCAGTGCCCAAGCATCGCCCCATTGAACCGGGCGAGATCGCGCAGCACGAGCGCCAACTCTTCCGGGCTTGCATCGGCGCCGTCGAGCCATTCGGATTCGTGGCTGCGCCTAGACAGATCGCGCGCGGCTTCCCTTGTGCCGGCGAGGGTGTTCATGGCGTCAGGCCGCGGTGTGGAACAGCATGGTCTCTGCGGTCAATCCGGGTCCGAACGACATCGCGCAGCCGGTGCGACCGCGCGCACCCAAGCGCAGCAGCTTCTCGATCACAAACATGACGGTCGCGGACGACATGTTGCCATATTGGCGCAAGACATCGCGCGACGCTGCCAACGCCGCCGGCGGGAGGTCGAGAGCGCGTTCGACCGCGTCGAGCACGGTGCGGCCGCCGGGATGCACCGCCCAAAGATCGATCGAGGCGACGGGCGTACCAGAAAGAATTGCGTTTCCGTGTTCCTGTAAGCCGTCATGGATCGCCGCGGGAACCCCTCCCGACAACACCATGTCGAAACCGGCTTCGCGGATATTCCAGGTGATCAACTCGCGCGTGCCGGGCACCAGCACCGCGTGGAAGCTGTCGAGGGCGGTGCCGACCGGGTCCGCACTGACGATAGATGCCGCGCAGCCGTCGCCGAACAGAAGAAATGAGAGTATCTGCTCGAGGTCGGTCGTGTCCTTCAAATGGAGGGTGCAAAGCTCGAGGTTGACAACAAGCACTCGCGCGGAAGCCTCGGAGCGAACGATATGGCGCGCGAGCTTGAGCGCATTCATGGCGGCATAGCAACCCATGAATCCGATCACCGTGCGTTCGATCGTGCTCGGAAGCCTGCAGCGCTCGACGAGTTCGAGATCGAGGCCGGGCGCGGAGAAGCCGGTGCAACAGGTTATCAACAGATGGGTGATGCGGTTGCACTCGGCTCCGAGCTGCAAACGATCGACCGCGGCTTGCGCTAGCGCCGGCGCGTGCTGTTCGAACAGCCGCATGCGCGCTGCCGTGTCGGGGAAATCGCCGCGCGGGTAGAACCCTTCCGCGTCGAGGCAATCGCCTTCGGGCAGATTGCTCGGCGCGAAACACGAGTAGCGGTGCTCGATCCCCGACTTAGCGGCCATGCGCTCGAAAAGCAGCGAATTGCGCCGGTCGTGGCGAAACAGCGACTGTGCGAAGCGGCGAAAGGCATCATGAACGTCGTAGGGCGGCACCGCCGTCGCGACGCGATTAACGTATGCTGTTTGCAAAGGACATTCTCCCGTCCGAGGTCGTGGCGAGCAGGTCCCGCCGACCAGATGTGGAGAATGAAGTTAGATCGATAGAGGTCGGATGTGGTGAGCCCATGACGCACTTTCACCCGTACTGGCGCGCACTGTTCCGTTGCCGACGGGCCACGTCCTCCAGAGTAGGAGCCAGCCGCTTAATCGGCGGCAGCAAGGCGCGCGTGGTGGCTTAAGTCGCCCAACAGACCGAGACCTTTCGCGAGGATGGATGAGCCGTCGCGGCTCACGACGATCCACCGCGAGCCCGGCTCGGACCAAAGCCCGCAAGACCAGATTAGACGGATCGGGAAATCGGCCAAACCAAACCGCAACCGATCTTGGGTCCAAATCTGATCAGCAAAACTAGATCAGTCCAGTCAACGCGCGGGCGGCGAACAGTGCGCGCCAGTACTGGTGAAAGTGCGTCATGGGCTCATGACGGCCAATCTCCGAGCGCCCACATCAACCGATGATGAAGGCTCGATCAAGATGACAAAGGCATGATCAAATCAGCGGGCTGAAAACCGCGGTGACCGGTTGGCCAGAGCCGCATGGCCGCGCGATGCCGAGGCTGAAGCGGTCGGCCTTGAATATGGAGAAGTGGAGAACGCAACAACGACTTTCACTCCAACGTACTTTCCTACGGCCGCTACGAATGAAGGCGTCGGGGGCCTCAAGGTACGCGCGCGCGTTCTTCTCACAACAGGAGAAGGCCATTGACAAAGAGAAATCAGCTAACGGTGTTGCCCCTAATTGTGTACGCGCCTGTGACGCTGCTCATTTGCTGCTTGTGGCTAACGCTGCAGCTGTGGAGGGCGTACGACAAATCGCGACAGTTCACGACAGCTTCGGCTGCTTGGCTTCGCACGCGCGGCGCTTCAACCAAGTGATCCTCGAGCAGTTCGCGCTGATGGACGAAACGCACGGTGTGCTCGCAGAGCTACTGGAGCAGGCTTCGCACGACCTAACACCTTCCAACCAGAACAGACTGTTCTCGAGAGAGCTGAGGCCTCGCCATGATCATTCCGGCCAAGGAGCAGACTTCCGCCGCCGTGGCGCAGCATTACGATGAGCTGGACCCATTCTATCGCGAGCTCTGGGGGGATCACGTTCACCACGGCCTTTGGATCACAGGCTTGGAGAACCGGGCTCAGGCCGTCGAGAACCTAATCGGGTGGGTGGCGCGACGCCTAGAACTCGATCCGGGGCAACACGTGTGTGATGTCGGCTGCGGCTATGGGGCGACGGCCCAGTGGCTGGCCGAGCACCACGGCGTACGTGTAACCGGCCTCACCATCTCGGCCGTCCAGGCACAACGCGCGTCCGAG
>DATMNH010000268.1:0-7695 GCA_035568975.1 Casimicrobiaceae bacterium
GCATGCGGTAACGCCACCCTCCAACGGCTGCACCACATGTTGAACGCAAGGTTGTACCGCGCGCGTTTCATCTCCATCAGTGCCGATCCCTGGGGCCAGGGGCGGTGGACGATGGTCGTGTCGGATCTCGACGCGATCATCGCGACCTTGGAGCAGCGCGATGCGGCTACGCTGTCGCGTTTGCTCAAAGAGCACCTCGGCATCACCTGGAGGCAAGTGCAGCCAGCGGCGCCGGCCGTATTGGCCCCAGTGCAGAAACACAGAGGCGCGTGAGTATCGTTTCGGAATTGTTGTCCGTTGAGAGGCAACTAGGCTGGCACCTCTGCTTGATCTTAGATGGGCCGTTGCTGCAGTGAGGCAGCACCCGCCCGCATTATCCCTACGGCTGAGCGAACGGCTTGCGTCGTAGCCGATGACTGTTCTGCAGCAATCCTTGCCGTTTAGCACCCGGATTGCGATGTCGCAGTGTCCAACAATTCAGCCGAGGCGTGCGATAGACTGGTGCATGAGTTCTGTACCACCGCTGCTCTCGTTTCTGCTGATGATCGCGGCTGGCTGGGTTCATCGCCACCAACTGATCGTCATCGAGTTTCTCCAAGCCGAAAACCGACTGCTTAAAGATCGGCTGCGCGGGAGGCGAATCCGGTTCACCGATGCAGAGCGAGCGCTGCTCGCGAGGAGAGCCAAGGCAGTGGGACGTAAGGCCCTGCTCGAACTGGACACGCTCGTTTTTCCCGATACTCTGCTGCGCTGGCATCGACGGCTGATTGCCGAGAAGTGGAATTTCGTGCACCGGCGCGGGCCTGGGCGGGCAGGGATCATGCAGAAGATCTCCCCCCTGATTGTGCGCATGGCCCAGGACAATCCGGGCTAGGGCGCTTGTCGAGGCACAACAGTTCTGCGCCGTCGTCGCCGAAAGCGGACGGTCGTCGGCGCCCGCTCAACAATGGGCCGGCCAGGCTATCCGCGCGGCTCTGCATATCGTGGCTTGACCGCGTGAAACGCAAGTGCGACGATCCTAGGCACCTCGCTGGCAGCCGCGACGCGCGCGTGCAGCGCGAGGATGAACAATAAGGACACGCGATGGCTAATCAGGTATCGACCGATCTGTTCGGGAATCCCATTGACCCCGTCGTCGGCTATGCGCGCGGCAGTATTCTCCGGGGCACCGACGAGGAGGTCGTGCGCATGCTGCGCGCCCGCCAGATGGTCGGCGAACGCGTGCGCAGCAAGGGCAAGGAAAGCGTGTTCGATCTCTCCGGAATGAATCGCGGGGCGGGCATCGGTGCGGATGAAGTGCCACATCTCACGAGCCACGTGCCCTTCTTCGAGCGCTTCGAAGGCCGCACCGAGCCGTACGCGCTGCGCCACATGGGTGCCGACCCGACGCGGCACAAGGCGCTCATCATCAACCGCGTTTCGGCGGCCAACTTCATCGCACTGACCACGCTCCTAGCGCGCGGCCATCACGTCTACGCGCTCGCGCCGGCGGGCGGCTCCACGCATCCGTCCGCGATTCGGCCGATCACCATGGTGGGTGCGACATTCACGCAGTTCCACTCGGTAGACGAGCTTGAACGTGCATGGCGCGAACGCGGAGCGCCGCGCTTATTGCTCATCACGCCGATCAGCGCGTCAAAGCGTCACATCGAGCTGGCCGATGTGCGCCGCGCGCTCGCATTGCCGCGCGATTCGTCCACCCTCGCCTATGTAGACGATGCGCACATGGCGTCGCGCGTGGGCTACTTCCGCGAGCCACGCACCTTCGAGCTTGGCGCCGTCGATCTCGCTGTGTGTTCGGCGGACAAGCACGTCGCCGGTCCACGGGCAGGCGTTTTCGTCGGCCGAGCGGATCTGGTGACGCAAATCGGTTCGCGCGTCTACGAGCTCGGACTCGAGGCACAAGCTGGGCAGTACGTCGGTGTTGCCAATGCCTTGCGGAACTTCGATCCCGAAGTGATTCGCCAGGCCGGGTTGCTGGCCGAGCAGCTCCTTGTCGTGCTGCAGTCGAAATACGGATCGAAGGCGTATCTCGGCGGACCCGGCGTGTCGATCGTCGGTGACGACGCGCTTGAGATCGCGCAGGGCCGCGCGGCGAAGGGTAAGACGACGTTGGTCGCCGTCGAAGCGGCCGGCATCGTCGCCATGGAGATGCTTGCTGAGGACGGCATCCTCACGATTGGCGCCGTGTCGATGCCGAGCAGCGCGCCGGTGGTACGGCTCATGATGTACCCGGATGGACACCGGCTCGGCGTGCAGCGCATCGCGGCCTCACTCGACAAGGCGCTGAACAAGCTGGGCCGCGTTCTCGACGACCTCGATACCGCGCGCGAGATCCTGCTGGGCCCGGCCGCGCATCGCGGAGCAACGCAAAGCATTGCTGTCGAACCCGCGACCGCGCTTAGCGCGCGCTAGCACGCGCAGTTTCGTCGACTGTTATCTGCAACGCATCGAGCGACTGAATCCGGCATTACGAAGCTCGGTCTTCACCGCGAACGCAGCGGAGGCTTCATGAAATATCCGTGGCGGCGATTGCTCGGTTTGGCGTGGCTCATTCTGGGTGTCGCCCAGTCCACGTCCGGTCAAGATTTCCCCTCCAAACCGTTGCGACTGATCGTGCCGTTTCCCGCGGGCGGCGGTTCCGATATCGTCGGACGCATCCTGGCGCAGAAACTCGGTGAACTGTCCGGCCAGCAGGTGGTCGTGGACAACCGCGCCGGTGCGGGTGGCTCCATCGGCACGGAAGTTGCCGTCAAATCGGCGCCGGACGGCTATACCATCTTGCTGGCCAGCACGAGCGAGATTGCTGTCAATCCTAGCATCTACAAGCTCACCTACGACCCCGCGAAGGATCTGATTCCTGTGGCGCTGGTCGCTTCGACCCCAATGGTGATCGTCACAGCAACTTCTCTGCCGGTCAAGAATGTCACAGATCTCATTAAGTACGCCCGCGCAAAACCAGGTGATGTGAACGCCGGATCCGCGGGCAACGGTAGCTTCACACATCTTGCCGCGGAATACTTTCGCTCGATGAACGGCCTCAGCTGGACGCACGTGCCGTATAAAGGCGCGCCTCCCGCTCTCACCGACCTCGCGGGCGGACGTATCCAGGTAATGTTCTCGACGTTGCCGGCAGCGATGGGCATGATCAAGTCCAATATGATCAGGCCGATCGCAGTTTCGGCGCAGAGTCGCGACGGTAACTTACCGGAGGTGCCAACCGTCGCGGAATCCGGGATCGCGGGTTATGACGTGCAGTACTGGTACGGCATTTTCGTTCCTGCCGGCACCTCGAGGGATATTGTCGCGAAGCTCGTCGACACAATCGCGCAGACGCTCAACGCGCCCGATGTCATCGACCGCCTCGCGAAGCAAGGCGCAAGCCCTGGCGCACTGACGCAAGCTCAATTCGCGGATTACGTGAATGCGGAAGTCGACAAATGGGCGAAGGTCGTTAAGGAATCCGGCGCAAGAATAGATTGAGCGGTCTCGACAGGGGGTGACCGTCCGGCCAAGGCGAACGTTCTGCGAATCCCGGCGGTTGTCGCATGACGCAGCCGGACATCATTGCGGTCGCGATTGCCGGGCTGGTCCCGCCCAAGAATGACAACCGGCGCCGGCTTTCGGCGCAAATGCGGTGCGACAGCTTTGGCCGTGCACAGGGTTGGCAGCAAAGCGTCTTTCGCACATCGCTATCCTGTTCTCTCTAGGTCGAGCATGAGGTAGTACGGAATCCGGCTGGCGTCCTCGAGGTCCGCAATCGACGTCGTCGCTGCGCGCGAGCCAGAGTCGTCCATGGTCCCGTGCGCACCTCATCCCACCGAATCGCAAGGCAGAAGGCCGAGTAAGACAATCGCGTCAGCGTCGCCCGGGCCCCACCACGCAACGATTCAAGAAAGCCCCGGGTCGAGCGTCCGCCCTGCGTTTGCGAGTATCGCAGGCAGATCCCCGGTTCACGGGCACGCGCGGAGCTGCTAGCGCTCGATGCCCGACCTGCCGTTTTGGTCCGCACCGGGCAACGATCCTTGTCCGCAATGCTAAATTAGAATCGCAACTGGTATAGCCTGAAGCATTCATCGCGCGTCCCGGCATCTTCTCGCTGCCGAGCTTCACACGCCGGGAAACGCATCGACGAGCACCTTGAGGCGCGATTTGGCGCCGTTCTCCCGACGCGCTGCATTCGACTACCGCGCGTCACGGCAGATTCGCCTTGGCAGCGACGATTCTGGGAGCAAGCGCGTCGCCGTCGAGCTCATTCGCGACGTGGGATTCGAGCCGGTGGACGCAGGCCCCCTGCGGACCGCCCAATACATGGAACCGTTCGCACTGTTCATCGGCCAACTCGCGTACGAGGGAGAAAGGGGCCCAGAACTGGCGTATCGGTTCCAGCGGCTTGGGAAATAGCAAGGTCCGGGGTACAACGACTCCTCCGAGTCAAACAGAGGAGCTTGCAAATGGACGTCGGAGCCAACGAATCGCCTGACGACATCCTGCTGCGGTCCACGCGTCGCCAGCGGCACGGTGCGCTGAGCGTGACCCAATATGGGGCCCTATGGGGGACCTAGAACAGCTTCTTGTTCTCTTCGTCGCGGCCGTGATCCTGGCCGCCGCGGCGCGCCGCGTCGGAGCACCTTATCCGGTATTTCTAGCACTCGGCGGTGCGCTGCTCGCGTTCTTTCCGGGCGCGCCCTCGTTCACGGTCCCGCCCGAGCTTGCGCTGGCGCTGTTCGTCGCACCGGTGCTGCTCGATGCCGCTTACGACGCATCGCTCAGAGACCTCAGGGACAACTGGGCGCCCGTCACAGGCCTGGTCATATTCGCCGTCGGATTCACGACCGCCGCTGTCGCTCTGGTGGCCCACACGCTCATTCCGACGATGCCATGGGCTGCGGCCACTGCGCTCGGCGCGGTCGTCGCTCCACCCGACGCTGTAGCCGCAACTGCCGTGTTGCGCCCGTTGCGACCGCCGCACCGCCTGCTGACGATTCTCGAAGGCGAAAGTCTGCTCAACGACGCCAGTGCATTGCTGATCTTCCGCCTCGCCGTTGGAGCCGTTGCGGCCAACAGCTTCTCCATTTCGGCAGTTGCGCCTACCTTTCTATTTGTTGTGGCCGGCAGCGTCGTGGCGGGACCGGCGCTCGGGTGGCTCATCCTGCGTGTGACGGAACGTGTGCGGCACGTGCCGACCGCCATCATTCTGCAGTTCATCAGCACGTTCGGCGTATGGATGGTCGCCGAACGCGTTGGGCTCTCAGGTGTGCTGACGACCGTGTGCTGCGCCATGGCGGTAGCGCGGACGGCGCCTGAGCGAATTTCCGCACGGACGCGCATATCGACCAATGCCGTATGGCAGACGGTCATCTTCGCGCTGAACATCCTTGCGTTTATCTTCATCGGCCTGCAGGTCCGGCCGATTTTGGAGAGCCTGGAAGCAGCGGACCGCGGTCGATATTTCGCCGTCGCCGGCGCGGTCCTGCTGACTGTCATCGTTGTTCGCATCGCCTGGCACATGTCCTTCAATGCGGTCATCAGGTGGCGGCACCGCCGGCTCGGCTTCCATCCACTACGGCCAATGCTGCGGCCGACCATCGGCAGCGGCTTGATCATTTCTTGGGCAGGCATGCGCGGCATCGTCACGCTTGCTGCGGCCATGGCGCTCCCACCAGGGTTTCCCTACCGCGACCTGATTGTGCTTACATCGTTCTCCGTAGTGCTCGGCACGCTCGCGATCCAGGGATTGACCCTTAAGCCTCTCTTGCGTGCGCTCGATTTCCATGACGAGGATCCCGTCGGCCGTGAGGTGGCTGCGGCCCGTGAACGCGCGTTGGGTGCCGCGCTTGCGAGCCTTGCCGAAGACCCTTCATCGGTCGCCGATCTTTTCCGGAGGGAGTTCACGGCACGTCTGGCAGATAAACGCACGAATACTGATCTCGACACTGCCTCCCGCTCGGTACACCGCGAAATGCATCGCGCAGCTCTGAAAGCGGCCCGGCAAGCGGTCCTCATCATGCGTGCCAACGACGAGATTGGGGACGATGCCTTTCATCGAATCGA
Source organism: Casimicrobiaceae bacterium (assembly GCA_035568975.1). Lineage (GTDB taxonomy): Bacteria > Pseudomonadota > Gammaproteobacteria > Burkholderiales > Casimicrobiaceae > PALSA-1003. Next base: position 6,055 of record DATMNH010000268.1, read on the forward strand.
AGAGGAATTGGACTGGATCGAGATGGCAAGCGGTCAAAACGAGGAATAGATTCCCTTGTTGTTGGCCTGGAAGAGTTCACTCATCAACTCAATTTCACCGCGAATCCGCGCTGGACGCCGGGACGAGCCATCATCGTTTCGTACCATCTCCGGACGTTCGGAAACTCGACGAGATCGACCTTGTGTCGCGGGTGTCGCCACGCCCAACCCAAGATTGAAAAATCGGCAATCGACGGCTCATCCGCGAAAAATTCCTGCGCGGCCAGTCGCCGGTCCATCACGCCGTAAAGTCGCCTGGTCTCCTTCGAATAGCGGGCGAGTCCATAGCGACGGTCCTGCTCGTCCGCGACGGTCAGGAAGTGGTGGACCTGCCCGGGAATCGGCCCGAAGCCTCCTTGCTGGAACATCAACCATTCCAGAACGGGAATGCGCGCCTCCAGATCCCGCGGCCAGAACTTGCCCGTCTTTTCACCGAGATAGATGAGAATCGCGCCAGACTCGAAAACGCTGACCGGTTTCCCGCGAGGTCCGTCCGGGTCGACGATCGCCGGGATCTTTCCATTCGGACTGATTTTCAGGAATTCCGGGTCGAACTGTTCGCCCTTGCGGATATTGACGACCGTGACGACGTAAGGAAGCGCCATTTCCTCCAGCGCGACGCTGATCTTGCGGCCGTTGGGCGTATCAAAAGCGTGCAGTTCGATGGGCATCGAGTATCCCCATGCATTGTCGATTGAACGTTCCTGCGCCAGGCGGCAGACAGTGGCGCGGACGCGATTGTCAATGTAGCATCGCTCGCGGAATCTCGACGCGGCAATGCAAGTCGGGCAGGACACAGGAGAAGATTATGGCATCGCCACCCTATACCTCCGCGCTGATTGTCGGTGCCGGTCAAGGACTGAGCGCGTCGCTGACCCGGCTGCTTCGGAAAGAGGGCCTCGCCGTCGCAATCGCTGCGCGGGACACGGCAAAGCTTGCGCCGCTGTGCGCCGAAACAGGCGCCCGTGCCTTCGGCTGCGACGCTCAGGACGAGGCACAGGTGCAACGGTTGTTCGCTGACATCGACCGCGAGCATGGCGCGCCGGACGTGGTCATCTATAACGCTAGCGCGCGCACGCGCGGACCCTTCGTCGACCTCATTCCGGCCGAGGTCCAACGCGCGTTGCAGGTCACCGCGTTCGGGGCGTTTCTGGTCGCACAGCAAGCCGTCGCCCGGATGATGCCAAAGGCACACGGCGCGATTCTGTTTACCGGCGCGTCGGCGAGCGTGAAGGGATACGCTCAGTCGGCGCCGTTTGCAATGGGCAAGTTTGCTTTGCGCGGACTCGCCCAGAGCCTCGCCCGTGAACTGTCGCCGCAAGGAATCCACGTCGCGCACTTCGTCATCGACGGCGGGATCCGGGGCGCCGGACGCGGCGACGACCCGAACAAGCCCGACGCGCTGCTTGATCCCGACGCGATTGCGCTCACCTATCTTAATATTCTCCGCCAGCCGCGCAGCGCCTGGACCTGGGAGGTCGAGTTGAGGCCTTGGGTCGAACGCTTCTAGCAAACGACGTGTTGCTCGAATTTATATTCTGGTCCGGCGACAAAAATGTATCGCGTGCTCCGTAGCGCTCAGTCCGGAAGGTATGCGAGAGC
>DATMNH010000269.1:0-78153 GCA_035568975.1 Casimicrobiaceae bacterium
ACCGTAAGTATGGCCGTTGAGATCGACCAGGATGTCGACGCCATCCGCAGCGATCTGCGCGGCGAGCCGCCTCGCCGGCCAGCTCCGGGCATCGACAAAGCGGTCGAAACCCGCCATCAGTCGTGCCCGCATCGCGCTCCCATCGTCCGCTCCCGTCGAATACCCGATCACGCTGAAACGCTTGCGGTCATGATTTTCGAACAGGCCGGCCGTCAGTACGCCAGTAGCATGCTGGCGAAAATCCGCGGATAGATAGCCGATGCGCAGGATTCCGCTGGATGGCGCGCGCCGCGGTCGTGGAAGGGCAGGGTGAGCCGAACTCCAGCGCTCCGCACAAAGCCGCTGTTCGGCGCGGGTCGACGGATCGCTGAGCAGACAAAATGGCGACAGTGGCCCTTGATTTGCCGCCACACCGACTCGAAAGCGGGCCCGGAGGGCACCAAGATCGTGCCAATCGGTGAGCTGCTTGCGGAGGAACAACAACTCGGAGAGCGCAGCCGCTGATCTCGGTTCGAGCTGCAGCGCTTGCTCTAACGAGCTCGACGCTTCAATGAATTTTCCTTGGCGCCGTTCGACGTTTGCACGTTGCAAGTAAAGCGGGGCGGCCGCAGGTTGCTCGCCGCTTCGCGCGAGCGCTGTCGCCAGCGTAATCGTTGCCGCATCGAGACGTCCCAAGGACTCCTCGATCTGCGCCTTGAGGCCGGCGGGGGCGATCGCCTCCGGAAAGACGCGCAACATGGCTTTGGTTTGCTGCAAGGCTTCCTCGAGTCTGCCCTGAGCCTCGAAACACAGTGCGAGATTGAACTGGCTCGCGACATTGGCGGCATCGATCTGCAGGGCGTGCCTGACCGCAGTCTCAGCTTCTTTGGCGCGGCCCGATGTCAGCAGAACGGCGGCGAGATTGTTCCAGATTTGCGGTTGGCGGGATTCGTGACGCACCGCCTCACTAAGCGCTGCGACCGCTGGCTCAAGACGCCCTTGCGACTGGTAGACGAGCGCCAGATTGCACCAGGCATCGGCTGAGTTTGGCGCACTCTTCAGCGAGCTCTCTATCTTTGCGACCGCCGCGTCCAGGCGTCCCGTCTGGTACAGCAAGAGCCCGGAGTAATGCAACGCCTCGGCGTGCCCAGGCCAGCGCTTCAGTAGCGCCTCATAGGCCGTGAGCGCCTGCGCGAGCTTGCCGTCACGGTGCAGCTCGAAGGCACGCGCGAATGCGACGCCGGAATCGGTCGTCACGCCTGTTGCGGGTGCTTGGCTACATACATTTTTCCGACCCGATTCTTGGGGAAATCTGTTTGTAGCCGACCAAAGCAATCGGTCCGGCAGCCACGGCAATTAAAACTGACGGCGGTATGAAGCAGGCCCGGTAGCATCAGACCAAACATATTCGCTTCCGGTCAAGCAACGGTCGATATTGAAGCCGAGTGGTGAAGAGTTGCCAAATGGGCACGTCTAGGAGTTTGTCGGACTTGGCAAAAAATGACCCGCTACAGGGTTAGCCTAAAGTTGAGCTGGTCTTCGTGTTGCAAATATGCCAAACGATGCCGCTGCGCAATGCACCATCGGCTCAATACCCTCGCGCCGATCGCCTCAATAAGATTCGGCGTTGCCGCGCCGAGCAAAACCGGCGGGCGAAAAACGCTGTTCCGGCCGACGCTGCGCTCAGCCTGGCGAGGCGTGGGTGTTGACGGCTGAAGTGGTTGAACCTGCACCGGTTTTTCGCATTATGCCGGCAACGCCGCACGATGTCCCCGCCATCCTGGCAATGATCGAGGCGCTCGTCGACTATGAAGAGCTGCGCCCTCTGTGCGTGGCGACCGAGGGCGACCTTCGCGCCGCGCTGTTCGGGTCCCGCCCCGCCGCCGAAGTGCTTCTCGGCTGGGAAGCGCAGACGGTGGTCGCATCTGCCCCGTTTTTCCATAATTTCTCCACCTTTCTGGGCCGCAAGGGACTATATCTCGAGGATTTATTCGTACGGCCGTCGTATCGCCGCCGTGGCTACGGGCGCGCGCTGCTCATTCACCTTGTCCGGATCGCTGTGGATCGCGGGTGCGGCCTGTTCGAATGGGCGGTGCTGGGTTGGAATGCGCCGGCTATCGCCTTCTATCAGCCATTGGGGGGTGTTGCTGCGGGACTGGCGCACCGTTCGCCTCACCGGTCCGGCACTGGCAGGCCTCGCGACCGCCGCGCGGAGGGCTCGTGAGGCGAGCCTCCGTCGGCGAACTCGATGGGGCAAGCAAGGGTTGCCGGGGCACACCCGCCGGCAGTGCGTGGCAACCCCAGGCAGGCCGCACGCTGCGGCAAGCCCGGCGGGTGAGCACGACAAGCGTCGCAGCGATAGAATGAGCTACGTCAACCTGTAGCTGTAGTCGTGTCGGAAGGAGGCGCCACGTGAGAGCTTCGGCTTGCTTGGTGTTTTCGCTGCTCGTCGCTGCATGCGCGACCACCCCAGTTACCAAGGCGCCCGAGGGGCTGTTCAATGATCGACTGTTTCTAGCCCCGTCCGAGCGCATTAGCGCCGATGATGTGTTCGCGCCCAGCGACGCGATGAAGCAGTACCTCGCCACCGAGGTCGGCGGCCAGGCGCGCATCAAGGGTCGCCGGCAGGGACTGTTCGACGCCCTTTACGCCAAGGACGAACTGCGCCTCGATTACGATTCGGCGCGGACTCTAAACGCCGCGCAGGCGTTCGCCACCCGTTCCGGAAACTGTCTATCCCTGGTCATCATGACCGCCGCTTTCGCCAAGCAACTGGCTCTGCCCATCCGCTACCAGAGCGCCTATCTGGACGAAACCTGGAGTCGCGACGGCGATATTTATTTCTTCAGCGGCCACGTCAACATCAGTTTGGGCAAGAGACCGCTTGACCCCGAGTTTGAACTTTACAACGGGACTGACTGGTCGACGATCGATTTCCGATCACCCTATGAGATCCGTGGCCTGCGCACGCGCGACGTCGCAGAGCAAACCATCGTCGCCATGTACATGAACAACCGCGCGGCCGAAGCGCTCGCTCATGCGCAGCTCGATGACGGCTACGCGTGGGCGCGCGCCGCGATCACGCAAGACCCGGAATTCTTGAGCTCCTACAACACGCTCGGGGTTATTTATCAGCGTCATGGAAACTTGAACGAAGCAGAGAGGGTGCTCGCCTTTGCGCTTCAGCACGACCCGGCCAATACTCACGTGATGTCGAATCTGGCAACGGTGCTGAGCGACCTGGGCCGCGTGGCGGAGGCAAGAGTACTGACCGACAAGCTTGAACGGATGGACCCCAATCCACCCTTTGCCTTCTTCGCCCGCGGTCTGCAGGCCATGCGCGAGCGGAACTTCGCAGCCGCAAGAGATCTCTTCGCCAAGGAGATCGAGCGCGCGCCCTACTACCATGAATTCCACTTTTGGCTTGCTGCCGCCTACATCGGCCTCGGACAAGGGGAGGAGGCACGTAAGGAGTTGGATCAGGCCATCAAGACCAGCACGTCTCCCAACGACCGCGATCGCTACGCCGCGGCACTCGAGCGCATCAAGACGTACCCGGTGCAGTAGCCTTTGCGGACGTCGGACCGGCCCCGGGCCGCTTCGGCTTGATCGACGTTCTGAACGCCGCACAGAAACCAGACGACGAACAGGATTTCTATCGATAGCGAACCGGACCAGGCCACGATTGGGATCGCCCGAAAGGCGAGACCACGCCCGAGGTAGGCGACGATGACTTCGCCAACGCTCGACGCCTCAATCGCGCGATAATTCGCCCTTCAGCCCCTTCCATCAACCCGCGCGATTTTTCGCGCGCACGATCACGATGACCGATTCTCTCCAGGCCGATTTCAGGCACCTCGATTGCAAGGCCGACTTCTGGTCTTTACGCATGGTCGACGAACGCGCCGAGAACTACTGCGTGCGCAAAAATGTCCCTCAGCCTCCGTCCATGTCGCTCGACCGCGGCGCAATGCTCACCGTCTACGCCGGCGGCGGGTACGGGTACGCCGCCACCAGCGACACCTCGCGCGCCGGCCTGCAGGCCGCGCTCGACCGCGCAGCGGAGTGGGCGCGTACCAGCGCTCGACGCTCGCTGATCGATTCCAGAACCTTGCCCAGACCGGGTTTGCGGGGCGACTACGCCTCTCCGGAGGTCAATGCGAAACCGTGGTCGCGCCGTGAGTGGTACGAACTTCTGGCGGACGAGTCGCGTGCGGCTGGGTGCGATTCGCGCATCGTCGACTGGGAAGCGAGCGTCGAGACGCGAACCGCCGAACACGTCTACCTCACGAGCGTTGGCGGCGAAGTCAGCCAGCGCTTTCGCTTCGTCATGCCGAACCTGACCGTCACCGCGCACGCCAACGGCGATACCCAGATGCGCACCCTGAACGGATACCGCGGCCTTGCGCAGCAGGGCGGCGAGGCCATGCTCGAACGCTTCGGCTACGTCGGCAGCGGAGCGCGCGTCGCCGACCAAGCGCTGCAGCTTCTCGCCGCACCGAACTGCCCGCACGGTGTCATGGACACGCTGCTGCTGGCCGACCAGATGGTCCTGCAGATCCACGAGTCGATCGGCCATCCTCTCGAGCTCGATCGCATTCTGGGCGACGAGCGCAATTTTGCCGGCACGAGCTTTGTCACGCTCGACATGTTCGGCAGCTACCGCTACGGGTCCGAGCTTCTGAACGTCAGCTTCGATCCGACGAGGCGCGAGGAGCTCGCGAGCTACGGTTTCGACGATGACGGCACCCGCGCCGAGCGCGCGTACTTGATCCGCAACGGCATTCTGGAACGCCCCTTGGGTGGCGCGATTTCCCAGACGCGCGCCGGCGTGGCCGGCGTGGCGAACGCCCGCGCCGACGGCTGGAACCGGCCGCCCATCGATCGCATGGCGAACCTCAACATCGAGCCGGGCGACGCAACACTCGGGCAAATGATCGCCGGCATCGACCATGGCGTGCTCATGAGCACCAACAGCTCGTGGTCGATCGACGATTCGCGCAACAAATTCCAGTTCGGTTGTGAGTGGGGTCAACTGATCGAGGGCGGCAAGCTCACTACCGTGGTCAAGAATCCCAACTATCGCGGCATCTCGGCGAACTTCTGGCGCAGCCTCAAGCGAGTCGGCGACGAATCGACGGTGGAAGTTCTCGGCACGCCGTACTGCGGCAAGGGCGAGCCTTCGCAGCTGATCCGGGTCGGACATGCGTCGCCGGCGTGCGTGTTCGCCGCAGTCGATGTTTTCGGCGGCGACGCATGAGGATTCCACTGCGTCTTTTCACCAGCAAGGGAAACAGATCGTGAACATGGAAGCTTATTTCGACGAGCTCGCGTCCCTGCTCGATCGCTCGCTCGCGCCGGGTGAGGTCTACACCTGCGCCTTCGACGCCGAGGCGTCGGACTTCGTGCGCATGAACCGCGGCAAAATTCGGCAGCCGGGCAGCGTCCTCCAGCGCTACCTGCGCCTGCATCTGATTCGTGGACAGCGCCACGCGGAGCGGTGCTTCGCGTTGTCGGGCGACCTCGAGCGCGACCGGGTGAGCGTCGCTTCCGCGTTTTCCTGGCTCCGCGAAACCCTATCCGGGCTTCCCGACGATCCGCATTTGAGCTACGCAACCGACGTCGAGTCGAGCCGTTCGGTGAAGAGCCATGAGCTTCCGCCAGCCGACGAGATCGTCGCCGACGTGCTCGACGCGGCGGCCGGGCTCGACTTGGTAGGCATTTACGCGGCGGGGCCGGTCTATCGCGGCTTCGCCAACTCGCTCGGTCAACGCAATTGGCACGAAGTGACGAGCTTCAATTTGCAGTGGAGCCTCTACCACCGCGCGGACAAGGCGGTGAAGACTGCCTATGGCGGATTCGGTTGGTCGCCCGGCGCGTTTGAGGCCAAGATGCACGATGCCCGCGAGCGGCTCGCGCTGCTGGTGGTGCCCGCGCGCTCGCTCGAGCCAGGGAGCTACCGTGCCTATCTCACGCCAACCGCGATGGAGGAGATCGCTGGAATGCTGTGTTGGGGTGGATTCTCGGGCCGCGCCCTTGCCACCCGTCAGAGCTGCCTGTTCCGCGTTCAGGACGGCGAAGCGACGTTCGACGCTTCCGTCGGATTCACCGAGAACACCGCCGATGGCGTGGCGCCCGCGTTTCAAGGCGAGGGTTTCACCCGCCCAGCCGCGGTGCCGCTGGTCCGCGAGGGCCGGCTTGTCGGTTCGCTGGTAAGTCCGCGCACAGCAAAGGAATATGCCCTTGCGACGAACGGCGCCAATGCGGCGGAAATGCCCGAGTCGCTCGACATGGCCGCCGGCGAGCTCAGCGCTTCCGATGCATTGGCGGCACTCGACAGCGGACTCTACATCGGCAATCTCTGGTACCTGAATTTCTCCGACCGGCCGGCGTGCCGCATGACCGGCATGACGCGCTTCGCATCGTTCTGGGTCGAGCACGGCAAGATCGTCGCGCCGGTCAATGTCATGCGCTTCGACGACAGCGTCTTTCGTCTGCTGGGCGAAAACCTGGTCGGTCTGACGTCCGAGCGCGAGCTATTGGTGGACGCCAACAGCTACCGTTCGCGCAACGTGGGCAGCATGCGATTGCCCGGCGCGGTCGTGAGCGAGATGGCGTTTACGCTGTAGACGTACTTTCGTAATGTGCATCAGTTTCCGTGGTGCCAGCCCTTCGGGATCGACGACAGCAGTTTCTTCGTGTAAGCCTGCTTCGGATGCCGGTAGATATCGTCGGAGTTGGCGATCTCGACGATCGCTCCCTGATTCATGACCATGATCTCGTCGGAAATGTATTTGACGACGGCGAGATCGTGCGAAATGAAAATGTACGACAGGTGAAACTCGTCCTGCAGGTCTGAGAGCAGGTTCAGCACCTGCGCCTGCACCGAAACATCGAGCGCCGACACCGACTCGTCGCAGATCAGAATGTCCGGCTTGAGCGTCAGACATCGCGCGATCGCGATTCGCTGCCGCTGCCCGCCCGAGAACTCATGCGGATATTTGTAGAACGAGACCTCGGGCAATCCCACCTTGTGCAGCATCTCGAATGCAAGCTCGGTGCGCTCCTGCGCCGAGGCGCCGATGCCGTGAATGCTCATCGGCTCGGTCAGGGTCTGGCCGACGATCATGCGCGGATTCAAGGACGCGTACGGATTCTGGAAGATGATCTGGATGCGGCGCTTGTAAGCCATGAATTCCCGCGCCGACATCGAAAGAATGTCCTTGCCCTCGAACAAGGCCTCGCCCGACGATGCCTCGTGCAGCCGCATCAACGTCAGGCCAACGGTGGTCTTGCCCGAGCCCGATTCGCCGACCAGTCCCAGCGTCTTGCCTTTCGGGAGCTTGAATGAGACATCCTTGACCGCCTCGAACTTCCGCCGCCCGAACACGCCTTCACGCGAGTAGAAGTCTTTTCCGAGATGGCGAACGTCGAGGATGATCGGGTCCGTGGCATCAATGCCGCGCTTGCGCTCGTTCAAGTGCATGGCGTGGCCGTCGCCGGTCATGAAATCCTCGATGACCGGCAGCCGAACCGGTCGCCGGTCCAGACGCGGCCGGCACAGCAAAAGCGCCTTGGTATAGGCGTCCTGCGGATTCTCGAACACCGACTTTGCCGGGCCCTGCTCGCGAATCTCGCCATTGCGCATGACCACCACGTAATCGGCGATTTCGCCCACCACGGCCAGATCGTGGGTGATGAACAGCACCGACATCTGACGCCGCTTCTGCAAGTCGTGGATCAGGTCGAGGATCTGCTTCTGAATCGTGACGTCCAGCGCGGTCGTCGGTTCGTCGGCAATGAGCAGCTTCGGCTCGCAGGCGATTGCCATCGCGATCATCACCCGCTGCTGCTGCCCGCCGGACATCTGCGATGGATAGGCGTTGATCTTGAACTCGGGATCCGGAATGCCAACTTCGACGAGCAAGGCGAGAGCGCGTTTCCTGGCATCGGACGGCGAGAGACCGAGATGCAGCCGCAACACCTCGGTCAACTGAAAGCCGACCGTGAACACCGGGTTCAACGACGTCATCGGCTCCTGGAAGATCATCGAGATGTCGGCGCCGCGCAGCCGCCGCAGCTCCTGCTGATCCAGCTCGAGCAGGTTGCGTCCGCCGTACATGATCTCGCTGCCGGGAAGAACGGTTGCATTTTCCTTGGGAAGGAGGCCGAGGATCGAAAGCGACGTGACCGACTTGCCGCTGCCCGATTCGCCGACCAGAGCGACCGTGGAGTTGGTCGGGATGTCGAAGCTGATGCCCTTCACTGCTTCGAAGTCGGTGTGCTTGTCCAGGCGGAAGTTGACCCGCAGGTTGCGCACCGTGAGAAGAGTTTCCATAGCCGTCACTTCAACTTCGGATCGAGCGCGTCGCGCAGCGCATCGGTGAACAGGCTGAACGCCGTGACGAGCAAGGCCATCGCCGTCCCCGCGGCCGCGAGCTGCCACCACTTGCCCAGGATCAGCTCGTTTTGCGCCTCGTTGAGCATCGATCCCCAGGACACCACGTCGACCGGGACGCCGAAACCCAGGAAGGAGAGGATGACCTCGGACTTGATGAACGCAACCACCAGTATCGAAAGCTGCACCAGAACGACGTGGCTGATGTTCGGAAATATGTGCACGAACATCCGCCGTGCGTTCGACGCGCCGATTGCGTCCGCCGCCTGGACATATTCGCGGCCCTTGTGCTTCAGATATTCCCCGCGAATCAGCCGGAAGCAACCGGTCCACCCGGTAAGCCCGAGAATCAGGATGATGGTGAACGTGCCTTTCTGCTGCAGCACCGCGGCGACGGCGAGAATCAGCAGCAGGTACGGTATCGACGTAAAAACGCTGTAGAACCAGTTGAAAATGTCGTCGAGCCAGCGGCCGTAGTAACCGGCGATGGCGCCGAACAAGGTGCCGAGAAACGTCGCCACGACGGCAGCCGCCAGACCGACGAAGATCGAAGTCTCGGAGCCCTTGACGACTTTCTTCAGCACATCGCGGCCCCACTTGTCGCCGCCGAACGGAAGTGTCGCCGCGCGCGCTTCGACCGCTTCGGCTTTCGAGCCCTTGGCGCGAATATCGGCCATGACCTCGGCCAGCGGATCGACACTCGCCGAATCGGCGGCGGGGACGCCGCCGGTCTCGGACTTCTGTGTTTCCGCACGCGTCTCCCCACGGATCGCAGCCAGCGCCTCGGCCAGCGGATCCTCGACCGGCAGCTCGGTCGGCGCGCTGCTATCGGCGCTGCTCGGCGACGTGGCGATCGGCGCGGCTGCGTTGCCGGGAGTCTCGGCGTCGGCACCGACGAACGACGGCGGCGCGTAGTTGACACCGACTTCCCTGGACCAGTCTTTCGCGATCAGCCCGGTGCCTGAAAGCACCATCAGCAACAAAAACGCGGCGACGATGGCAAGCGAGACCATCGCCACCCTGTCCGCCCGGAGGCGTCGCCAGGCGAGCGCCCAGAGACCCGGGGAAACGGCGTGCGGCTTGTCGTAGGGCATCGGGAGCCTCCTACTTGAGCTGCACGCGCGGGTCGACGGCCTTGTACATCAGGTCGGCGAGCAGCGTGAAGATCATGGTGGCCACCGCGACGTAGACGGTGATCGCCTTGATCACCGGAAAGTCGCTTCGCTCGACCGCGAGGATCACTTCGCGGCCGATGCCCGGAATCGAAAAAAAGCGCTCGATCAGAAATGCGCCGATGAGCAATCCCGGAAGCGCCGCCATGACATGGGTGATGATCGGAATCGAAGCGTTGCGCAGCACGTGCACCCACATGATCCGGTTCTCGGACAATCCCTTGGCGCGCGCCGTGCGAACGTAATCCTGGTTGATCTCGTCGAGCACGAAAGTGCGGAACAGCCTCAGGTCGGGCGCGATGCTGACGACAAGCCCGATGAGAATGGGCAGCGACGCATAGACCACGAGGTTTTGCCAGAAGCTGTCGCCCCAGCCCTGCACCGGGAACCAGCCAAGCTTGTAGGCGAAGAAGTACTGGAAGACGATGATGTAGACGAGGATTGAAATCGACAGGCCGACGGTGCAGACGATCATCACCGCGCGGTCGGTCAGCGAGCCTCGGACATAAGCGACGCCCAGCGCCAGGCCGATCGCCACCAGCGTGCTGATGATCAGCAGCGGGACCAGCACCGTCAGCGACGGGCCGAGACGCGTCGCCATGATGTGCGAGACCGCCTCATTGGTGCTCCAACTCGCGCCGAAGTCGGCGGTGAGCACCTGCTTGACGAAGATTCCCAGTTGTACGATGTAGGGCTGATCGACACCGAGCTGGCGACGGATGTTTTCGATCTGCTCGGCGCTGGAAATCTTGCCCGCGAGCACGTAGGCCGGATCGCCGCCGACCCAGTTGAAAAGAATGAACACCAGCAGAATCACGCCGAGGAGCGTCGGGATCATCTGCCAGAGCCGCCTGATGATATAGGCTGTCATCGTCTTCTCCTGTTCTGCTGCGTCGTCAGCGTGGGCGTCGGACCCGTAGCGTGATCCACGGGCACCGCCGGCGCAACCCCGGACAGCCTTGCGAGTCCGCGGATGGTGAGGATACCTGTCGTGTCCATGCGCGTTACCGCTTTCTGCATTTCATTCGCATCAGATGTTCAATGCAACTTCCTGCTGTTGTCGACGTCGACGTAGATCCAGTCGGCGAGCAGGATGGGATGCTTGCGATAACCGATCACCGCTGGTTGGACCAGCATGTTGCGGACGTGGGAATCGTGAAGCTTGATGACGCCGTTGACCTCGACCATCCGCCATAGCTGTCGATAGAGCTGGTTGCGCTCCGGTGATGCCGGCATCGCCCGGGTCTTTTCGTAAATGCGGTCCCACTCCGGCATCTGGAAGCAGGCATTGTTGTTCTGATGACTGTTGGGCCCGTAGAAGAGCTGCATGAAATCGTCGCCGTCCGGATAGTCGGCGATCCATGAAGCCGTCCGCGACAGGAGCTGGCACGCGCGCTCCTGCTTGAGCTCCTCGGGAAACTTGTTCTTGTCGACACGGATGCGGATGCCGATTTTTTCCAGCGACTTCTGCCACAACTCGTCGAGCTCGCGATCGCGCGTGGTCGGCGTCGAGGAATATCGCCAGGTCAGCGATTTGCCGTTCGGCCAGGTGCGATATCCGTCGCCGCCTTTCTTGAAGCCGAAATAGTCGAGGAGCTTGTTCGCGAGCGCAGGATCGTAGGGAACGCTGGTGCGATACGAGGGATCGTGTCCCACGATGTCGGGCGGAATAAGGTACTGTGCCTCGATCGCCTGGTTCTTGCGGATCACGCGGATGAGCTCGGCGTTGTCGAAGGACATCAGGATCGCCCGCCGCAGAGCGATCTTTTCCCTGCTGAAACCGCCGAATTCCGGGTCGGTAGTGTCGATGTAGGTGTAGTTGATGTCCGGATCGACGATGCGACTCAAAGTCACGCCCTGCTTCGTCAGTTCCGCACTGAGCTTGTTGTCAGGCAGCGCGACCTGGGAGAACTGCTCGCGCATGTACAGAATGTCCAATTCGTCCTTTTGAAACGCCAGCCACGAAGCCTGCTGCTCTTCGATGATGTTGATCTCGATCCGTCCGATCTGCGGTACGATCTTGCCCTTCATCGCCGTCGCGATCTCCCTGTCCCGGGGATCGCTGCCAGCCTCGGATTGCCACACGACGCGGCGAAAATCAGGGTTGGCTTCGAGAACGATCTTGTTCGAGCGTTTCCACTCCTTCAGCCGATAGGGACCGGTTCCGACCGGGTGGGCGTTGGTGTCGTTGGCGTAAGCGTCGATGACCTCGCGCGCGACCGCGCCGTAATTCGGCATGGCCATGATGTACCCGAAGTTGTAGTCGGTCTCCTTGAGCTTGATCTGCAGCGTGTATCTGTCGAGCGCCTGCAGCCCGTCGACCTTGGTGTCGTAATTCATCCGGCCGCTCTTCTCGGCGTCTTTCTTGAGCTCCTCGAGTCCGACGATCCCATCGACGAAGCTTTCGTACGGCGACTTGTTGACCGGGTCCTTGAAGCGCTTGATCGAGTAGACGTAGTCATCGGCGGTAAGCTCGCGCTTCCTGCCCTTGAATGCTGCATCCTCGGCGAAGTAGACGCCCTTGCGGATTTTGAAGACATAGGTCCTGGCCTGATCGCTTACCACCGGCATCGATTCCGCCGCGCGCGGAACGAGCTTCGCCGGACGCGCCAGATAGTCGTAGGTCAAGAGCGGCTCGAATATCGCCTCGTTGACGGTGTGCGAATAGTAATCCTGGACCTTGACCGGATCGAAACCGGTTTCGGCAACGTAGAATTCGACGCGCAGCACCTTGTCGGGATCCGCCGCCTCGGCGCACCCGCACGCGCACACCAGCGCCAGCACCGTGGCGACGCGCAGAGCATTGCATGACGCCGGACGCACGTTTGCCACCCCGAAGGACAGGCGCGATGGTACACCTGAGTGAGGTTGGCTCCGCCTGTGGCCGCCGGGATCGGCGCTCATCGTTGCGGCTCCACGTCGATATAGGCCCACTCGGCGTGCAAGATCGGATGCTTCTTGTATGCCTTGACCGTCGGCTGGATCAGCATCGTGCGCGAGCGCGAGACGCCCAACTTCCACACCGTGTCCGCCTCCAGCCGCCGATTCATGTCCCGGTAGATCGCGTTGCGCTCGGCCGAATCGGGCAACTTCTGCGAGGCAAGGTACATACGGTCGAATTCCGGCGACCTGTAGCAGGCATAGTTGCTTTGTCCGATGTTGGCGCTCGACAGAAGCTGCATGAAATTGTCGGCGTCCGGGTAGTCGGCGATCCAGGCCGCACTTGCCATCATCGGCTGGCATTGGCGCGCCATCTTGAGCAGGTCGGCGAACTTGGTCGTGACCGTTTCCATGCGCAGTCCGATCCGTTTCAGCGATTTCGACCAGAGATCGTCGAGCTCGCGCGCCTCGCTGTCGCCGGATCGCGACCAGCGTTTGATCACCAGCGGCGCACCGTCGGGCAGGGTTCTGAAACCGTCCGAGCCGCGGCGGTAGCCGAATTTGTCAAGCAAGGCGTTCGCCGCCGCCGGGTCGAACGTGATGCTGCTCTTGTACTTCGGTTCGAATCCCGCAATGCCTTGCGGGATCGGCGACTGCACTTCGACCGCCTGGTCCTTGCGCACGACGCGGATTTCTTCTGCGGTGTCGTAGGCCATCGCGATCGCCCGTCGCAGCGCTATTTTTTCCTTGGCAAAGCCGCCGAGCACGGGATCGCGCATGTTGAAAAAGGTGTAAGTGATCTCCGGATCGATCAGTTGGTCGATGGTCACGCCGCGCCGCGCGAGGTCGGGCGAGAGCTTGTTGCCGGGCATGGCAATCGGTGCGAAGGTGCCAGGGAGAAGCAGGATGTCCAGCTCGCCGCGCTGAAAAGCCAGCCAGCGCGATTGCTCTTCCTCGATGACACTGATCTCGATCCTGCCGATGACCGGCATTTTCTTGCCCTTCATCGCCGCGACGATTTCCCCGTCGCGCGCATCTTCGCCCGGCAGGAATGACCAGACGAAGCCGTGATAGCTGGGGTTGGCCTCAAGCGAGATTTTCGACGCGCGCGCCCATTGCGTCAGCATGTACGGCCCGGTGCCGACCGGATGCGCGTTGCTGTCCTCGCCGTAGGCGTCGATCACTTCGCGTGCCACGATCGACATCGCCGGCATCGCAAGAATGTAGGTGAAGTTGTAGTCGGTGCGCGTCAGCCGGATTCGCAGCGTGTACCTGTCGACGACCTCGAGGCCCGGAATCCGCGCATCGTAATCAAGCCCCGTGGCGCCTGCCCTGGCCTTCTGAGCAAGCTCGTCCAGACCCACGATCTTGCCGTCCACCAGCCACTGCCAGTACGAACGGTTCTTCGGATCCATGTGCCGCTTGATGCTGTAAGCGATGTCCTCGGCGGTCAATTCCCGCTTCGCGCCCTTGAACGCCGGATCGGGCGAGAAATAGGCGCCCTTGCGTATGCGAAACAGATACGTCTTGCCGTTGTCGCTGATCTGCGGCATGCCCTCTGCGGCTTCAGGCACCAGCTTCGATGGCCGTGCAAGATAGTCGTAGGTCAGCAAGCGCTCGAACACCGCCTCGATGACCGTGTTGGAGTAATAGTCGGTGACCCGGCCAGGATCGAAGCCGGTTTCCGCCGCGCGGAACTCCCAGTGCAGCACCTTGTTCTTGTCCGCGGCGAGCGCCGCGCCCGCCGCGAGCAGCGCGGCCACCGATGCCAGTGTGAGCGCAAATCGGATCATTTACTGCCGGCGCGCACTGTTGTCGATATCAAGCAGCTCGTAGATGCCCGTGACGATCGGGTGCCAGCGAAATCCCTTGACCTGCGGATAGAGGAGCACGTTGCGGTAGCGCGCGGAACCGAGCTTCATGACGCTGTCGACCTCCAGCTGTCGCGACATCATGAGAAACAGCCGGTCGCGCTCCGGTGAATTCGGCATGACTCTCATCTGATCGTAGAATTTGTCGAACGCAGCCGAACGGTAGCAGGCATGGTTGCTCTGATGGGTATTCGGCCCATAGAAGAGCTGCATGAAATTCTCGCCGTCGGGATAGTCGGAATGCCACGCGGAGCCCCACATCGTCACCTGACAGGCTTCGGCGGCCTTGATGTTGTCCGAGAACGCACTTTTCTTCGTGTCGAAGCGCACGCCGATCGCGTCGAGCGATTTCTTCCAGAGCTCGTCGTATTCGCGGCTGATCGCAATCGGCTCGGAGGTCAGCACCACGACCAGCGGCGACCCATCAGGCAGAGTCCGATAACCGTCCGCTCCCCTTTTGTAGCCGAAGTAATCGAGCAGCTTGTTGGAAAGCGCAGAGTCATATCTGATGATGCCCCGATACTTCGGATCGTTCCCGACGACTCCGGGTGGAACCGGCATGTTCAGCGCAATCGCCTGCGTTTTGCGAATGACCTTGATCTCTTCCTGCGTGTCGTAGGACATGATGATCGCCCGTCGCAGCGCGATCTTTTCCTTGCCATAGCCGCCGAAAACCGGATCTTCCATATTGAAGAAGTAGTAAGTCATCTCGGTCTCGACGCTGCGGTCCCAGGAGACGCCTTTCGCGGCGAGGTTCGGCGCGAGCTTGTTATCGGGTATCGCGACCGGCGCAAAGGTACCGAAGCGGTCGATGAAATCGATCTGCCCGTTCTGGAAAGCCAGCCAGCGCGACTGCTCCTCGGAAATGACGTTGATCTCGACGCGGCCGATTTGTGGGATGCGCTTGCCTTTCATGGCGGCGATAGCGGCCTTGTCGCGAGGATCGTCGGAGCCCTCGAAGTCCCAGATGCGCTCGCGATAGTCGGGATTCGCCTCGAGCACCATTTTCGATTTGCGCACCCAGCTCGTCAGAATGTACGGTCCCGTTCCGATGGGATGTGCGTTCGTGTCCTCGGGATACGCCTCGATGACCTCGCGCGCCATCGCGGAAAGCGCCGGCATGGCGGTTATGTACGCGAAATTGTAGTCGGTCTCCTTGAGCTTGACGCGCAAGCTGTAGCGATCGATGACCTCGAGGCCGGGAAGCTTCGCGTCGTAATCGAATCGACCGGACTTCTCCGCCCGCTTCGATAATTCGTCGAGCCCGACGATCTTGCCGTCGACGACAAAGCGCCACGGCGAGCGGTTCTTCGGGTCCATCAAGCGCTTGATCGAATACGCGTAGTCCTCGGCGGTGAGCTCGCGGCGCTTGCCCTTGAACGCCGGATCGGGATGAAAGACGATGCCTTTGCGGACGTGAAACAGGTATGTCTTTCCGTTGTCAGAGACTTCGGGCAGCGATTCCGCGGTCAGCGGAACCAGCTTGGCGGGTCGCGCGAGGTAATCGTAAGTCAGCAGCGGCTCGTTGGTCTGCTCGATCACGCGGTTCGAGTACTCGTCGGTAACCTTGACCGGGTCGAAGCCGGTTTCCTCGATCTCGAAGGCGACGCGGAGGACCTTGTTCGGATCGGCGGCATGAGCAGCCCGGGGCACGGAAAGCAGGAGCCCGCAACACAAGACGGCGACGCCGCAGGTGCGAAAAGTTTGGGGACGGGGCATCGCGTCACGTCTGAAATTGAACGGCGTGTAATCTACCATTTCCCGTGCCCGCTGACGCTGCGACCATCGTTCCAGCGGTACGCCCCGCCCATCGCCAGCCACCACGACTACTCATGACCAAGCCCGCTTACTGGAACGAGGCGACCGCCACCCTTGCGCGGCGCGACCGCGTATTGAAGCGGCTCATTCACTCCTACCCCGGCATTCACCTGAAACGGCGCAGCGATGCCTTCACGACGCTGGCGCGGGCCATCGTCGGGCAGCAGATTTCGGTCAAGGCTGCCGACGCCATCTGGGGGCGCTTCGCAGCATTGGTATCGCCCGCGCCGTTGCGTTCATTTCCCCGCCTGCTGCCGGCGAACGTCGCGACCGCGGAGCTCGTTGCACTGCGCCGTTGCGGCCTGTCGCAGCGCAAGGCCGAGTATCTGACCGATCTGGCAGCTCATTTCACATCCCGACGCCTTGACCCGCGGCGCTGGAAACGCCTCGACGATGAGGCACTGATCGAGGCGCTGGTCGACGTCAAAGGCATCGGGCGTTGGACGGCGGAAATGTTCCTCATCTTTCACGAGCTTCGCTCCGACGTACTTCCTGTCGACGATATCGGCCTGCAGCGCGCGATAGCGATTCACTTCAACGGTGGCGAGCGGCTGCCGCGCGAGGCCATGTTTGCGGTCGCCGACCTTTGGCGGCCGTGGCGCTCGGTCGCAACCTGGTACTTGTGGCGAAGCCTCGATCCGATTCCGGTTGAGTATTAGTGTACTGAGGCAGACCTTCGCTCGGCACTCCTGACCAAAGCACGCTTCTCGCTCTTTTGTGGGCAAGCATACCGAGGCGACGCGCGTACCCTCAGTACAATGCGCCGATGGACGCGAACCGAGCGCCGCCCTATGCCGAGCTGACGCCGGACTGCGTCCTCGACGCACTGTCCAGCGTTGGCCTTTCCGGCGACGGTCGGCTCCTGTCGCTTAACAGCTATGAGAATCGCGTCTATCAGGTGTGGCTCGACGACGGCGCGCCCACGGGCGGGCTACAGGTGCAGGCGCCGTCGGTCGTCGCCAAGTTCTACCGGCCCCGTCGATGGAGCGACGCGCAGATCGCCGAAGAGCACGCGTTCGTGTCCAAGCTGGCGGAGCTCGAGATACCCGCCGTCGCGCCGTTTCGACTGGGCGGCAAAAGCACGATCGCGTCGTTTCGCGGCTTTCGCTTCGCGGTCTATCCGCGTTGCGGAGGACGCGCTCCGGAGCTCGAGGATCGTTCAACGCTGGAATGGATGGGCCGCTTTATCGGGCGTATCCATCGCGTCGGCGCGGTCGCACCGTTTGCAGAGCGCCCCGCGCTCGACATAGCAACGTTCGGTGAGGAGCCGCGCGACTGGCTGCTCGCGCACGACTTCATCCCGGCCGACATCGCCGAAGCCTGGAAGAGCGTCGTCGCGCTGGCGCTGGACGGGGTTCGGCGCTGTTTCGAGCGAGCCGGCGCGGTGCGTACCCTGCGCCTGCACGGCGATTGTCACGCCGGCAACGTCCTCTGGACCGATGCCGGGCCGCATTTCGTCGACTTCGACGATGCGCGCATGGGTCCGGCCGTTCAGGATTTGTGGATGCTGCTCTCCGGGAATCGCGACGACATGCAGCGGCAGCTGCGTGCGATCGTCAGCGGTTACGAAGACTTTCACGATTTCGACGACCGAGAGCTGTGGCTGATCGAGGCCTTGCGTACGCTGCGGCTCATTCACTACTCGGCGTGGCTGGCGCGGCGCTGGGATGACCCCGCATTTCCCGCCGCCTTCCCGTGGTTCAACACCCAGCGCTACTGGCAGGACCGTATTCTCGAATTGCGCGAGCAGATCGCGGCCATGGACGAGACGGTGTTGGTGCTTTAGCGCCGAATACCTCAGGCCGACGCCGTTTCGCGGCTATACGAGGACGCCGTCGACCAGGTGTAAGGTGCGGTCGGTTCGCGCCGCAAGATCGGCATCGTGAGTGACGATGACCAGACTGGTGCCGACGCTGCGGTTGAGCTCGAGCATCAGATCGAAGACCTGACCGGCAGTACGGCGATCGAGATTGCCCGTAGGCTCGTCGGCCAGCACACACGCCGGAGCGGTGACCAGTGCGCGCGCCAGGGCGACGCGCTGGCGCTCGCCGCCGGATAGCTCGCCCGGACGGTGCAAGGCGCGCGGCGCGAGGCCCACGCGCTCCAGCATCGCGGCGGCATCGGCATTCGCGCGGCGTTTATGCTCGCGCCGAATGAGGAGCGGCATGGCGACGTTTTCCAGCGCCGAAAATTCCGGCAGCAGGTGATGGAACTGGTAGATGAAGCCCAGCGCTCGGTTGCGTACGCGGCCACGTTCGGTTTCGGAGAGACTCGCCATCGGCGCACCCTGAACGCGCACCTCGCCGCCGGTCGGCGCATCGAGCCCGCCCAGCAGATGCAAAAGCGTGCTCTTGCCCGATCCCGACGCGCCGACGATCGAAACCCGTTCGCCGGGCAGGACGGAGAGGTCGACGCCAAGCAGCACCGGCACATCGAGCGGCCCTCCCCGATACGTCTTGGTCAGCGCACGGCACTCGAGCACCGGCGTGGCCGCGTTATTCATAACGCAAGGCCTCCGCCGGATTGACTTTCGCGGCGCGCCAGCTCGGGTACAGGGTCGCAAGGAGCGCGAGTGAAAGCGCGATCAGCGCGATCAGCGTGATGTCGCCGCGCTGCAGGTCGGAGGGCAGCTCGCTGATGTAATAGACGCTCTTGTCCAGAAACTGAATACCGAACGCGCGCTCGATTGCCGGCACGACGGTTCCTATATTGAGCGCCAGCGCGATGCCGCCTGCAATGCCGATCATCGTGCCGACGATCCCGACCAGAGCCCCCTGGATGACGAAGATGGCGAGGATGCTTCGCGGCGACGCGCCCAGCGTGCGCAGAATCGCGATGTCGGCCTGCTTGTCGGTGACCACCATCACCTGCGCCGAGACGATATTGAACGCGGCCACGGCCACGATCAGCGTCAGGATGATGAACATGACCCGCTTCTCGATGGCCACCGCGCGGAAGAAATTCGCGTGACTCAGTGTCCAGTCGCGAACCTCGGTATCGATCGGCATGTTGGCTATCAATTCACGCGCGACCATCGGCGCAGCGAAGAGGTCGTCGAGCTTGAGCCGGACGCCGCTGACCGCGTCGCCCATGCGATAGAGCTTCTGCGCGTCCGCCAGGTGGATCAGAGCGAGACCGTTGTCGAATTCGAACATGCCGACCTCGAACACGCCGACGATGCGGAAGCTCTTGACCCGGGGCAGCGCGCCCGCGGGCGTCACCATGCCCTGTGGGATGATGACGACCACCGAGTCGCCGGTGCGCACGCCCAGCGCCCGCGCAAGCTCCGCGCCGAGCACGATGCCGAACTCGCCGGCTTTGAGCGCCGACAGCGAGCCGCTGCGCATATGCGTTCCGATGTCGGCGACGGTGTCTTCGAGCGCCGGGTCGATGCCACGGATCAGCGCTCCGCGATTGACCTCCCCCGCCGACAGCATCGCCTGGCCGAGCACATACGGTGCCCCGGCTTTCACTCGCGGGTTGGCCCTCGCCGCGCGAGCGACGGCCTCCCAATTGTCCATGTTCCCGGCGAGCGCGCGAACCTCGATGTGCGAAGCGACGGAAAGAATGCGATTGCGCAGCTCGTCCTGAAATCCATTCATGACCGAAAGCACGACGATCAGCGCCGCGACGCCAAGCGCAATGCCGGCCATGGAAGTAAATGCGATGAACGACACAAAACCGTTGCGGCCGGAGCCGCGGCGGGCCCGGGTATAGCGCAGGCCGACAAATATTTCGTAAGGCGTCAACGGAATCTCTTAAATGGCGGCGCGCCAGTGTGCCACAAGCGGCGGGGGTGCTCTAGCACATGCTAGACTGGCTCAAGCGCCATCCCGTCACGCGGCGCCGTCACGCAGCCCAGTTGCGCAGTTCCATCGCTTAAGTTTCGTGTTCTATTAAGCATTGCGAAAGTACGCGACACCCGCTTCCTTAATTTCGTCATTCCCGCGAAAGCGGGAATCCAGCGTCTTTTGACGGACGCCGCTGGGTCCCCCCGCTTTCGCGGGGACGACGCTAGTTTTGCGCACGCTGCCGCTCATTTCGGTAATCTTCAGTAGCTGTGCCACCAATGCAACTGACGCTGGTCCTTCCCAATCTGCTCGACGCGCCGCCGACCGCGCTTGCCGCCGTCAACGCCCCGGCACTCGCACGCCTGTTGTCGACCGCTGCGGCCGCCGTCTTTGAACCCGACGGGCCGCTTGCCATCGCTTGCGCCAGCGTCGGCATCGCAAAACAAAATGACTGGCCCGTCGCGCCGTGGCTCGCGCGAGCCGCCGGGATCGATCCCGGCAGTCGCTATTGGTTGTGCGCCGAGCCGGTGACGCTCGAGCTCGGCCGGGACGAGGTTCGCCTTGCTGGCGTGGTCGGCGATCTCGATGCTGCCGAAGCTACCGCGTTGCTGTCCAGCTTGCGCGCGCAGTTCGCGTCCGATGGAATCGAGTTCGTCGAGCATGGCCTCGGACGCTGGTGGGTAACGCTCGCGGAGCCGCAGCAACTCGAGACTTCTCCGCCGGACGCGGCGATCGGCAAGTCGCTCATCGCACACCTTCCCCGCGGAGCCGACGCCGCGCGCTGGCGCCGATGGCAAAGCGAAATGCAGATGCTGCTCTTCGAGCACCCGGTGAATCGTTCGCGAGAAAGCGGCGGCCTGCGGCCAGTCAACTATGTGTGGATGTGGGGCGGCGGCACGCTACGCGCGACAGATTCTGCTCTACCTGTCGCAGCCGTGTTCACGCAGGCACCGTTGCTCCGTGACCTCGCCCGCGCCGTCGGCGCCGGCTCAGTGGCCGTGCCAGGCTCGTTTGCGGCGTTCCGCGCAGCGCCGCCGGCTGCTTCGGCGCTGGTCTGGCTCGACGCCCTGAATGCGCCCGATCTGCAACAACAGCTTGTCGCATTCGACGCCGACTGGGCCGCGCCGCTGGAACGAGCGCTCGACAAGCACGAGCTCGACCTGAGACTGGTGATCGCCGGATCCGGAACTGCGCTTTCATTCACGCCTCGCCCCGGCAGCGCGATGCAGCGCCTTCGGCGCCGCTGGTCGCCAGCGCCTGGTTTGCCGGCGGTGCTCGCCGCGTTCGCTGACGCCTGACGCCGCCTCCACCTAGGAGTCTCGCTTGAACATATCGCGTCGCAGCGTGCCCGAAAGCGTCGCCGAGCTGCGCGCGGAGGGCATATCCGACGTTCTTGCGCGCATCTATGCGGCGCGCGGCGTGCATTCCACCGCGGAGCTCGATTGCAGCTTTGCCGGCCTTCCTTCGTGGACTGGCTTGAAGGGCATCGACAGCGCGGCCGCACGCCTGACCGATGCCATCGCGCGCGGCGAGAGGATGCTGATCGTCGCCGACTACGACGCGGACGGCGCGACTGCATGCGCGGTCGGCATGCGCGGGTTGACGGCAATGGGTGGCATGGTCGACTTTCTGGTGCCGAACCGGTTCGAATTCGGTTACGGCCTGACCCCGGAAATTGTCGCCCTCGCGGCCGAGCGGCAGCCTGCACTGATCATCACCGTCGACAACGGCATCGCCAGCGTCGAAGGCGTTGCCGCCGCCCAAGCGCGGGGCATCGACGTGCTGATCACCGACCACCATCTGCCCGGCGATCGGCTGCCCGAAACCGCCTGGATCGTGAACCCAAATCAGCCAGGGTGCGACTTTCCCAGCAAACATCTGGCTGGGGTCGGCGTCATGTTCTATCTGCTGATCGCCTTGCGCGCCACGTTGCGCCGCCTCGGGCGCTTCGCGAACGTCGCTGCGCCCAACCTCGCCACGCTGCTCGACCTCGTGGCCTTGGGCACCGTTGCGGACGTCGTCCGGCTCGATCGCGTCAACCGCATCCTGGTCGAGCAGGGTCTGCGACGAATCCGTGCCGGACGCATGCAGCCGGGGGTAGCGGCACTGTTCGCAGCGGGCGCGCGCGACCCGCGATGCGCGACGACGTATGACCTTGGCTTTGTCGCCGGCCCGCGTATCAATGCCGCCGGCCGACTCTCGGACATGTCGGTCGGCATCGCCTGCCTGGTGACCGACCACGCGGCAACTGCGCAGCGCCTGGCCTCGGAGCTCGATCGCCTGAATCGGGAGCGGCGTGACATCGAGGCCGCCATGCAGGACGAGGCGCTCGCCGCGCTCGATACGCCGGTCGACGTCGAGGCGTGCACGCTATGCCTCTACCGGCGGGAATGGCATCAAGGCGTGGTCGGCATCGTTGCGTCGCGGCTCAAGGATCGCTATCACCGTCCGACAATCGTCTTTGCGGCGGCCGGAAACGGCGAGCTTCGCGGTTCCGGGCGCGCCATCGCCGGCTTTCATCTGCGCGACGCACTGGATCTGGTGGCCAAGCGCGCGCCGGGAATGATCATCCGCTTCGGCGGTCACGCCTTCGCCGCCGGGCTATCGCTGCCCGAAGCGGAACTGGCCCGCTTCACCGAGGAGTTCGAACGGGTCGCGCGCGAATGGCTGACGGCCGCTCAATTGGAGCGACTCATCGAAACCGACGGCGCTCTGTCGGTGGACGAGCTCACGCTCGATCTGGCGCAGGATTTTTCAACGAAGGTGTGGGGCCAGGGTTTTCCGCGGCCTCGCTTCGACAACGAATTCAAGGTGGCAGCTCAACGCCCGGTCGGAGGCAAGCACCTGAGCTTGGCGCTTACTTTGGGTGGCAAGGACTTCGAAGCGATCCTGTTCAATCGAACCGACGCCCTGCCCCGAAGTATCCGGGCCGCGTACTGGCCCGATGTCCATCGCTACCAGGGGCTCGTCTCTTTGCAGCTGGTGGTTGAGCATTGGGAGCCCCTGTGACAGCGCGCGTCGTAGCCCCTATGTGCGGCGATATGCGCTGGGCCTTGGCACCTATCCGAGAAAAGATGTTGTTGATTACAGATTAGATTTTTCCTGGCCCGGCTGATCGACCGGCGACAATTGCCGAGCTTTCTTTATATTGTGCGTCGCAACGAAGGCGCGTAGACTCGCCGCGGTGCAACAGGGCGGTCGACCCTGAGTGGGATGGAGTCAGCGACGAAAATACGGAATAAAAATGCGCCTTAAAGGCAAGGTTTCAATCATTACCGGCGGCGGTCAAGGCATCGGACGAGCGACCGCGATCAAATTTGCCAAGGAGGGAGCCAAGGTCGCCGTTTGCGACATCAACGTCGCCGCGGCCGAGGAAACGGCGAAACTGATCACCGACGCGGCAGGCGAGGCCATCCATTTTCGGATCGACGTCACCGACAAGCAAACCATCGCCAGAATGGTCGAAGGCGTGATGGCCAAGTGGGGCCGCATCGACACCCTGGTCAACAACGCGGGCATCGTCCAGGACGCGCAGTTCAGAAAGATGACCGACGATCAGTTCGAGCGGGTAATCGACGTCAATCTCAAGGGCGTGTACAACTGTACCAAGGCCGTGGTGGACATCATGCTCGAGCAGAATTCGGGCTGCATCCTCAATGCCTCCTCGATCGTCGGCATTTACGGCAACTTCGGCCAGACGAATTATGCGGCCACCAAGTTCGGCGTCATCGGCATGGTCAAGACCTGGGCGCGCGAGCTCGGCCGCAAGGGCATCCGCGCCAATGCGATCTGTCCCGGCTTCATCCACACGCCGATCCTCGCGTCGATGCCGGCAAAGATCATCAAGATGATGGAAGATCGCGTTCCGCTGGGCCGCCTCGGCGAACCCGAGGAAATCGCCAATACCTATGCCTGGCTCGCGTCGGATGAAGCGAGCTATATCAACGGCGCGGTCATCGAAGTCTCCGGCGGCGCGACGCTCTGATTGGGCTGACTGCCGTCCCCGACGGCGCGGCTCATCGCCGGTTGTCGCCGCTTGTGACAGCGTTGATCCTTGAGGCACCCGCCTAAAGCAAGGTAGCATTGCCGATCGCTTCCGAGGGTCGGTCTCATGCGTCACGTGCTTACATTTTCATTTGCGGCAGGGTTCGCGGTCTTGTCTACGATCGCGTTTGGCACCCTGACGGCAGGCGTCGCCCACGCGCTCGACAAGGTGGACACGTACATTTGTCCCACGATGCATACGGGCAGCGGCACTGACTGCTTCCTCGAGGCAATTCCCCAGACTTACACCATGTGTCGCCACATCAAAAGCATCGAGGTGATCGAGTTTGGACTGCTGGGCGCGCAGGAAGGCGTCAACGGTGCCAAGACCGAGGGTTGCATCGACAAGCACAAGCTTTCCATCGCCCGCCCGTACCAGGCAGCGTTGCGCGAGGCGCGCAACGCGAACGAGGTGCAAGGCCTGCGCAAGCTCTATAGCACGTGGCTGGACAGCCTCGCCAGGCTGCGGCCCGCATCCCCCGAAACCGACGAAGGTTACAAGCTGCGGGCAGCGGAGCCGTACGGTGATTTCAACGAGCAGATCAAAACCATTCGCGCGCTCGAAGAAGCGCCTCTCCCACCCGTCGTCAAACGGCCCGCAAAAAAAATTCCGGCAAAGCCCTGACGCAGGCGAACATGGCCGAGATAACCACCCAGGCCGCCACGCGCGACAAGGCGGAGCATTCTTTCTTATACGAGGCGCTGAGCTGAGCGCTGCCGCCGCCGATCTGCACGCGATATTCGGTCCCGAGGGCGTGCTCGCCCGCGATCTCTCGGCGTATCGATTTCGCCCGCAGCAACTCGCCATGGCCGAAGCGATCGCGCTGGCCATCGAAACGCGCGGCCAATTGCTGGCCGAGGCGGGTACCGGAACCGGCAAGACCTTTGCATACCTCGTCCCCGCGCTCCTGTCCGGCGGCAAGGTGATCGTCTCCACCGGCACCAAGACGCTGCAGGATCAACTCTTCCAGCGCGACCTGCCGCTGATCCGCGATGCGTTGAAGGTCCCGGTGTCGGTCGCGCTGCTCAAGGGCCGCGCCAACTACGTTTGCCATCATCATCTCGAGCGCGCATCCAGCCAGGGAACCTTCGCGTCGCGCGCCGACGCTGCGTACCTGCCGCGAATCGCGTCGTTTGCGCGCACGTCGACCAGCGGAGACAAGAGCGAGCTCGCGGACGTTCCCGAGAACGCCGGCATCTGGGCCGACGTAACATCGACGCGCGAGAACTGTCTGGGCAGCGACTGTGCGCATTACGACCGTTGTTTCGTCATGAATGCCCGCAAGCAGGCGCTCGCGGCGGATATCGTGGTCATCAACCACCATCTGTTTTTTGCCGACGTCATGCTCAAGGACGAGGGCCTGACCGAGTTGCTTCCAGCATGCAATACCGTGATCCTCGACGAAGCGCATCAGCTGCCCGACACCGCGACGCTCTTCTTCGGCGAGGAAATCAGCGCCGGCAGCCTGGGCGAGCTTGCCCGAGATGCCGAAGCCGAAGGGCTCCGCTCGGCCCGCGACTACGCGCCGCTGCCCGATGCCGCGCAGGCGTTGGCGCAAGCGCTGCGCCGGTTTCGTTTGATCGTCGGAGACGTTCCTGGAAAATGGCTGCAGTCCGCGATCGCGCAAAGGCCCGGATTCACCACCGCGCTCGACACGCTTGCCGATGCACTCGCCGAGCTCGCTCGCGAGCTCGCGCACCAGGCGGAACGAAGCGACGAGCTCGCGCAGTGCGCGACCCGCGCCGCTGATTCGACGGCGCGCCTGACCCGCTGGCGGGAGAGCCTGCGCGGACCCGGGGACACAAATGAGGACTCGAGTGAGGACGCGCAGTGGATTCGATGGCTGGATGTGAGCGCGCACGGCTGGCAATTGCATGCGTCTCCTCTTTCCGTGGCCGAGATTTTTTCCAAGCAGGTCACCGATGTCGCGCGCGCGTGGATTTTCACCTCGGCAACACTGGCGATCGGCGGCGACTTCGCGCTCTATCAGCGCGAGCTGGGCCTGGCCGGCGCGACCACCGCCTATTGGGAGAGCCCGTTCGACTATGCGCAGCAGGGGCTGCTCTACCTCCCGCGCGATCTGCCGGCTCCGAACAGTATCGAGCACACCGAAGCGGTGGTCGCTGCAGCGCTGCCGGTGTTGAAGGCCAGCAGCGGACGCGCCTTCCTGCTCTTTACGACCCTGCGTGCGCTCGCACGCGCGCGCGAATCGCTCGCCGTGGCGATGGAACGCGAAGGCATGAACTTTCCGCTGCTGGTTCAGGGAGAAGGATCACGATCGGAATTGCTGACGCGTTTCCGAAGGCTCGGTAACGCCGTGCTGCTCGGCAGCCAGAGTTTCTGGGAAGGCGTCGACGTCCAAGGTGAAGCGCTGTCGGTGGTCATCATCGACAAGCTGCCGTTCGCGCCGCCGGACGACCCCTTGTTCGCGGCCCGCCTCGAGCATATCGCGCGTGAGGGCGGCAACCCGTTCATGGATTATCAGTTGCCGCAGGCGGCGATCAGCCTGAAGCAAGGCGCCGGACGTCTCATCCGATCCGAGACAGACCGCGGCGTGCTGATGATCTGCGATCGGCGGCTGGTGGAAAAGCCCTACGGACGGCGCATCTGGCAGGCGCTGCCGCCCATGCGGCGCACCCGCGAGCTGGCCGACGTGGAGGCATTTTTTGCGGCGCTGCCGGCGGAGGTCTGAACCGCGGCGCGAGCCTCGGGAACCCGCTCGTGAATGAGATGCGTCGCGGAGTCGGCCGCTAGCGTCGACTCGCAAACCCCCGTCGATCCCCGCTACGCGGGGCCCCTCGCCGGGAGGCTCGCGCCGCTACCAGATTTTCCACCACGGGTTCTGTTCGTCGAACTGCCAGAATTTCCACCATGGCTTCATGTCGTTGACCGACGGCGCGTCGACCGTCGGCGGCGGCAGCTCGTCCTTGGCCCAGAATTTCCACCAGGCCTTGGCGCGAAGCGCGGAATTCTTTCCGTTTGGAAAGGTCTCCTTGAGTATGCGCTGTGCGTCATCGCGTAGCTGCGGCATCTGAAGCTTGTCGTAGCTGTTGACCAGCACGATGAGGGCATCTTCGTTCGCCGGCGTTTTCGGGTAGTTGGTCAGCGTCGCTTGCGCGCGGTTGGCCGCGGCGATATAGGCACCGCGACCGTAGTAATAGCGTGCGACGTGGACTTCGTATCCGGCGAGCGCATTGGTGAGATAGCGCATCCGCTCGAGCGAGTCGGGCGCATACTTGCTGTCGGGAAACCGTGTCACTATCTCGCGGAAGGCAGCGAATGCCTCCTTGGTCATCTTCGGGTCGCGCTCGGACAGATCCTGCTCGACGATGTAGCCGAACAATCCCTGGTCCTCGCGGAAGTTAATAAGCCCCTTCAGATAATAGGCGTAGTCGACGATCTGGTGATTGGGATAGGTCCGGATGAAGCGATCGCAGGCCGCAATCGCGGGCGTGGTCTCGCCTTGCCGGAAGTTGGCGTAAGCGCCCTCGAGGATCGCTTGCTGCGCATATCGACCGTACGGGAAACGTCCCTCGAGCGTATCGAAGAGCTTGACCGCGCGCGTATAATTGCCCGTCACCAGCGCGCCGTGCGCCTCCGAGTACAGCTTTTCGGCCGACCAGTCTGTGGTTTCCTCCTTGACCTCGGGTAACCAGCTGCAGGCCACCACGCCGGACACGATCAGCAGTGCGATCGCGACCCTGCAGATTTTCGACATCATTGCCCTGCCCTTCCTTGGCTGACGATTATAACTCAGCGCTCGCGACCGTCGCCGATGCGCCCGCCGATGCGCTGACGGTTCCGGCGCAATACGCGGGCATGCGGCTCGACCAGGCGCTCGCAAAGCTCATGCCGCAGCATTCGCGGACTCGGCTCAGGTCGTGGATCGATGCCGATCGCGTCACCGTCGCCGGCGCACCGGCCGCGGCAAAGCAAAAGCTCCTAGGCGGCGAGCGGATCACCGTTTCGCCGCTTGCCGATCCACGCGCGGTTCCCTTTGTCGCGCAGGCGCTGCCGTTGTCGGTCGTGTACGAAGACGATGTGCTGATGGTGATCGACAAGCCGGCCGGCCTGGTGGTTCATCCCGGCAACGGCAACTGGGAGGGTACGCTCGCGAACGCGCTGTTGCACCACGCGCCGCAGCTCTCGGGCATCGCGCGCGCGGGCATCGTTCATCGCCTGGACAAGGGCACCACCGGGCTCCTGGTCGTCGCCAAGACCGAAATCGCGCAGACCGACCTCGTCCGGCAATTGCAGGCGCACAGCGTGCGCCGCGAATATCTCGCGCTCGCCTCGGGCGACATCGCAAGCGGCGGGACGGTCGATGCGCCCATCGGGCGCCATCCGGTGAAGCGCACCTCGATGGCGGTCGTTTCGGCAGGCAAGCACGCCGTTACGCATTACGAAGTGCGCGAGCGCTTCGGTGACAGCACGCTGATCCTCTGCCGCCTCGAAACCGGCCGCACGCATCAGATTCGCGTTCACCTCGCGTCCATCGGTCATCCGCTGATCGGCGACCCCGGCTACGGTCGCCGCTTGGGCATTGCTGCCGGCCGAGGGCGCGCTGTTGCCGGCCGTGCCAGCGGAGGCTTGGTCTTTCCAAGGCAGGCGTTGCACGCCTGGCGTCTCGGGCTGGTTCATCCCATGACGCGCCTGGCGATGACTTGGGAGTCGCCGCTGCCGGACGATTTTTTGGCGCTGCTCGACGTTCTGCGCCGGCGCAAGCGCGCGTGATACCGCAGGCGAGAAGTGACACGCCGATGGCGGCGGCGCTCGCCGCCCAGGGTCTCGACTGGATCGTCCCGGCCTGGCCGGCACCGTCGCGTGTGTACGCAGTTTCGACGACTCGAAACGGAGCGTCGGGCTGCGCGATCGACTTTGCGGCGTCAGCGCCCCAGGTTGCAAGCGGACGCGCATTGCTTCGCCGCTTTCTCCCCGCCGAGCCGGTGTGGCTCAGGCAGGTGCACGGGACCGCGATTGCGGACCTCGATGCGGGCTACGATGGGTCCGCTGCGGATGGCTCGGTCACGCGCACGCCGGGCATCGTCTGCGCGGTCTTGACGGCGGATTGCCTGCCGGTCCTTCTAGCCGACCGCGATTCGCGCGTGGTGGCAGCCGCGCATGCCGGCTGGCGCGGGCTCGCGGCGGGAGTGATCGAAGTCGCGGTCACGGCGTTGCGTGTCGAGCCGGCATCGGTGTTGGCGTGGCTTGGACCGGCGATCGGACCGCGCGCGTTCGAGGTAGGAAGCGAGGTCGTCGCTGCCTTCTGCGATCCGGATCCGGGCGCGGCTGAGTGTTTCGTCCAGTGTACGAAAATGAGCACGAAAATGAGCACCAAGAAGAACACGAACGAGAGCGCGAACGAGGGCGCGAACATGAAATGGCACGCCGATCTCTACGCGCTGGCGAGAAGGAAGCTCGCACGAGCCGGCGTAAGCGCGGTCTACGGCGGCGGACGCTGCACACTAAGCGAAAGCGAATTCTTTCATTCGTATCGCCGCGATGGCGCCGGCGCCAACGGACGCATGGCCACGATGATCTGGCTCGGATCGCAATGAGCGCGCGGCCATCAGGCGCGCAACGCGGCGCCGCGTCGCGCTGCGGCGCTCTCGTATAATGCGCACCGGCCCGACATGAGTTTCACGCTTGCCCCGCTCCCCGCAATCACCATCGCTTGTCTTGCCGGCGGCGCATTGTCGGTGCTCGCCGCCGCCGGTACCCTCGCGCTGCATTCGCGCTGGATTTCCCCGCTGGTCAGCTTTGCCGTCGGCGCATTGCTCGGCGCCGTGTTTCTCGAGCTGCTTCCGCACGCGCTCGAGCACGGCGCCACGGAGCGCGTCATGCTGACGGTCCTGATCGGACTGTTGCTCTTTTTCCTGCTGGAAAAACTGGTGCTGTGGCGGCACAGCCATCTCGAAGCCGAAAGTCTCGCCGAGGGCGCGTCCCTGATCGCAACTGAGGACGCAACTGAGGGTGCACGATCGCATAGCCATGGTTTCGACGGCGGCAGATCGGGACTGATGATCCTTATCGGCAACAGCGTGCACAATTTCTGTGACGGCATCGTCATCGCGGCGACCTTCATCGCCGACTTCACATTGGGGACGACTACCGCGCTGGCAATCGTGGCGCATGCGATTCCGCAGCAGGTGGGAGACTTCGCCGTGTTGCTGCACTCGGGCTACACGCGGCGGCGCGCCTTTGTGTACAACCTTGCCACGGGTGCTGCGATGCTGGTGGGCGGCCTGGCCGGGTATGCCGCGCTGGCGTCGATGCAGGAGGTGCTGACCACCGTGCTCGCGCTCGCCGCGGCGAGCCTGCTCTATGTCGCAGTCGCCGATCTGATCCCGAGCCTGCACCGTCACCCCGCGCCTGGCGATACCGCGCGGCAACTCGCGCTGATCGGCGTCGGGATCGCGATCATTGCCATCGCGCACGTCGCGCTCGAGCATTAGAGCATCTCGAACGCTTTTGGCGTTTGTGCTGGCGCGACCGGGCGGCTAAACTCGTTCGCACCGGATCCGCCGCCTGTGGTACCTGTCCTGCCATGCGTAACGAGATGAGGAAGTCGGAAAAAATCGAGCAGACTCGCGCGAAGCCCGGCGTGCAGGCGACCCAATGGCCCGAGCTCGCCGAAGAGTGGCAGACCGCGGGTCGGGAATGGGCCAACTGGTGGTCCGGGGCGGTTGCCGGCGGCGCCGCCGATGCGTCGCTGCCGGGCGGCGTCGGGACGACCGGCCTTACCATCCCCGCCCTCCCGGCGGCGTGGATCCCACCCGAGACGCTCGCCGATCTCACTCGGCGCTACCAACAGCGATTCGAAGCGCTCTGGTCACGCATCGTCAAAGGAGACGGTGCGCCATCCGTTCCCGATGCGGAACACGATCGCCGGTTCGCCGCAAGGGCATGGCGCGACCAGCCGTACTTCGCGTGGCTCAAGGACGCCTATCTGCTCTACTCGGACTACGTGCGCGAGCTCGCCAACCTGGCGCAGGCCGATCCGGAGACGAAGAAAAGGCTGGCATTCGTCGTCGGCCAGTATATCAACGCGATTGCGCCGTCGAATTTTCTGGCGACCAATCCCGACGCCTTGCAGCTCGCGCTCGACTCCGGCGGCGCCTCGATCGTACAAGGCGCGTCGAACCTGATCGCCGACGCGCAGCGGGGCCGGATCGCAATGACCGACGAGGCCGCATTCGAAGTGGGACGCAATCTGGCGACGACTCCGGGCAGCGTCGTCTTTCGCAACGAGTTGATCGAGCTTATCCACTACGCGCCGACGACGCCTACCGTGTTCAGGCGTCCGCTGCTTATCGTCCCGCCCTGCATCAACAAGTACTACATCCTCGACTTAAGGCCGGAGAATTCCTTCGTTCGATACGCGATCGCCCAGGGACATACCGTATTCATGATTTCCTGGCGCAACATTCCAGCGGAGCTCGGGAACCTTACCTGGGACGACTACCTTGAACGCGGCGTGCTTGCGGCAATCGACGTCGCGCGCGAGATCGCATCGAGCAAGACCATCAATGCGCTAGGATTTTGCGTCGGCGGGACCTTGCTCGCGTGCGCGCTCGCCGCGCTGGCGGCGAACCACGCGCCGCACGCCGCGAGCGCTACATTGCTGACGACGATGCTCGATTTCTCGGATCCCGGCGATATCGGCGTCTACATCTCGCGCGATTCGCTCGCCGCTCGCGAGCGAACGCTGCTTGCCGGAGCCCGGATTCGAGGAAGTGAATTGGCCAGCGCGTTCGCGAGCCTGCGGCCGAACGAGCTGGTGTGGAATTACGTGGTCGGCAACTATCTCAAGGGTCAAACGCCTCCCGCCTTCGATCTCCTCTACTGGAACGGCGATTCCGCCAACCTTCCCGGTCCCATGTATCTTTCCTATGTGCGCGACATGTATCTCGATAACCGCCTGCGCGAGCCCGGGGCATTGACCATGTGCGGCCAGGCGATCGATCTCTCACGCATCTCGATACCCACGTATGTCTTGGCGACGCACGATGATCACATTGTTCCGTGGCGATCGGCGTACAAGACGATAGGGCTCTTGCGCGGCTACCTGACTTTCGTTCTTGGCGCGTCGGGACATATCGCCGGCATCGTCAATCCGCCGGCGAAGCGTCACCGCAAATTCTGGACCAACGAGCTGCTCACCGACGACGCCGACGATTGGCTCGCTCGCGCGCTGGTGCATCCGGGAAGCTGGTGGCCACATTGGTCGGCGTGGCTATCGGAACACGGTGGATCGCGGCGGCCGGCGCCAGTGAAAGCGGGAAGCGACGCGCATCCGGCGCTGGCTCCGGCGCCGGGCAGCTACGTTTCCGAGCAGGTCGCTTAAGGAGCCCATTTTTCGCTGCTCAGGAATCAACTGCTGCTCCGAATCGAGATGCGGCGGGAGGACTCCTGCGTTAAAATATGGACACTATTGTCCGGCTCGTCCTGCAGGCCGGTCGTCGCATCCATCCTCTTGTGGAGAAACCCGTGACCGACATCGTCATCGTCGCTGCAACGCGGACCGCCATCGGCAAATTCGGCGGCGCACTCGCGAAAATCCCGGCGCCTGAATTGGGCGCTACCGTGATTCGCGAGCTGCTCGCGCGCACCAAGCTGCAACCCGAGCACATTTCCGAAGTGATCCTGGGCCAGGTGCTCACCGCCGGCAGCGGTCAAAACCCGGCGCGTCAGGCGTCGATCAAGGCGGGACTGCCGGCGGCGATTCCGGCCATGACCATCAACAAGGTCTGCGGGTCCGGCCTCAAAGCGGTCATGCTCGCGGCGCAGGCGGTTAGCTGCGGCGATGCCGAGATTGTCATTGCGGGCGGGCAGGAAAACATGAGTGCCTCGCCACACGTGCTGCCCGGATCGCGCGATGGATTCCGGATGGGCGACGCCAAGCTCGTCGATACGATGATCGTTGACGGTCTCTGGGACGTCTTCAATCAATATCATATGGGGACGACTGCGGAAAACGTCGCCAAACAATACGGTATTTCGCGGAGCCAGCAGGACGAGTTCTCGGTCGCGAGCCAGAACAAGGCGGAAGCCGCCCAGAAAGCGGGAACATTCAAAGACGAGATCGTCCCGGTGATGATTCCTCAGCGCAAGGGCGAGCCGCTCCCCTTCGCGACGGACGAATTCATCAAGGCGGGGACGACGCTCGAGTCGATCAGCGGCCTGCGGCCTGCGTTTGCCAAGGACGGATCGGTGACCGCCGCCAACGCATCGGGCATCAACGACGGCGCGGCAGGGGTCGTGGTGATGAGCGCCGAACGCGCGGCGAAACTCGGTCTCAAGCCCCTGGCGAAGATCAAGGCGTTCGCGTCGTCCGGCGTCGACCCATCGATCATGGGCATGGGGCCGGTATCGGCCTCGCGGCGGTGCCTCGAAAAAGCCGGCTGGAAGCCGGCTGACCTCGATCTCATGGAAATCAACGAGGCGTTCGCCGCGCAGGCCTGCGCGGTAAACAAGGAGATGGGCTGGGACACGAGCAAGATCAACGTCAATGGCGGCGCGATCGCGCTCGGCCACCCGATCGGGGCATCAGGGTGCCGAGTCCTGGTGACGCTGCTCTATGAGATGGCGCGGCGCGATGCCAAGAAAGGACTCGCATCGCTCTGTATCGGCGGCGGCATGGGGGTTGCCATGGCCGTGGAAAGGTAAGCCCGAACAAAACGAGTTCCCCTGGTTCCCGGCAAGAGCGGGTAATGAGGGGTCAACGCGGTCCATCGACCATTGCACTAAAGGAGGAGCACAAAAATGGCACAAGACAAGCATCGCATCGCGTTGGTGACCGGCGGTATGGGAGGCCTCGGCGAAGCCATCTGCATGAAGCTGTCAGCGCTCGGCAACACGGTGGTCACGACCCACTCGCCCGGCAATGCCAAGGCGCACGATTGGCTCGAGTCGATGAAAAAGGCGGGGTACAAGTTCCACGCCTATCCGTGCGACGTCGTCGACTGGGATTCGTGCGTCGCCT
The DNA here is from genome assembly GCA_035568975.1 of Casimicrobiaceae bacterium. Taxonomy (GTDB): domain Bacteria; phylum Pseudomonadota; class Gammaproteobacteria; order Burkholderiales; family Casimicrobiaceae; genus PALSA-1003. The sequence continues at coordinate 33,940 of DATMNH010000269.1, forward strand.
GCGTCGCTCAGGTGGTGAAGGACGTCGGCGCGGTCGACGTGCTGGTCAACAACGCCGGCATCACCCGCGACATGACGTTCAAGAAAATGGACAAGGCAAACTGGGACGCGGTGATCAGAACCAATCTCGACTCCTGCTTCAACATGACCAAGCAGGTATGCGACGGCATGGTCGACCGCGGGTGGGGCCGGATCATCAACATTGCATCGGTCAACGGCCAGAAAGGCGCGTTCGGGCAGACCAACTACTCGGCCGCCAAGGCGGGCATGCACGGATTCACCAAGGCGCTGGCGCTCGAGATCGCAAAAAAGGGCGTTACCGTGAACACCATCTCGCCGGGGTACATCGGTACCAAGATGGTCATGGCGATTCCGCAGGAAGTGCTCGATTCGAAGATCGTGCCGCAAATTCCGACGGGACGCCTCGGCAAGCCCGACGAGGTTGCGGGACTGGTCGCCTACCTCACGTCCGAAGAAGCGGCGTTCGTCACCGGCGCAAACATCGCCATCAACGGTGGCCAGCACATGTTCTAAAAAAAAGCCCCGGCACAGGTGCCGGGGCGAGGCTGTATCATTTAGGAGGAGGAAAATGATACAGAACTACAGGAGTCATCACTTCCGATATTGGGACCCCGCCGGGGGATTCAAGTTCCCGGCGGTTTCCCGGTGATGTCCGTCTGAAGCTTACGCAGACTTGCGACCCTTGGTCGTCGCCTTCGTGGTTGCCTTGGCGGCATTGGCAGCGTTTGCGCTAGCGGCGCGAACCGACGCGTCGGCGTAGCTGACAACCTGCTTGGTCGCCTTCGAGAACTGGTCGAACGCAGCGGTGGTTGCCGCGACCGTCGACTTCAACGCCGTCACGGCGAAATCGGAACCGGCGGGCGCATTCTTCGACGCCTTTTCGACCCATGCCGCGACATTCTTGGTGTACGAAGCCCACGCTGCTTCGGCGAGCTCCGAGAAATCAGCTTGCGCTTCGGAAGCGATCTGGTAGACGCCACGCGAATAGCCCAGGGCGTTCTGCACACCGGCTTCGGTCAGCTTGGCACGGACTGCGGCAAGCTCCTGCACATCCTTGATACCTGCGACGGCATTGGCCGTAAACACGCCTTGCTCGAGCGCGACCTTGGCGGCCTGGAGGTTGAGCTTGGTGAAACGCTCGGCCTTGTCGAGCGACAGCGAGGCGAGCTTCACTGCGTTGTCATAGCCGGCTTTATTGATGTCAGCGAATTGTTCGGTTGCGTTATACATTTGGAATCCTTTTCCGTTGAGGTTGAATAGGACCCTAAACGGGTCCGGATTACTCTGCGCAGACGCGGCTTACGCTGCTGGTCGGACTCCCCGGTCTTTTAGGAGGTTCGCTTTTACTGCGCCATCTTTGCTGCACTGCACAAAACCAATTGTAGGGGCGGTAAGCCATCAAGTCAAGGATTATTTGGTGCAGTGCACCAATGATGCGGATGTGGGCACCGTGGACGTTTCAATCGTCCTGATAAATCAGAACGTTATAATCGCCGCTTCGTTTCCGGGAGTGCAGCATGGCCAAGCCGATCCGCGTGATCAAGAAGTACCCCAACCGCCGCTTATACGACACCGCCAACAGTGGGTACATTACCCTGGCCGACGTCAAGCAGATGGTGCTCGAGTTCATCGATTTCCAGGTCATCGATGCCAAGTCGGGGGACGACCTGACGCGGGGCATCCTGCTGCAGATCATTCTCGAGGAAGAGTCTGCCGGGATGCCGATGTTTTCCAGCGAGATGCTCTCGCAGATGATCCGTTTCTACGGCAACGCGCTGCAGGGCATCATGGGCAATTACATGGAGCAGAATGTGAAAGCGTTCCTGGTAATCCAGAACAAGCTGCAAGACCAGGCCAAGCAGATCTACGGCGACAAGATGCTGCTCACGCCCGAGCTCTGGAAACAGTTCCTGCAAATGCAGGCCCCGGCGATGCAGGGCATGCTCGGCAACTACCTCGAGCAGAGCGCCAAATTGTTCATGGACATGCAGCAGCGCATGCAGGATCAGACACGCGGTTTGTTCACCTCGTTTCCTTTCCCCAACTTTGCCGCGGGCGCCCAACCATCGCCCGACGAAGAAAAAAAGCGCTAACGCTCGAAAGCACTGCAGCATCCGCATTGCAGCCAAGATTTTTTAGCACCGCACGATCCCTCCCCGATGGCCACAGCCAAAACCCAGCCGCTACCGCGCGCCGCTGCCGCGTCACCCAAGGTGGGATTCGTCTCGCTGGGATGCCCGAAGGCTCTGGTCGATTCCGAGCAGATTCTTACCAGACTGCGAACCGAGGGATATGCCATCGCGCCGACCTACCAGGGCGCCGATCTGGTCGTCGTCAACACCTGCGGTTTCATCGATGCCGCGGTCGAGGAATCGCTCTCCGCCATCGGCGAAGCACTGAGCGAGAACGGCAAGGTCATCGTCACCGGCTGCCTGGGCGCCAAGCAAGGCGGCGCGTTTGTGCGCGCGGCACATCCCAGGGTGCTTGCAGTCACCGGGCCACACGCCGCGGGCGAGGTCATGGACGCCGTTCATGCGCATCTGCCGCGACCGCATGATCCTTTCGTCGATCTGCTGCCGCCGCAGGGCGTCAAGCTAACCCCGAGGCACTACGCGTACCTGAAAATCAGCGAAGGCTGCAATCATCGCTGCACTTTCTGCATCATTCCGTCGATGCGGGGCGATCTGGTCAGCCGGCCGCTCTCCGACGTGATGAACGAAGCCGAGAACCTGTTCAAGGCAGGAGTTCGCGAATTGCTCGTCGTCTCGCAGGACACCAGCGCCTATGGCGTCGATGTCCGATACCGGACCGGCTTCTGGCGCGGCCGGCCGCTCAAGACGCGAATGACTGAGCTGGTCCAAGCACTCGGAGCGCTCGCGGAAGAGCACGGCGCGTGGGTACGGCTGCACTACGTCTACCCCTATCCACACGTCGACGAAGTCGTTCCGCTGATGTCCGACGGCGGCATCGGCGTTCTGCCGTATGTCGACGTTCCTTTCCAGCACGCGAGCCGGCGCATCCTGAAGCTCATGAAGCGTCCGGCCAATACCGAGAATACGCTCGAGCGCATTCTCGCCTGGCGCGCGATACGCCCGTGCTTGACCATACGTTCGACCTTCATCGTCGGCTTTCCAGGCGAGACCGAGGCCGAGTTCGAGGAGCTGCTCGACTTTCTCGAGGAGGCCCAACTCGACCGTGTCGGCTGCTTCGCCTATTCGCCGGTCGATGGCGCCGTTGCCAACGCGCTGCCAGGCGCGCTGCCCGAAGCGATCAAGGAAGAGCGCCGCGCGCGATTCATGGTGGCGCAGGCAGCGATCAGCGCGCGGCGGCTGCGTGCGCGGGTCGGCCGCACCATCGACGTCCTCGTCGATGCGATCGACGGCCCGCGCGCAATCGCGCGCGGCGCCGGCGACGCACCCGAGATCGATGGCGTGGTTTCGGTGATCGATGGCGCCGCCTTGACGGTCGGCGACTTTGCGCGCGTTACGGTCACCGCGTCGGACCAACACGACCTCGTCGCACGATGCGCGCAATGATCCCGGGGCGCAGTCGCGCACCATGCTCACCCACGGCTCATGCTGGCTCGTAGGCTGCGCGGTCGAGCCGGGCTTGGGTCAGTCAGAACAGCAGCGCTGCGGCACGGAAACTATTTTGCCGGCAACGCGCGCAGCGCCGCCGCAAGCTGCTCGAGCACCTTGCCGAGCGCCGCGTTGAGTCCGCGAAGCAGCGCGTCCGCCGAGCGCGAAGGCACTTGGACCCGCGAGCCCAGTTCCCCGGTCCAGACATATGCGCCAGGGCCGGCCGCGGTATCGGTGAGAAAATACTTGATGCTCACCACGGCTGCGGGCTGCGCTGGGTCGCGCAGGTCGCAGTAGAGCTCGCTCACAAAGCTCTCGAGGGAAAAATCGCTGTCGAGCGAGCTCGACGGCGGCAGGACCGCCCGATAGATCCCCGCCGCGGAAAGCCACGCCGCGGTTGCCTCGCCGATCATTGCTGCGGGAGCCACCAGAAATTCCTGGTAGAAATCCGTTTCGAATTTCAAATCGCCTTCGCGATAGACCAGCGATCGGCTCGCAAAGGGACCCGACACCGACACCGTGGCAACGCGCAATGTCGCGGATCTCGGCGCACCGGTTGCGGCAGGCGGCCGCGGCGGATCGAGCACATAAGTCGATTTGACCGGCTCCGGCCGCGACAGGGAGCAGCCGGCAACCAAGAGCGCCGCCGCGGAAGACAGCGCGCGCCGACGCGAAAACGAAGCGGGCATGTTCATTGTTGAAGACCTTTTGCCGGCTGCGGTGGCGCGCCGAAAATCAGTTGTGACGGATAGTGCTTGGCGTTCTCGGTCAGATCGCGGAGATTGTCTGTAATCTGGCGTAAGTTATCGAGGGTCCGCTTCAGGTCGGTCTCGCCGCCGCCGGTCACGCGATCGAGCCGCGCCAAGGTGCTCTGAAGGTGCGAAAGCGATTTCGCGAAATTCGGATCATCGAGCACCTTCTTGAGCGCGACGGCCGCGGCATCGGCGTCCGACGGCAGGCGCTTGATCGCCGGGTCGTCGAGGATCGCGGAGAGCCGCCGGCTGGTCACCCGCAAATCCGCCAGCAGCGCCGCAGCGTCCTTGCCGATTTGGTCCATCGGCAACTGGTCCAGCTTGGTCTCGAGCTTGCTTAAGACCCGCGACGTGTTCTGCGACAGCTTCGCGGTGTCGACGGCGTCGATGCGGTTATTGCTGGTGATCAGCAGCCGGTTGAGATTGGTGAGCGTTCCCTCGAGATCGAGGTGCTGAAATCGAGTGAGAATGTCCGACGCCGTGCCGATGAATTGCGTCACCGTCGATTGCGCGCTGGGAATATAAAGGTTGTCCGGTTCCCACGAGATCGGCAGCTCGGGATTGGTCTTGGGATCCACGTAGTCGATCTCGAGATAATTGGTCCCGGTGATGCCCTGCGGCGCTAGGCGCACACGCAAACCCTTGTCGATTTCCATTCGCGCCGTTTCCGGACGCGTGATATCGCCGCTGGCACGGCCTCCGATCAGGCGCGGCAGCAGCAGCGCCTCGATCATCACGTAGCGCAGCCGCTCCGCCATCGGCTTGTCGAGCTGATACTTGGTGTAGGTGAAGCCGATCTTGGTCACTTCGCCGACGACGACGCCGCGATACTTGACCTTCGATCCGACCTCGAGTCCCTGCGCCGATTCGTTGAGATATGTCTCGATTGCAACCCTGGACTGAAACCACCGCCCGGAACCAAGGATCAGCAGCAGCAGAATCAGCACCACGGTAGCGCCGATCACGAACAAGCCGAGCTTGAAGAAATTGGCCTGGGCGCTCATGCGTCGCACGTGCGCTTGTCGCCGCCCGGCATTTCGCCGCGCGTTTCAGCGATCGGCATGTGATGGCCACGGTAAGTTGTCGATTGCATTACGCCGCTTCCGCGATCGTGTCAGGCGCCGCTTCGCGCCGGAAAAACCGGCGCACCCAGGGATTGTCGCTGGTGTCGCGCAGGACCCTCGGGTCTCCTTCGGCGATGATGCCCTTGGTGCGCTTGTCGAGCATGATGACCCTGTCGGCCACGGTGTAGATACTGGCGAGCTCGTGGGTCACGATGACAAACGTGATGCCCAGGCTCTTGGCGAGGCGCAGGATGAGGAGATCGAGCTCGGCCGAGGTAATGGGATCGAGACCGGCCGACGGCTCGTCGAGAAACAGGATCGTCGGATCGAGGGCCATCGCGCGCGCGATGGCCGCGCGCTTCTGCATCCCGCCGCTGATCTCGGACGGCATGTGGCCGCTGAATGCGTCGAGGCCGACCAGCTTGAGCTTCATCTGGGCGATGAGATCGATGGCATCGTCGTCGAGCGACGTGTACTCCTCCAGCGGCAGGCGAACATTTTCTAAGAGCGTCATCGAGCCAAACAGCGCACCGCTCTGGTACATGACGCCGATTTTCTTGAGAATCGCGCGCCGCGCGTCGCCCTCCGCGGTGACGATGTCGTCGCCGTCGATATAGACCGCTCCGGCCATCGGTTCGTAGAGTCCGATCATGTGCTTCATGAGCGTGCTCTTGCCCGAGCCCGAGCCGCCGAGGATGACGAATACCTCACCCCGGTTGATGGTGAAGTTGATGTCGCGCATCAAGACGTTGCCGTCGTAACCGGCGGTGAAGTTCTCGACGCGGATGATCGGTTCGGCGGGCATCGGTCGGCGCCTTAGATGTTGAGCAGATAGTAGACGAACGCGTAAATGCCGTCGACGACGACCAGCAGAATGATCCCCGAGACGACCGCGCGCGTTGCGGAAATGCCGACGGCGCTGGCGCCGGTCTGCGTCTGCAGGCCGCGTAAGCACCCGATGCCGGCGATCAGGATCGCGAAAACCGGCGCCTTGGCGAGCCCCGCGAGCAGGTCCTTGACGTCGACCAGGCTGTCGACCTCGTGCAGGAAGGCGCTGATCGGAATATTGAAGCTGACCATGGTCAAGGCACCGCCCAGGATGCCGATCAGATCGGCAAAGATGACCAGCAGCGGCATCATCAGCACTGCAGCGACGATGCGCGGGACGACCAGGAAGCGAACCGGGTCGAGCCCCATGGTGGTCAGCGCGTTGAGCTCCTCGTTGACCTTCATGGTTCCGATCTCCGCCGCGAAGGCCGCGCCGGACCGGCCGGCGAGCAGGATCGCGGTCATCAGCGGCCCGAGCTCGCGCAGTATCGAGAGTCCGACCAGGTCCGCGACAAAGATCTCGGCGCCGAACTGCCGCATCGGCACCGCGGACTGGAATGCGAGAATGATGCCGAGCAGAAAAGATATCAGCGCCACGATCGGCAACGCGTTGACCCCGACCTGCTCGCAGATATACCAGACGTCTTTCCAGCGAACGCGATGCGGATGCGTGATCGCGAACCACAACGCCGAGCCCGTTTCGCCGATGAAGGCGATTTGCAAAAACAGATCGCGGCCGAGGATGAGCGCGGCGCGGCCGATTTCGGCGACCGCTTGCAACCGCTCGGCGTGTTCCTGGGGCGGCACGCGCAACGCAGCCGGATCGAACTGATCGAGCAGGGTCCGGAACTGGGGCTTCAGACCGACCACCGAAACCTGCGCCTCCGGCCTCCGCGGTTGTCGCAACAGATCGACCAGCATCGCGATGCCACCGCCATCGCAGTACTCCACGCCCGAAGTTTCGATCAGCACCGGCAGGTTCGGCGCCGCATCGAGCGCCGCGCGCGCGTCGGGCCAGACGCCTGCGATGGAGTACGCATCCAGCCTGCCCGCGAAACGCAGCTCGCGCTTGCCGCCGACATCGCTCACCGACAGCGACGCCGCCGGCGAAGAAGCCATTCCGGCGGCCGCGCCTTCGCTCACTGCGTCGACTTGGACGGTTTGCGGAGCACCCACGCGCAGTCGCCAACGCGAGACAAGGCTTTGTCTCGCAGAGGCACCGCTCGGTTCTGGATGGAATCCATGCGCCCTTGAAATTCCGCTCGGCAGTCGAGGCTCGGTGTTGCGGAAGCGGCGAAGTTTAGCACGCAGCCGGAGAGTGGCTGATAGGTCGCAAGGCCATGCGCGGCGTTGAATTCGCGCCTTGCGGATCCGCGCAATCGCAACCGCGGCGCTAGTGATACAGAGAGTGGGGACGAACCTTGCCGCGGAAGACCCAATACGACCATCCGGTGTACGTGAGAATGATCGGCAGCAGAAACAGCGTTCCGATCAGCAGGAACCCCTGTGACTTCGACGACGACGCCGCCGCCCACAACGTTACGGTGTACGGCACCACCATCGGCCAGATGCTGATTTCGAGACCGAGATAGCACATCAGAACAGGCCAAGCGATCCGGGCTCGCTGCTTACAGCGCCGGTCGCCACGAATGAACGGCGAGGAATATAATGCACCCGCCAGTCGGACCGACTAGTCAAAGGAGAAATATCATGGCAAGCCGCTTTTTGGCGCCTGCACTGCGGCCAGCGCTGCGTTGGCTGCTGGCAGTGCTTCTCGCGACCGCCGCCGGTGCGGCGCTTGCACAGTCCGAACAGCAGAAGCTGGTCAACGCCGCGGACACCACATTCCTGAATTTCATGCGCGACCCCGACATGACCTGGCTGCAGCAGAACATCGGCCACGCCAAAGGTGTGCTGATCGCGCCGGAAGTTGTCAAAGCCGGCTTTATCTTCGGCGGCTCGGGCGGCCGCGCCGTTCTGGTCGCGCGCGACGCCAAGTCCGGCAAATGGGTCGGCCCGGCGTTTTACACCATGGCCACCGCGAGCGTTGGCTTTCAAGCAGGCGTCGCGGTTTCCGAAATGCTGACCCTGGTCATGACCGACAAGGCGCTGAACTCGCTGCTTTCGGACTCGGTCAAGCTGGGCCCTGATGCCAGCGTTGCCGCGGGACCCGTAGGCGCCGGCGCCAAGGCGGACGTGGTGACCGACCTCGTGTCGTACAGCCGCGCCAAGGGCGTCTACGGCGGGATCAATCTCGACGGCACGGTTGTCGCCGTGTCCAAGGATTGGAGTGAGGCCTACTATGGGAAAACGGTCAGCGCGCCCGATATCCTGGTGCGCATGACGGCGCACAACAAAGGCGCCGACAAGCTGATCGGCGACGTCTCGCGCGCCGCTCACAAGCGATAAGGCACGCGGCGGGCTTCCGGCGCCGAGCGCTCTCAACACGCTGCAGCGTGGGGTCCCGAGTGGACCTCATGCGCCGTTGCAGTCGCAAGTTGCCGCGGATCGGCCTGACGGCGACACGCTTCCAGTCTTCGATACGCGGTGTCATCGGCGCGCCGGAGGGCTCGCGCGGTCGCCGAGGCCCAATCCCGGCATAATCCCGGCATGCAAGCGCCGGCGCCCCGCCTCGAGCTTTCCGCGATCAGCAAGGCCTATCCTTCGGTCGTCGCCAACGACGCGATCGATCTCTGCGTGCTGCCGGGCGAGATTCACGCGGTGCTCGGTGAGAACGGCGCCGGCAAGTCGACGCTGATGAAAATCATCTGCGGCATCGTCAAGCCCGACGCCGGGTCGATTCGCTGGAACGGCAGCGTGGTTAAAATCGCCAATCCGGCGCAAGCCCGAGCGCTCGGTATCGGCATGGTGTTCCAGCATTTCTCGCTGTTCGAGACCCTCACGGTGGCCGAAAACATCGAGCTCGCGCTGGGACCCCGAGGGGACAAAGCGGGGCTCGACGGGCGCATCGAGGACCTGTCGGGTCGGTATGGCCTCCCTCTCGATCCGCGCCGTCACATCTACAGCATGTCGGCCGGCGAAAGGCAGCGGGTCGAGATCGTGCGCTGCCTTCTGCAGGAGCCGACGCTGCTTATCCTCGATGAGCCAACCTCGGTGCTGACACCCCAGGCGGCGGCGAAGTTTTTCGAAACGCTGCGAAGGCTCGCCGCGGAAGGCTGCAGCATCCTCTATATCAGCCACAAGCTCGACGAGATACGGACCCTTTGCACTCGTGCGACCGTGCTTCGCGCGGGAAGGGTCACGGCTGTCTGCGACCCGCGTCAGGAAACGCCCGCGAGTCTGGCGAAGATGATGATCGGCGCCGAGCTTCCACACCCCCATCATCGGGCCGCCACCTCCCGCGGTGACGGCGGTCTCGGCGTTCGCCGACTTTCACTTGCGGCGGACGACCCTTTCGGCACCGATCTCGTGGACATCGAGCTTGCGGTGCGAGGCGGTGAAATCGTCGGCATCGCGGGCGTCTCGGGCAACGGTCAGAAGGAACTTCTGGCCGCGCTGTCGGGCGAGCGCAGGGTCGCCGATGCCGGCACCATCGTCGTCAATGGCACGCCGGCCGGTCGCCTCGACCCGGGCGAGCGGCGTGCGCTGGGTCTCGCCTTCGTTCCCGAAGATCGACTGGGACGCGGCGCGGTCCCGGAAATGTCGCTCGCCGACAATACGCTGCTGACGGCATGGCGGCAGAAGCTCACTTACCGCGGCACCATCCGGGTCGGCGCGATCCGCGCATACGCCAGCGCCATCATTGCCACTTTCAACGTCAAGGCGAGCGGACCGGAGGCGGTTGCGCGCAGCCTTTCCGGAGGCAATCTGCAAAAGTTCATCGTCGGCCGCGAAACGCTGCAGGGTCCCCGGGCGATGATCGCGGCGCAGCCGACGTGGGGCGTCGACGTCGGCGCATCGGCGCAGATCCGGCAGGCGCTGATCGATTTGCGCGACGATGGCGTCGCGGTGCTGGTGGTGTCCGAAGAGCTCGACGAGTTGCTCGAAATCTGCGATCGGATTGCAGTGATGGCGAGTGGCCGTTTGTCGGCCTCGCGTGCGGCTGCTAAGTCCGACGCCGAGACGATCGGGCAGATGATGAGCGGATCATTCATCGATGCGGATCAGGCCCAACCCGGGGCTTGCGCCGGCGGGTACGCAAACGCGGCGGCGCCGCGGACGATCGATGCGCCTTAGGCTCGAGCTTCGACCGCAGCCGTCCCGGATGATGGCGTGGGTGTCGCCGCTGATCGCGGCCGCGGCGACGCTGGTGGCAGGTTTCACGCTTTTTTCGCTGCTCGGCAAGGACCCTCTTCAGGCGTTGCAGGTTTTTTTCGTCAAGCCGATCGAAACGCGTTACGGGATCGGCGAGCTTCTGCTCAAGGCATCGCCGCTGATGCTGTGCGCGATCGGTCTCGCCGCGGGCTATCGAGCCAATGTATGGAACATCGGCGCCGAAGGCCAGCTGGCGCTTGGCGCGCTCTGCGGCGGCGGGCTTGCGCTGGCCTTTCCAGGCACTGAGAGCGCCTGGATTCTTCTGCCCATGATTCTCGCCGGCGCCGCCGGTGGCGCGGCGTGGGCGGCCATTCCAGCATGGCTCAAGACCCGCTTCAACGCCAACGAAATCCTGACCAGCCTCATGCTGGTATACGTTGCCACACTGCTCTCGTCGTGGCTGGTCCAGGGACCGTGGCGCGACCCCGAGGGATTCAATTTTCCGCAGTCGAAGATGCTCGCCGATGCTGCGCTGCTGCCGACACTGCTATCGGGTACGCGGCTCAACGCCGGTTTTCTGATCGCGCTGGCGGCGATTGCCCTCGCCTGGCTCTTCTTCGCCCGCAGCCTCGTCGGATTTCAAATGCGCGTCGCCGGCCTCGCGCCCGCGGCCGCCAACTATGCCGGCATATCGGCGAAGCGCAACGTGTGGCTCGGGATGCTGATCGGGGGCGCCGCCGCAGGCGTCGCGGGTGTGGGCGAGGCTGCCGGGCCGATCGGCCAGTTGCTGCCGTCGATGTCGCCGGGATACGGGTTTGCGGCGATCATAGTCGCGTTCGTCGGGCGCTTGCACCCCTTCGGCATAGCGCTCGCAAGCCTCCTCATGTCGCTCCTGTATCTCGGCGGCGAATCGGCGCAGATAAGCCTCGGCCTCCCCTCGGCAGTCACCGGCCTCTTCCAGGGAACGTTGCTGTTCTTCTTGCTCGCCGCGGACGTGTTCATCAATTTTCGTGTCGGGGTCGTGCCTCGCGATGCGCCCCCCACGACGGCGGCGCCGGCGACTGCGCTCGGGACCCGCGCGTGAAGAAAAAGGCGTAGCGCAAAATCCCGATGGAAGACGCAGCTGATCATGTCGCGACGCTCGTCGCATTGACGCTCGCGGGTGGCACGCCGCTGGTTTTCGCCGCGCTCGGCGAACTGGTGACCGAAAAGTCCGGAGTACTCAATCTCGGCGTCGAGGGCATGATGCTGGTCGGCGCAGTGGTGTCGTTCATCGTCGCGGCGACCACGCGCGAGCCGTGGCTGGGGGTCGTCGCCGGCGCCGCCGCGGGTGTTGCGATGGCTGCGGTCTTCGGCGCGCTCACGCTGTCGCTGATGGCCAATCAGGTCGCGACAGGGCTCGCGCTTTCGCTGTTCGGGGTCGGGCTGTCGGCGTTCATCGGGCAGGGCTACGTCAGCGTGATCGTCGACGGTATCAAGCCACTGTCGATTCCCGGATTGTCGGAGCTGCCGATCGCCGGCAAGCTCTTCTTCGCACACAGCCCGTTTGTCTATCTCTCGCTGCTGCTCTGCGCGCTGGTGCATTGGTTTCTCTACCGGACCCATGCCGGATTGGTGGTCCGCGCGGTGGGTGAATCGGCGAGCTCGGCGCACGCCATCGGTTATCCGGTAATCGCGATCCGCTATCTCGCGGTGATGTTCGGTGGCGCCTGCGCGGGCCTGGGTGGCGCTTACATGGCCGTCGCCTATACGCCGCTGTGGACCGAGGGCATGACTGCGGGCCGTGGCTGGATCGCGCTCGCGCTGGTCGTCTTCGCGACATGGAAACCCGCACGCGTTCTCGTCGGCGCGTATCTGTTTGGCGGCGTGACATTGGTGCAGTTCCAGGCGCAGGCGATGGGCGTCGCAGTGCCTTCGCAACTCCTGTCGATGCTGCCCTACTTGGCAACCATCGTTGTGCTGACGCTCATCTCGCGCGATGCCGCCGCGATCCGACTCAATGCGCCGGCGTCCCTCGGCAAGCCGTTTCACCCCGACACATGAATTTCAGCTCGCGGGTAGAATTGCGGAAGCAAGGAGAAATTAGGAGAAATGTGAGCGCGTTGCGCTGTCAGCGGCGCCGCGAACCTGACGCGTCAACGTACAGCAGGAGAGGCAAATGTCGCAGTGGCAGAAGTGGGCTGGGTCCGTGGCATTGGCGGCGAGCGTCGGAGGATGGCTTTCACCGGTGGCCGGCGCGGACACACCGCTCAAAGTCGGCTTCGTCTACGTGAGTCCGATCGGCGACGCGGGCTGGACGTTTCAGCACGACAGCGGCCGCAAGGAAATGGAAAAGGCGCTCGCGGGCAAGGTGACGAGCAAGTACGTCGAAAGCGTTCCCGAAGGAGCCGACGCCGAGCGCGTGATCCGCGAGCTTGCGCAGTCCGGCAACAAGATTATTTTCACGACGTCCTTCGGCTACATGAATCCTACGCTCAAGGTCGCGAAGCAATTTCCGGACACCGATTTCGAGCATGCGACTGGCTACAAGTCAGACAAGAACGTCGGTATTTACAACGCGCGCTTCTACGAAGGGCGCTACCTGGCCGGGATCGTCGCCGGCAAGATGACCAGATCCAATATCGCCGGTTACGTCGCCGCTTTTCCGATTCCGGAAGTGGTGATGGGGATCAACGCCTTCACCCGCGGGATGCGCAGCGTGAATCCGAAAGCCGAGGTCAAAGTCATCTGGGTCAACGCCTGGTTCGATCCCGGACGTGAGCGCGAGGCGGCCGACACGCTGGTTTCGCAAGGCGCAGATGTTCTGACGCATCACACCGATTCGACCGCGGTCGTGCAGGCGGCCGAGGCGAAGAAGGTCTACGCGGTCGCGTATCACTCGGACATGTCCAAGTACGGGCCACACGCGCATCTGACCGCGGTGACGCATCAGTGGGGCGCGTATTACACCAAGGCGGTGCAGGACGTGATCAGCGGAACGTGGAAGCCGGACAATGTCTGGGGCGGCATCAAGGAAGGCATGATCAAGATGGGCGCGTTCAATCCGGCGGTGCCAAAGGACGTCCAGGATCTGGTAAACAAGACCGCGGCCGACATCGGCGCCGGTAAATTCCACCCGTTCACCGGGCCGGTCAAGGATAACGACGGCAAGGAGCGCCTCGCTGCCGGCAAAGTCATGAGCGACGACGTGCTGTCCAGGATGGATTACTACGTCGAGGGTGTCCAGGGCAAGCTGCCGAAGTAGGAATATCCCTGCTCAATAGCAATGTTTCACCGCGTTCGCCGCAGCAATGTGTTCGCACCTGCAAATCTGTCTTGACTTTAGGTACCTGTTCATGACCACCGGCGCGAGCAAGGAAAACAGAGCTGCCGCATCGGGTCGCGCCGACCTGCGGCAATGGATCGGCAAGACCGAACGGCAAAGCGACGTCATCACCGCGACGCCTTACGCTGCCCTTGCGGCAACACTCGATCGGCCCGCTCTTCGGCCGGCAGCCGGCACTCCCCTGCCCGCGCTGTGGCACTGGCTGTATTTTCTGCCGCTCTATCGCCAATCGGATGTCGGGCCCGACGGACACGCCGAGCGCGGTGGTTTTCTTCCGCCCGTACCGCTGCCGCGGCGGATGTGGGCTGGCAGCCAGTTCGAATTCTCGCGGCCGCTTTGCATCGGTGACGCCGTCACCCGCCGGTCCAGCATCGTCGACGTCACCGAAAAACTGGGCCGCAGCGGAGCGCTCGTGTTCGTGAAAGTGCGACACGAGATTCATCGCGACGACGAGCCCTCGCCCGCGCTCATCGAATTCCACGATCTCGTCTATCGCGACGCGCCGACCGCTGGCGCCGCCGCGCCGCCGCCCACCATGGCGCCAAAGACGTGGTCGTGGGAGCGCAAGATAATCCCCGACCCGGTATTGCTCTTTCGATATTCGGCGCTGACCTTCAATGGCCACCGCATTCACTACGATCGCCGCTACGTCACCGAGGTCGAAGGTTATCCCGGTCTCGTGGTCCATGGCCCGCTGATTGCCACGCTGCTGCTCGACCTGCTGCGCCGGGAAATGCCCGAGGCCGACGTGTCGCGATTCCAGTTCAAGGCCATCCGGCCGCTGTTCGATCTCGAAGCGTTTTCGGTATGCGGCCGCGCCGGCGAGGGCAACACCGTGCAGCTTTGGGCCCGGGATCACGAAGGATGGCTGGCCATGGACGCGACAGCGGTCCTGCGGTGATGATCTGATCATGAGGCCTTTGGATGGCGTGACCGTGGTATCGCTGGAGCACGCCATCGCCGCGCCGTTCGCGACGCGCCAGCTCGCCGACCTTGGCGCACGCGTGATCAAGATCGAACGTCCCGGCGCGGGAGACTTCGCACGCGGCTACGACGAACGCGTACGCGGCATGGCGTCTCATTTCGTGTGGACCAACCGCTCCAAGGAAAGCCTTACGCTGGACGTCAAGCACCCCAAGGCGCAAGCGATCCTCAAGCGTCTGATCGTCGAGCGGGCGGATGTGGTGGTGCAGAACCTCGCACCCGGCGCAGCCGCGCGCCTGGGTCTGGCGTACGAAACCCTGGCCGCGGCCAAGCCTTCGATCATCGTCTGCGACATATCCGGCTATGGCAAAGACGGACCGTACCGCGACAAGAAGGCATACGATCTCCTGATACAAAGCGAGGCAGGCTTTTTGTCCGTGACCGGCACCGACGCCGACCCGGTGAAAGCAGGCTGCTCGATCGCCGACATCGCCGCCGGCATGTATGCCTATAGCAACATCCTCGCCGCGCTGCTGCAGCGACAGCAGACCGGCCGCGGAGGCCATCTGGATATATCGATGCTCGAATCTCTGGTCGAATGGATGAGCTATCCGCTTTACTATGCTTTCGCGGGAGCGGCACCGCCGCCGCGCAGCGGCGCGAGCCATGCCACTATTTATCCCTACGGCCCGTTCCCCGCCGGGGACGGCAAGACAGTGATGCTGGGACTGCAGAACGAGCGCGAGTGGGCCGTGTTCTGCGAGAAGGTGCTGCAGCAACCGGAGCTCGCGGCCGACCCGCGCTTCGCCAGCAACTCGAAGCGCAGCGCGGCACGCGACGAGCTGCGACGCATGATCATCGAGGCCTTCGCCCAACTGAGCGCGGCCGACGTCGTGCAACGCCTCGACGATGCGCAGATCGCCAACGCCCGCGTCAACGACATGCACGACGTGTGGGACCACCCGCAGTTACGCGCGCGCAAACGCTGGCGCGACGTGGAGTCGCCCGCAGGCTCGATCCCGGCGCTGTTGCCGCCGGGGTTTTCTCAAGTCGGGGGCGAAGCGTCGGTACGCATGGACCCCGTGCCGGCGCTTGGCGAGCACACCGACGCCATCCTGGCCGAGCTGGGCTGCTCAGGGCCCGAAATCGCCGAGCTGCGCGCGGCGCACGCCATATGAATGTTCCAACCGAACCGATGCATGAAGGCTCCGCCGTAAGAGCGCCGTTCAGCTATCTCTTCGTTCCCGGCAATCGCCCGGATCGCTTCGGCAAGGCGCTCGCGTCGGGTGCCGACGCGATCGTCATCGATCTCGAGGACGCCGTTGCGGCGCACGACAAGGCGCGCTCGCGCGAACACTTGAGCGCGTGGCTCGCGAACCGTACGGATGTCGGCGAGCGCGTGCTGGTGCGCATCAACGACGCTGGCACGCCCTGGTTCGACGCCGACCTGGGGCTCCTCCGCGGCACCGGTATTCGCGCCATCATGCTGCCGAAAGTCGAGCATGGGCACCAGGTCGATCGCGTCCGCGCGGCGCTCCCTTCCGGCGGCTTCGTCGTGCCGATCATCGAATCGGCTCGCGGCGTGCTCGCCGTGGAGTCGATCGCCGCCGTGCCGGCAGTGCAGCGACTGGCGTTCGGCACGCTCGATTACGCAGTCGACCTCGATCTCTCCGATGACGAGCGCGGACTCATCTATCCGGCCTGCCGGATCGCGATCGCGTCGCGCGCGGCGGGCCTCTTGTCACCCATCGCGGGAGTGACCACCGATATCGCCGATGAGGCCAAGCTGCTTGCCGACCTGGCGTTCGCGCGCGCTTGCGGATTTGGCGCGAAGCTCTGCATCCACCCACGGCAAGTCGCCGCGCTGCACCGGGCGCTCTCGCCGCGTCCGGAAGAGATCGCGTGGGCGCAGCGGGTGCTCGCCGCGGCAGACGCGGCGCCGGGGGCGGTGCAAGTCGACGGACAGATGGTCGATCGTCCCGTACTGCTCAAAGCGAAGAGCATCCTCGAGCGGGCGTCAAGGTAATCCCGGAGCTCTGCATGCCTTCTACCGCGATCGATTCGGCCCTGTTCGGCAACTTCTTCAGCAGCGAACCGATGCGCAGGGTTTTTTCCGACGAGAACCGCATCCGAAAATATCTGGAATTCGAAGGCGCGTTGGCGACGGTGCAGGGACGTCTCGGCATTATTCCGGCGGACGCCGCGGCGGAGATCAGCGCCAACTGCGTGCTCGACAAGATCGACACGAACAAACTTCGCAGGGAGACCGAGCGCATCGGCTCTCCGGTGCTCGGCCTGGTGCAGCAGCTCTCCGCCGCGTGCAGAGACGGGCTCGGCCAGTATTGCCACTGGGGCGCGACGACGCAGGATGTCACCGACACGGCGACGATATTGCAGGTTCGCGAAGCGCTCGATCTCGTCGCCTCCGATCTTGCCGCCATTTCGGGTTCGCTCGCCGATCTGGCGCGCCGTCATCGCGACACTCCCATGGTCGGGCGCAGCTATCTGCAGCACGCGGTACCGATCACGTTCGGCTTCAAAGTCGCCGCGCTGCTGTCGGCCATCGAGCGGCACCGGCAGCGGCTCGCCGAGCTCTCTCCGCGCGTTCTGGTCGGCGAGTTTGCCGGCGCGGTCGGAACGCTCGCGTCGCTGCCTGCCGGCGGTCTCGACACCCAAGCGGCCTTGATGAACGCCCTCAGGCTCGGTCAGCCCGACATCGCGTGGCACAGTCACCGCGATCGCATCGCCGAAGTCGGCTGCTTTCTCGGCCTGGTGACGGGAACGCTGGCAAAGCTTGCGACCGACGTCGAGCTGATGATGCAAACCGAAGTCGGCGAAGCCTTCGAGCCTGCGGCTCCCGGTCGCGGCTCGAGCAGCACGATGCCGCAAAAAAGAAATCCTGTGTCGTGCGTCTATATTCTCGCCTGCGCATCGGTCGTCCGCCAGCACGTCGCGGCGCTGCTGGAAGCGATGGTGTCGGATCACGAACGGGCAACCGGCGCCTGGCAGATCGAATGGGTCTCTCTTCCCGACGCGCTCCTCCTCACCTCGGGCGCGCTCACGCATGCGCGATCGCTTGCCGCCGGCCTCGAAGTCGACGCAGCGCGGATGCGCGCCAATCTCGACCTTACCCACGGCCTTATCGTCTCGGAGGCAGTGATGATGGGCCTCGCGCCTTACCTGGGCCGCGGGCAGGCGCACGACTTGGTCCAAGCGCTGTGCGCGAAGGCCATCGAGCGGCGCCGACCGCTGTTCGATATTCTTGCGGAAACGCCTGAGATCACGCGCCATGTCAGCGGTGACGCTTTGGTGAGACTCTGCGATCCGACGCGGTATCTCGGATCGTCCGCGGAAATGGTGGACCGGGTGCTGGCCAAATTGCAATAAAGTGCAATCGCCGTACCTGCGCGACGCGCGGTCGGGATGAATTCGGCTTAGGATATTTTTTTCAGGAGCTCGAGAACCCGCTCGAAACGCTTGCCGTACGGCGGGCGCAACAGCCAGGTGAATGACAGGCGCGGCTGGATGAACACCGCTTTTTGATGGCTGAAGGTGAGGAACCCGCGCTCGCCGTGATAGGCCCCGATTCCCGACGCGCCGATCCCGCCGAATGGCAGGTTTTCGTTGCTGAAGTGCAGCAGCGTATCGTCGATGGTCACGCCGCCGGCGGCGGTCCGGTCGAGGACCCTTCTGCGCGCCGCCGCGTCGCCGCCGAACATGTACAGCGACAGCGGACGCGGCCGCGCGTTGATTTTCCCGATCGCCTGATCGAGAGAGTCGTAGGCCTCGATCGGCAGCACCGGTCCGAAGATCTCTTCCTTCATGATCGCCATGCTGTCGTTCACTCCAACGAGAACCGTCGGCGCGAGCTTTCGGCTCGGCGCATTGACGGCCGCGGCGCCGGTGTCGACGGCGACGGCGCGCGCCCCTTTTTGCACGGCATCGTCGATCAATGCGATGAGCCTCCGGTAATGAGCGTCGTTGATGATGCTGCTGTAATCGGGGTTGTCGCGAAACGATGGATACAGCGACGCCGCGCTGTCGCGAACGGCCGCGGCCAGCGCGTCGACGCGGCTCGCCGGAACCAGCGCATAATCCGGGGCGATGCATGTCTGCCCGGCGTTGAGCAGCTTGCCGGTCGCAAGCCGCGGCGCCGCGGCGGCCAAGCCGGCGTCGGCGTGGATCAGCGCCGGCGACTTGCCTCCCAACTCGAGCGTCACCGGGGTAAGGTTCGCGGCCGCGGCCAGTGCGATCTTGCGGCCGACCGCGGTCGAGCCGGTGAAAAAAAGATGATCGAAGGGCAAGCGCGAGAACGCATCGCCGACGTCGGGCCCGCCGGTGACGACCGCGAACTCATCTTCGGAAAAATGCTGCGCGACGAGACGCTCCAGAAGCGCGGAGGTCCGCGGCGTGAGCTCGCTCGGTTTCAGCATGACTCTGTTGCCAGCGGCCAGCGCCGCCAGCGCCGGAAGCAGCGCGAGCTGGACCGGATAGTTCCAGGGACTGATGACGCCGACTACGCCCAGAGGCTGACGAAGCAAACGACTGCGTCCCGGCCACAGATAAAGCGGCGTCGGCACGCGTCGCTCCGCCATCCAGCGGCGCAAGTTCCTGCGCGTATGCCGGATGCCCGCGGCGATCACGAACGACTCGGCAAGCCGCGTCTCCTGCGCCGGCCGAGTGCCGAAATCCGCGGCAATCGCGGCGACGATGTCTTGCTCGTGGTCTTCCGTCAGCGCGGCAAGGCGTTCCAGGCGGTCGTGCCGCAGCGCGAGCGATGGATAGGGCTCGCCGGCGCACGCGGCTCGCTGAGCGTCGAACAGGCGTCGCAGGTCGAGAGGCGCACTCGATTCCGGGCGGACCTCGATCATCTGTTCGGCCCTAGGTCGATTGCGATCGCGCGGCGGCGATCGCCTGGAGCAGGGTCTCCGGATCCTGCGCTCCCGACAGCGCCGTGCTGCCGTTGAAAATGAAAAATGGAACGCCGTTGATGCCGACGTCGCGCGCCTCGCGATCCTCCGCTGAAACCGCCGCCAGATTTTCGGTCGACGCGAGCATCGCGCGCGCGGCGGCGAGCTCCAGGCCCGCCTCCGAGGCGATCTGCGCGAGCTCATCGGGCTCGCCGATCGCGCGGCCCTGCACGAAATACGCCCTGAACAGGCGCTCGACGAGGTCGCTGGTCAACGCGGCGTCCGCGCGCTCCTGCGCCCATCCAATCAAGCGGTGCGCGGCAAGCGTATTGGGTTGGATCTCGATGCGATCGAACTCGAAGGCGATGCCGACTTCGGCGCCGACTGCCTTGACGCGCGCGTAGATTTCGGCGGCGCCGGAACCACGGGCGCCGCCGAATTTGGCGTGAAGGTAGGTTTTTCTGGGGATACCCTGCGGCGGCAGGTCGGGATTGAGCTGAAACGGGTGCCAGCGTACCGAAGCCTTCGCCGCAGAATCCTGACGGCCAAGTTCACCCAGCGCCGCCTCGAGCTTGCGTTTGCCGACGTAGCACCACGGACAGACCACGTCGGAGACGACGTCGATCACAACGGCGTCGCGCGACCGGACCGTATCGGCCTCGATGGCGGGCATTTCATACCTCTTAAGGACAGCGCGCTAAGGATGAGCATCGCTTTACGATCATTGTATTACGAAGGGGTACCATGCTCGACAGCGCGACCGCGACGGTGATCCAATCTCTGATCGATTCGATTCGGACCAGCTTTTGACTCAATCACGCTGGGACATTTTTTGCTCGGTCGTCGACAACTACGGTGATGTCGGCGTCGCGTGGCGTCTCGCCCGCCAGCTCGCGTCGGAGCACGGCCTCGCGGTCAGGCTCCTGCTGGACGATCTGCGGGCACTCGCACGGATCACTTCCGGCATTGCACCCGGCATCGAGCTCGTGCAAGACGGGAATTTACTTCAGGGCGTCGAGTTACGGCGCTGGGCAGGGACGCCCGATGCGGCTGTGGCCGATGACGTCGCGGACACTGTCGCGGATGTCGTGATCGAGGCATTCGGGTGCGGGCTCCCCAGGCGCTATGCAGACGCGATGGTGCGGCGCGCCCGGCCGCCGGCATGGGTCGTTCTCGAATATCTGTCGGCGGAATCCTGGGTCGAGACGCACCACGGACTTCCGTCGCCTCACCCGAGCCTGTCTCTCGCGCGCCATTTCTTTTTCCCAGGATTCACGCCGGCGACCGGTGGCCTGCTGCGCGAACGCGGTCTTTTCGCGCGGCGCGATGCGTTTCGATCCGACCCGGGCGCGCGGGCCGAATTCTGGCGCGCGCTCGGCGTGGTAGCGCCGTCCCCGGAAACGATCGTCGTGTCGCTTTTTTGCTACCCCTACGCGCCGCTGCCGCCGCTGCTGGACGCATGGTCGGATGGAGACGACAGCGTCGTATGCACCGTTCCCGAAGGCGTCGCCGCCGGAGCGCTGGACCGCTGGACCGAGGGCAAAGTGCCGCACGCAGGACAGTCGCTCACCCGCGGCAGACTGGTCGTGGCCGGCATCCCTTTTCTCGCGCAGGATGACTATGATCGTTTATTGTGGGCGTCAGACATCAATTTCGTGCGCGGCGAAGATTCGTTCGTGCGCGCACTATGGGCTGGGCGGACATTTGTCTGGAATGCTTACGCGCAGGCGGAGAATACTCACGCGCTGAAGCAGGACGCCTTCCTCGCGCGCTTTTGCGACGGTCTCGCGCCGGAGCCCGGACTGGCGCTCCGTTCATTCTCCAGGGCGTGGAATGATGGCAGTAGCGCTGAGCCGAATGTCGGCATGCTCTGGCCCGCTCTCCTTGGCGCGCGTTCGGCGCTCGATGAACATGCGCGCACCTGGGCGGAAGCGCTTGCGATGCAAACCGATCTTGCCAGCGCGCTGGTCAGGTTTGTCGCGGATCGGGTATAATTATCGGTTTCCTGAAATCAGGCATAACCGGGTGCACCCATGAAAACCGCACAGGAAGTCCGGGCCGGCAACGTCATCATGATCGGCAACGATCCGATGGTCGTGCAAAAGGCCGAGTTCAACAAATCCGGCCGCAATGCGTCGGTGGTGAAGATGAAGCTCAAGAATCTCCTGTCCAACTCGGGGACCGAGACCGTTTATCGCGCCGACGAGAAATTCGACGTGGTTCAGCTCGAGCGCAAGGAAGTGACCTATTCCTATTTCCAGGACCCGCTGTACGTGTTCATGGACAGCGAGTACAACCAGATCGAGGTCCAGAAGGAAAACATCGGCGACGCGGTGAACTATCTCGAGGACGGTCTGGAGTGCGAATTGACGCTCTATGACGGCAAGCCGATCTCGGTCGAGCTTCCGAACAGCGTGGTGCGCCAGATTACCTACACCGAACCCGCCATCCGGGGCGACACCTCCGGCAAAGTGCTCAAGCCGGCAAAGCTCGGCAGCCTGGAAGTGCAGGTTCCGTTGTTCGTCGCCACCGGCGACAAGATCGAAATCGACACCCGCACCGGCGAATATCGGCGCCGGGTTTGAAGCCCTGCGACAGGTATCTGCGACGGGCGCCGCGTGCGCCCGTTTTTTTTGCGCCGCCCCCATAGCGGATCGCCACCCCGCGGCGATTGGCGCGCGCTCGACCCGACCGCGTATTATTGCGCGCATGCCCGAGCTCTTTCACACCGCCCGCGAGCTGGCGCGAGCGATCGTTTCGCGCGACCTGTCGCCGATGGAAGCCGTCGAATCCAGCCTCGCAAGGCTGGAAGCGACCGAGCCGCGTCTCCACTCCTTCGTAACGGTTCTTGCCGACCAGGCGCTGGACGACGCAAAGCGTGCGCAAGCGCAGCTGCGCGAGCGCAAGACGCCGGGGCCTCTGTTCGGCGTGCCAATCTCGGTGAAGGATCTGATCGCGGTCGGCGGCGCGCCCTTGACTTTTGGATCGCGCAGCATGGCGGACAACGTCGCGCCGGCCGATGCGGCCGCCGTCGAGCGCTTGCGCCACGCCGGCGCGATCATCATCGGCAAGACCACGACCAGCGAGTTCGGCTGCAAGGCCGCAGGAGATTCTCCCCTGACCGGCAGTACGCGCAACCCGTGGAATCTGTCCAAGACCGCGGGCGGTTCCAGCGCCGGCGCCGCGGCCAGCGTCGCAGCGGGCGTGACCACCGTCGCAGTGGGAACAGACGGCGGAGGGTCGATCCGGATTCCGGCAGCGATGACCGGCTTGTTCGGCGTCAAAGCGCAATTCGGTCGCGTGCCGGTGTTTCCTGTCGCCGCCAATCCAACGCTCTCGCATGTATGCCCGATCGGGCGCGACGTGCGCGATGTCGCGCTGCTGCTCGCCGTGCTGTCGGGCTATGACGGGCGCGACCCGCATTCCGCGCCCATTTCGGCGCCCGACTATCTTGCCGCGTGTGACCGCGACCCGCGCACCCTCAAAATCGCATGGTCCCCGTCGTTTGGCTACACGGCGCCCGACGCCGAAGTGTGCGCTATCGCGGAAGCGGCGGCGCAAGCCTTTTCCGAGCTCGGCTGCGTCGTCGAAGAAGTCGACGCCCCGATCGGTCCCGATCCGGCAACGATGTGGACCGCCGAATTCTATGCCGGTGTCGCGGCGCGGCTTGCGCCGACCTTGCGCGAACGGCGCGAGCTCCTCGACCCGGAGGTCGCCGCGGCGATCGAGCAGGCGTTGCTGATGGATGCCGAAGCGTATGGCTGCGCGGTACAGATGCGCTACGCCTTTCGCGAAAGCACGCGCAAGTTTTTCGATGACTACGACCTGCTGCTTTCGCCGACCTTGCCCGTGGCTGGTGTCGATGTCGGCGTCAGCGTTCCGCCCCGATTCGAGGATCGCAATCTGGTGACGTGGGTAAGCTATACCTATCCGTTCAACCTGACCGGTCAGCCGGCGGCGTCGATTCCGGCAGGTTTCACGCGTGGGCAGTTGCCCGTCGGCCTGCAGATCGTGGCCCGCGCGTATCGCGAAGATGACCTGTTTTCGGCCGCCGCGGCCTTCGAAACGGCGCGGCCATGGGCGCAGCATCGACCGGCATTGTGATGGGCCCAAACACAGTGCAATACGCACCCAAGATTGACAGGACCGCGAAGCCTCCCTACGCTCGTACCGCTGGACGCGTGAATCCCGGGAGAAAAATCATGACGCGTGCGACGCTTCGCACGACTCGCGCTGCGTTTCTGCTCTTGGTGGTCGCGGCATCGCTGTCCTCGGCCGCCTTCGCACAGGTGGATCAGCGCAAGCTGGTCAGCACCGCCACGCTTACCCTCTCCGGGTTCTTGAATGACCCCGACATGCATTGGCTGCGAGCCAATTTCAACCGCGCCAGGGCGGTCCTGATCGCGCCTCAAATCACCAGGGCCGGATTCATCATCGGCGGCTCGGGTGGTCGCGCCGTGGTGCTGGCGCGCAACGCCAAGACGGGCCATTGGGCGGGTCCGGCGTTTTACGTTCTGGTGACCGGAAGTGTGGGCTTCCAGGCCGGTGTTTCCGTGTCCGAAACGGTGAGCCTGGTCATGACCGAAAAGGGCCTCGACTCGCTGCTTTCGAGTTCGTTCAAGTTCGGCGGCGACGTTTCCGTTGCCGCGGGGCCGATCGGCACCGGCACGCAGTCGAATCTGGTCGCCGACTTCATCTCGTTCAGCCGTGCCAAGGGGATTTACGGCGGCTTGAGCCTCGACGGCACGGTCGCCTCGACCTCGGACGAGTGGAATCGCCTCTATTACGGCCGCGCCGTGACCCCGCCGGATATCCTGATCCGCGAATCGGTCCATAACAAGCAGGCCAACGAACTGGTGAACGTGGTCGCAGCCGCAGCAAAGAAAACGTGAGGCCGCGCCCTGGGGTTGAAGGTCCGCAAGGAGCGCACCGATGAACGATGAAACCAAGATCTGTCCCGTTTGCGGCGAAACCATCAAGGCAGCTGCGATCAAATGCCGCTTTTGCAACTCCGATCTGGTCGCGTTCGCTGCGTCGCGCGACGCCGAGGTGGAGAAGCCACTTTTCACCGGACATCCCGCGATCATCTACAGCGCGTGGCAGTGGGTGGTGGTGGTGCTTACCCTCGGCATCGCATTTCTTGTGTACTGGATCCGGAGCCTGTCGATCGCCTACGAAATCACAACCCAGCGCGTCAGAGTGGAACGTGGGTTGCTTTCCAAAAACAAGGACAGCCTCGAACTCTTCCGCGTCGATCACTTCGATCTGCTCAAACCGCTCGGCATGAGGCTTGTGGGGCACTGCCTGCTGCACCTGCGGTCGTCGGATGCAGGTTTCCCGACGGTGGTGATTTACGGCGTGCCGGGCCTCGAGGCGCTCGCCGATACGCTGCGCGAATGCTCTTTGCGTGAACGGGCAAGACGGCGGGTCACAACGTTCGTTCAGGCGTGAGCGTGCGCAGGCCGCGGCCAAAAATCATCCGACCCGCTGCGGCATGGAGGACGGACCAGGTTTATTCTCGGGGCGCCTCGACTCGCGTCGCCGGAATCAACGCGGTGAGCAGGTCGATCGGCAGCGGAAAAACAATGGTCGAGGTCTTGTCGCCGGCGATGTTGGCGAGGGTCTGCATATAGCGCAGCTGCATCGCCTGCGGCTGCTTTGACAACATCTGCGCGGCCTGCAGCAGCTTTTCCGACGCCTGCAGCTCGCCTTCCGCGTGAATGATTTTCGCCCGCCGCTCGCGTTCCGCCTCGGCTTGGCGCGCGATGGCCCGGATCATGGTTTCGTTGAGGTCCACGTCTTTCATTTCCACCGTCGAGACCTTGATGCCCCACGCCGCGGTCTGGCTGTCGAGCACCTGCTGGATGTCGAGGTTGAGCTTTTCGCGCGCGGACAGCAGCTCGTCGAGCTCGTGCTTGCCCAGCACGGCGCGCAGCGTCGTCTGCGCGAGCTGGCTGGTCGCCTGATAGTAGTTCTCGACCTGGATCACGGCCTTGGCCGGATCGAGTATGCGGAAGTACACGACCGCGTTCACCTTGACCGACACGTTGTCGCGCGTGATCACGTCCTGCGGCGGCACATCCATGACGACGGTCCGCAAGTCGATACGCACCATCTGCTGCGCCACTGGAATGAGCAGGAAAAACCCCGGTCCCTTGACCTTCCAGAAGCGGCCGAGCATGAAAACCACCGCACGCTGATATTCGCGTAGGACGCGGAACGACGTCATGACCACCAGCAAGACGATGACGACGATAGTGCCAAAACCGAATCCGATGACCATGATCAGGGTCCTTCAGTGAGCAGTGGTTGGAAGAATGAGCCCTAGTCCGCGACGGGCTCGACCGACAAGAGCAGATCGCCGCGCGACGTCACGCGCACGCTTTGTCCAAGTTTGATCGATACGGGGCTGCGGACGCGCCATTGCTCGCCATGAATGCGCGCCCAGCCTTCGGGTTCCAAATCCTCGAGCGCAACGCCGACGCTGCCGATCAGCGCTTCGTGACCGGTCACGATCGGGCGCCGTCGGGCCTTGAGCGCAAGCGCCGCGACAAAGAAGATGAACAATGCGGTGACCGCGACCAGGGTGGCGATCAATCCGCTTGGAACGCCGAAGCCGGGCACTTCGGTATCGATCAGCATTACCGCGCCGACAGCGAAGGCGATGACTCCACCTGCTCCCAGCGAACCAAAAGCGGGAAAAAACACTTCGGCAACCATGAACGACAGGCCGAGCAGAATGAGCGCCAGCCCGGCGTAATTGACCGGGAGCATTTGCAGCGCAAACAGTCCGATAAGCAGGCACACCGCGCCGACCACGCCCGGAAGCGCCAGGCCGGGGTTCCAGAACTCGAAGAACAATCCGTAGACACCGATCATCAGCAAGATCAACGCCACGCTCGGGTCGGTAATAATGGCTAGAAATCGCGTCCGCCAATCGGGCTCCGCCGTGACCAGCGTCGCTCCGGCGGTGGCGAGCGTTCGTTCGCCGCCGGCAGTCGTCACTTTGCGCCCGTCGAGCTTGCTCAATAGCTCCGGTACGTCGCGCGCGGTGAGATCGATCACCTTCTGCGCCAGCGCTTCCTCCGCCGACAGGCTCACCCCGTCGCGAACCGCGCGCTCCGCCCATTCGACGTTGCGTCCGCGCATTTGCGCAAACGCACGGATGTAGGCCGCGGCATCGGAAAGCTGCTTCTTGGTCATCGTGTCCTGGACCGCATCCTCGCCTTCGGAAGCGCCTTTCTCGCCTTTGCCGCTCTTATGGTTATCACGGGCGTCGTCGGGTTTGCGCGCCGGGGTCGGCGTGAGCGGCGAGGGCGCCGCGATGTTCACCGGTGTCGCGGCACCGAGATTGGTGCCCGGCGCCATCGCCGCGATATGGCTGGCATACAGGATGTAGGTTCCGGCGCTGGCGGCCCGGGCGCCGCTCGGGGCGACAAACGCCGCGACCGGCACCGGCGAGGCAAGGATATCCTTGATGATCTGGCGCATCGACAAGTCGAGTCCGCCGGGCGTGTCGATCTTCAGCACGACGAGTTGGGCGTCCTCCTTTTCCGCGCGGGCCAGGGCGCGGCCCACGAAATCCGCGGTGGCGGGGCCTATGGCACCGGTGAGGGGCACAACGACAACCTGCGTGGAAGCTGCATCCGCGCGCCAGGGAATGGTGCCAACTATCGCCAAGAAGAAAACACCGAAAATCTGGTTCATTTCTCCTCCCGCGACGGGATCGGGATTCAGTCGAACTGTACACCACCGGGAGTTTCGCAAGCCGCGCATGCGGTGCGAACAAGGCCCGGCGAACGGCCGGTCTTGTTGGCCTGCCCCGGGGCGCGTACGCTTCCCCCCAACCTTGGGGGCCAGAATGACGGTGACTCAACTACTATTCGGCTTCAAGGGCAGACTGAAGCGCTTGCCCTGGTGGATTGCAACGATCCTTGCCGACCTGGGATTAGGCGTAGTCGACGCGATCTTCGGCGTGCCGCGTCCGTCGCTGTTTTTTCTGTTACTGCTGGTCCCGCCTCTGATCTGGATCTGGATCGCCGTTCAGGTCAAACGGTGGCACGACCGCAACAAATCGGCCTGGTGGCTTTTGATAAACTTCGTGCCGATTATCGGATGGCTGTGGGTGCTGATCGAATGCGGGTTATTGAGAGGGACCGAGGGACCCAATCGATTCGGTGACGAGACATAACGGTCGAGGCGACGCGAGCCGCGGTCGCCGTTTTCGCCGAAAATAACGCGTCCGCCGTAACTTTTCCGCTTGACCTGCCGCGAATGCATCGCATTGTCCCCGAGCATGTCCGAGCTTCCCGCTGACGACGATCCGCCACCGGTTCCTCCGGTCCGGCCCGGCCAGGACGATTGTTGCAAAGGCTCGTGCGATCCGTGCGTCTTCGATCTATACGAGGAAGCTCTCGAGCGCTACCACGCCGAGTTGGCCGCATGGCAGGAACGAAGTTCGGACAGAAAGAAAGCGCTGGGCCGGCCGGCTAGTGCATGACCCATTAACCACCGGACGGCATCGGCGCCCGCTCGTGTAGGCGATCCTCCGGCGAAGACTGCTTGCGCTGCAAAAGAAACGCCGCGCGAGCGCCGCGAACGCCACGTACGAGCTTCCGCGTAGCGTCGCTACGAGGGGCGCAGATTCGACCCAGTCATCGCTTCCGGGAAGGCTTTCGGGGCGAACGCTTTTCAGAGCCGCGTGATTTTGCCGGCGCTACCAGGAGCGAGGCATTCAGGGCGGTCGCGAGTGCGGCCTCGCCGCTGACAAACGCGTCCCAGGCCAAGCCGTAACCCTTACGCCTGCCTTTCGGCACCAGCGTCAATCCGTCCGGCGTAATCGTCAGAACATACGGATCTCCGGCGATCGCCAGTTCTCGTTTCAGCGGCCCCTCGAGTTTGGTAGTCATGTGGCGTTGGTCATGGTTCTGGTCGTGGTCGGCTCGGTATCTAGGCTGCAGCGTACCTGGCTTACGAATGGGTCTGCGCGAGCGCCTGCTCCAGATCGGCGACCAGATCATCGCTTTCCTCGAGTCCGACGGACAGGCGCAGCAAATCAGCGGGGACCGGTGTGCCCGCGCCTTCGATGCTGGCGCGATGTTCGATCAGGCTTTCGACGCCGCCAAGGGAAGTCGCCCGTTTCCACAATTGAACCTTTGCGGCAGTCGCAATGGCTGCGTTCTCTCCGGTGACAGAACCACCTTTCGTACCCCGCACCCGGATCGACAGCATTCCGCCGAAACCGCCGTGCATCTGCCGCGCAGCGATCGCATGGCCCGGAAAGGACGGCAACCCCGGATAAAGCACTTCGTCGACGAAGCGATTTTGCGCCAGGTGCAGGGCGATGCTTTGCGCACTGTCGCATGCGGCGCGGACACGCGGGAAGAGGGTGCGCATGCCGCGCATGAGCAGCCACGCCTCGAAGGGTCCGAGCACACCGCCAATTTGCGCCCGTATGGTTTTGATGCGCTGCCACAGCGGAGTATCCTCACGCGCGCTGAGCGTTCCGGCAATGACATCGGAATGCCCATTGAGATATTTCGTTGCCGAATGCATCACGATGTCGGCGCCGGACTCGAACGGGCGCGTCAGAACGGGTGTCGCAACGGTCGAATCCACCGCCACCGTGGCACCGAATGCATGCGCAAGTTCACAGGTCAAGGCAATGTCGGTAATCGTCCATAGCGGGTTCGCCGGCGTTTCTATCCAGACGAGCCTGGTCTTGCCGGACTGAACGGCGTTTCGGACCTGATCCGGGTTGCTCATGTCGATGAACTGCACGCGCAATCCCCACTCGGTCGCGAAGTGAGTCAACCAGTTGCGAAGCGACCAGTACATCACTTTAGGGGCGAGCACGTGATCTCCCGGCGAGAGCGCCTGGAACAGCGCCGTGGCAGCCGCCATACCCGATGCGAACAGCAGAGAGGCGTGGCCGCCCTCGAGCGCGGTCAGCACCGCTTCGGGCTGATCGAAGGTCGGGTTCTGATCGCGCGCATAGCTGCGGCCCGAGCGGTATTGATTGTCCGGATCGCGTATGAAGGTGGTCGACGTGTGTATGGGCGGCGCGAGCGCGCGCGTTTGGTCGTCCACCCATCCGAGCCCTTGGGCAGCAATGCTGGCCGGCTTCACGAGTCCCTCTTCAACGCAGCCAGCGGCCGGCGATCCGGTCATAGTCGCCGGTCGCTTTGGCCAAATGGAGCCACTGGTCCATCCACGCCTTGAACGAGGCGTCGCCGCGCGGCAGGAGCCAGGCCATCTCGCCGTATTGCAATGGCTTGTCGGGATTCACCGCGCACAATCCGGGCCGCGCCTTCTGCTGGACGATGGTTTCGACCGACTCCGAAATCATCACGTCGGCGTTGCCTTTGAGAATTTCGTCGAAAATGGTCGTGTTGTCGTTGAAGATAACGATCTTGGCCTGTTTGAAGTTCGCGCGCGCAAAGCGCTCGTTGCTTCCGCCCGGATTCTCGATCACGGTTACGCCCGGCTTGTCGATGTCGACAACCGTTTGAAACCTGGCAACGTTCTCGCATTTAGTGATGGGCGCCTTGCCGTTGACCATATAGGCCGACGAAAAGAATGCGCTCTTCTGGCGGTCGAGCGTTACCGAAATGCCGCCTACGCCCACATCGCATTTATCGACAAAGTCCTTCATCAAGGTCGGCCATGCCGATTTCACGAACTCGGCTTCGACGCCCAACGCCTTGGCCGCTGCCTGTATCAGATCGACGTCGAGACCTTCGAAGCTGCCATCGGGTCTCTGGAGGCTGAACGGCTTGTAATCGCCGGGTGTGCAGACCCGGAGCTTGCCGCTTTTCTGCACGGTGTCCAGGCGCGAGGCCGGCGCATCCTGCGCGAGCGCGGACGATGCGGCGATCAGCGATAACGCGACGAACAAAAACCTGGCGGCCATGACCGTTCCTTCGGCGTGTGGACCCGGTGTCGATGGGCTTCCCGGCGGAGGAGGAGATTCTAACGCAGCATGGGCGTCTCATTAGTCTCAATCCTTTGATTCGCAACGCCACCATCGACGCCGGAAGGGGTTATGAGAACGCATCTGACCTTGGGTGGTCTCAAGGGCGATACCATATTCAGTGCATCCGCCCTATCATCCAACCGTGCTGACGCCTTTCGCAAAAGGCAACTGGCGCTCGATCGCCTTCGTCGCTGCCGCAGCGGTTGTCACCGCAAGCTCGGTTGCGAGGGCCGATTCGGCCTTTGAAGTACCGCCCCTGGCGCTGCCCGGTCCGTTCCCGGTGGCATGCAGCAACGTAGTGCAGGATTTCACTCGCGTCGGCACTGGCGAAAGCGCGAGCGACTATTGGGAAGCTGTCCCTCGCTCGAGCGGCGGGTCGCGTTATGTAACCGATCTTCTGGCCGACCCCCCAAACACTCTGTCGGTCGCGGTCACCGCGCCGTCCGACGGCAGTCTCTTCAGCTCCTTCGCCGGTCGCACGATTCCCTACGTCGTCGTGGTCTGTTATCCGACGACCCCTTCCAATCCGCGTCCCGATTACCTGCTGCCCACGGGCAAGGCGCTCCCCCACATGCAGCGCGGCAGCGAAGCTCCGCTGTTCGCCGATGCGGCGGCGCGCTACCCGCTGCTTCTGTTCTCGCATGGCTACGGCGGCAGCCCGCTTTCCGACGACTACATCGATCCGATCATGGTATTCGCCAGCTTCGGCTACGTCGTCGCCGCGCCGTTCCATGGCGACCCGCGCGTTGCCGATCTGGTCCCTGAAAGTCTCAACAACCTGTTTTACCTTCTTACGCATCTGGATAATTTCATCGCGATGCAGGCGCTGCGGCCGCTTGCACTGTCGGCGACGCTCGATTTGCTGCTGTCGAATGCCCAGTGGTCACAACACGTCGACGCCGCGAAGGTCGGCGGCTTCGGTGCAAGCCAGGGCGGCGAGACGCTGCTGCTGATGGCCGGCGCCGCGCTGACCAAGACCATAGGCCTGTCCTCGTCGCGGGTCATCAACGACCCGCGGCTCAAGGCGGCCGTCGGCTACATTCCCTATTTTGGGCAACCACTGATGCCTGCCTTCGGTCGGGATCAAAACGGTTTGGATGGCGTAACGCTTCCCTTCCTTGCTATCAGCGGCACTGCGGACACAACCGCGCCGATCGCTCTGACGGCGCAGGGCATCTCCCGCCTGGCCGGGCCGCGAGAACTGGTCGCGCTGAACGGAGTGGATCACCATTTCGACATCGCGTCGACCAACGACATCTACACCTGGAGCTTGACGTTTCTCGACGCGAAGGTACGCGAGGATCCGGCCGCGCTGGAAAGGCTTCGTCGAATGACAAGCGTCGCCGGGGGCGGCGACGACAGCGTTGTCATTCCCTACACCGAGCCGGCGTCGAATTTTACCGGCTTGTGGTGGAACGCTCCCGCAGGATCGGAAGCGGGCTGGGGAATCAGCTTCGCTCATCAGGGCGACGTGATCTTCGCCGCATGGTTCAGCTACGACCTCGATGGCAAAGCCAGGTGGCTGGTGATGACGGCACCGAACACCGGCGGCAGTACGTTCGCGGGCACTTTGTTCGAAGTCACCGGGCCGTCGTTCGACGCGGTGCCTTTCGATCCAGCGCAAGTTACCCGCACCCCGGTGGGGACAGGAACACTCGCCTTCACCGACGCCGACAACGGAACCTTCGCCTACACCGTCAACGGCGTCTCGCAGACCAAAGCCATCACCCGGGAAGTGTTCGGGCCGCTGCCGTCATGCATTTTTGGCGGACAGCCGGATCCTGCGCTGGCAACCAACTATCAGGATCTATGGTGGAACGCGCCCCCCGGGTCGGAATCGGGATGGGGCATCAACCTGGCGCATGAAGGCGATACCATCTTCGCGACCTGGTTCACCTACGATCACGATCGCACGCCGCTGTGGCTGGTGGCCACCGCAACCCGGACGATGCCCGGGACATATGGCGGGACCTTTTATCGAACCACGGGTCCGCCGTTCAATGCAGTACCGTTCAATCCGGCCGCGGTCGTCAGGACTGCGGCGGGCAATGTGACCCTCACTTTCACCAACGGCAACAGCGCGACCTTTGCCTATGCCATCGATGGTGTGTCGCAGATGAAGACGATCACCCGCGAGATCTTCCGCGCGCCGGGGACGGTGTGCCGGTAGCGGCTGTTGCATCAGCTGTGTCGGCCTTACCTTGCCAGAAGCATTGCGCCGAGAGCCGCGCCGACGGCGGCGACTCCGATGGCGACGAGGTCATCGTTACCCTCGTGTTCGCTGAGCCGCTCCATATTGAACAGTGCGTCCAGCTGCGCGTTACTGAACGCGACGCTCGTTTGTTCCTCGGTTGCACGCGAGGTCGAGGCGTTCCCGATCGTGAGCTCGTGCACCGCCTTGGCGACACCGTCGGGATCGACGAGGGCGATGGGCGCACCGCAGTGCGTGCACGCCGTGTCCTTGGTCAAATCGATCGGCCCTCCGCACTGGGAGCAGGAGATCTGGCGCACCGTTTCGCGCAGCTTGTTGAGCTCCGCCAAGGTCGGACTGCGAATGAAATTCTTTTCGCGCAGAAACTGATTGAAGGTGAAGAGCTGCCCGTGATCGTTGGCGCAACGCCAATAGGTAAACCGGGTGCTGCGCTGCAGATCGTAGGTCAACGCCAGGGCGTCCGAGCAGCGCGGGCAACGAAACGCCGAAGCTAGCGGTGTTCGGGCGGCTCCCGCGGCCGTCCCTATATATTGAAACAAGCCCAGTACCGCTCGCGGCGTAAGGCGGATGCTTCCTGACTGATCGAACCAGAGCAGATTGCAAGGTGCGCAGCTGCCGACTTCGAGCGGCCCTGCTCCGCTATAGGATTCGACCGCTTGGTCGGTCATTTCGACGTGGCAATTCGGGCAGGCAATCACGCGGCCATTCTAGACGACAAACGTGAGCGTTGCCGATGGTAGGTCTCTCGGCAACGTGTTCCAGCCACCCCCAACGTCACCGGATCGTGCGACACTTGGCGAGTGCAGCGGAAGATCCTCGCCCAATCAGGAGTGCATCGCATGCGGGCCAAGCTTCTCGGCGGGAAACCAAGCATTGTTTACTCTCCGATGCACGCCGCGATCGTCGCGATCACCGCCTTCGCCCTCGCCGCTTGCACCTCCATGGCGCTACGCACCGCCGCTGATTACGATCGAGGCGGCGCGCATGCTGAAAAGCTCGTCCAGGATGCCGATGCGTGCGCGAAGCAGGCGGAGGCACATCAGAAGGAATACGGACTGGGACCCTACGATCCAACCCACGGGTCCTACAACTGGATGTACGACTCCTGCATGCAGGCTGGCGGTTATAGGCGCAAACCCCCGTAAGAGCTCCGTGGCAATTGACCACGCGAGTGGCGTCACCGCCGGTGGAACGATCCTACTGCAAGGACTTCATGTGCGCGGAGATGCGCTGAACGCTTGAAGAGTCGCCTGCCGCCGTTTCGTTCCTCGTGAGCGGAAAATCGGGCGCTACCATAGACCACGCTGCGCAGACGACTTCACGCGCCGATTTCCAACGCAATGTCCATTGATCGGGATGGCGAAAAAACAGCTCCCCGCGTCCGCCATTGGCGCCATACAGCGCATACCCAAGCTGCTCTTCGTTTGGCAACCCGCAGAAATGAATGATCGGGTTCCATTGCTCGAGCCTGGTTGCGGCCGCGAGGAGCGCTCGCTCGAGCGACGCGTTCTGGCTGAGATTGAGCAGCGGCGGACGGCGCGGTGCCCCAGGGAAAAGAGTGTCCAGCTCGGCCCAGGCGAATTTTGCGGCGGACGGCCAATCAGGAAACCGCAAATCCCGCCGGCCGGAACGCGACGGCAATTCACGCGGCGCGCGCGCGATCGTCCGGCCATCCAGGGTCACCAGCTGTAGCGCACCCGGCGGGGCGTTGGGGAGTGTCTCCTTGCGTAGCACCGGCTCGCCGTCCGGTTTACAGCCCAGGGTGAGACATGTTTGGGCGGCGCTTGCCGGGGTCAGCTCGTAGCCAAGAAGGTCCTCTTCCAGAATCGGGACCATGTCGAGCGAAAACCCGAGGGGCATACTGCAGCGCCCTGCCGCTTCGACAATATGTCGACGCAGCAGCGGCAGTATTGTCGC
The DNA here is from genome assembly GCA_035568975.1 of Casimicrobiaceae bacterium. GTDB lineage: Bacteria > Pseudomonadota > Gammaproteobacteria > Burkholderiales > Casimicrobiaceae > PALSA-1003. Next base: position 68,660 of record DATMNH010000269.1, read on the forward strand.
CGCTTGAGAAAGGAGCGGGTAAAGAGCCTGCGGCATGATTTTAATCGCGCTAGTTAAGCGAGCGTTGCTGCTGACTCGACACACGGGCCGCCGCACAACACTCGTGCGAGACAGTTCATGAGAAATTCAGTCACTGCTCGCGACTTTTGCACCGGGGCGAGTATGCCATCGCGAAATCCATGCGGTATGTCAGGTAGCGGACATAGGCGCGCGCGCGCAATTTTGTGTTGTAGGAATGCCGCACCGGGTCCTCGCCTCGGAAGATCGTCCGATGGCATGTCGTATAGTGTCAATACCGGTCCGAATCCGGAGGAATCGTGGGGCGCCCGTCGATAGCAAGCGTCATGGAGGTGGAACGGCCGCTGGTGACTCCGCTTGCGCACGACGCATTATCAGCGCGCCTGATCGCAAGGACCGGCTTTCGGGCGTTCGCCATCGGTGGATCCGCGCTTCTTGCCACCCGCTTCGGCCTTCCGGACATCGGGCTCATCGGCGTATCCGACATGACTGCCGGCATTCGCGATATTGCCGCGGCAACCGAGCTGCCGTTTTTCGCCGACGGCGACGATGGTTACGGCGACGTCAAGAGCGTCGCGCGGATGATCGAGCTCTACGAACACATCGGCGTAAGCGCGATCCTCATCGAGGACCAGCAACGCGAGCACAAGCAGCAGCGCGCCGACCACGCCCTCGGCGTGGTAGATCGCTCGATCATCGAGACCAAGCTTCGCGTTGCGCTCGCGGAACGCAGCAATCCGGATACGTTCATTATCGGCCGCACCGACTCGTACGGTGTCCTCGGACTCGACGAAGCACTGCGCCGCGCGGAGCGATTCCTCAAACTCGGTGTCGACGGTGTCTTCATCGCAGGACTCAAGTCCATCGCCGACTACGAGCGCGTCGGACGCGCATTGCGCGGCGCCCGCCTCTCCGCTGCGATCTTCGAAACCGCGGGCATGCCGTGGCCGACACCCGCGGAGCTCCGTGAGCTCGGCTTTGCTCACGTCTCGTATCCGGCCACGCTGCTGTTCCGGATCACCGCGACCATGCATACGGCGCTGATGACGCTTCGCCGTCATGCGACGGGCATCGAGCCGATGACGCCCGATGGCACAGCCGACGCCTCGCGCCGGATTCTCGACGACGCCCTGGAGCTGGCCCGCTGGCAGGCGATCGAAGCCGGCGCAGCGTGCGGCTCCGGTCCGGTGGAAGGAAGCACATGAGGTGCGTCATCGATATGCGGGTTGCGCCCGAGTATCCACGCGCGGTATCGTCTTCAATGTTGCAAGCAGATTCCGAACGACGGCTGACAAGAGCGCAGGAACCATGCGCCATGAACCTACAACCTGGAGGAGAACCATGATGACCTTGCGTTCCTGGCTGACCGCTGCGTTCTTCGCGGCAGTTGCGGCGGCGAGCAGCCACGCGGAGGAGATCGCGGTCGGAAACTATGGTGTGTCGGCCAACGGCATGCCTTTCGGCGTCGCCCTGGTGAAGGGCTACTACAAGGAGGAAGGGCTCAATATCACCGGGCTGATCTCGTCGGCAGGCGGCGGAACGTCGCTGCGCAACATGCTGGCCGGCGGGGGCGTTCCCTATGGCGAAGTGAACCCCGGCGTGGTCGTGTCCGCGATTCTCGCCGGCGCGGATCTCAGGATCGTCAGCGACAACGTGCTCACTGTGGCGGAGTTCGTGTGGGCGGTGAAGCCGAATTCGCCGATCAAGACGCTCAAGGACCTCAAGGGCAAGAAGATCGGATACACCAATCCACGCTCGACCAGTCAGGCGCTGGCGGCGATGCTGCTGCAGATCGCCGGCTACAAGCCCGAGGATGCGGAGCTCGTGAAGACCGGCGGCTTCGGCGAGGGCATCGCCGCGCTCGACTCGGGTCAGGTCGACATCGTGCCCATCACCGAGCCGCTGTGGTCGAAATACAAGGACAAGTACCGTGCGGTGATCGTCGCCAGCGACGTGCTGCCACCGCTCGACAACGTCGTCGGCGTAACGACCGTCGAGATGGCCGAGAAGCGTGGCGACTTCATCCGCGCCGTTATTCGCGCTCGCCGCAAGGCGGTCATTTTCATGCGCGAGCACCCCGACGAGGCCGCGGAGATCGTCGCCAAGCAATACAACATCGAGCCCGCAGTGGCGAAGAGCGCAATACGCAACCTCACCACGAGCATGACCAAGGGCGTGCCTTACTGGGGCGAGGGCGAAATCCATCTCGAGGGCTTGAAGCGCATGATCGAGGCTCAGCGATCGGTGGGCGCCATCACGGGCGAGGTCGATTACGGCAAGATCATCGACACGCGCTTCCTCCCGGACGATCTGAAGACGTTGAAATAGCGCGTGTGATTCGGGGCGGCTCGTGACGGCCCAGGTCGCGCTCTCCAACGTCGGCAAGACGTTTCCGGCGAGCCCTACGACGGCGCCGCTGCACGCACTCGGGCCGATCGACCTCGAGTTGCGGCGCGGCGAATTCTTCGCCGTGGTCGGACCGTCGGGATGCGGCAAATCGACGCTGCTCGAGATCATCGCCGGCTTGACTCCGCCGACGCAGGGCAGCGTCGAGTTCGAGGGGCGCACCATCTCCGGCGAAGCGCCCGACAGCATCGGGGTCGTGTTCCAGGAAGACGCCTCGCTGCCCTGGCTCAACGTCACCGAGAACGTAGCGTTCGGCCTGCGTCGGTCCAAGCTTCTCAAGGATGAACGCAACGCGCGCGTTCGCGACGCGTTGCGACTTGTAGGACTGGCAGATTTCGCGACGAGCTATCCCGCCCAGCTCTCCGGCGGCATGCGTCAGCGCGTGTGCATAGCCAGGACGCTGGTGATGCAGCCCAGACTGATCCTGCTCGACGAGCCCTTCGGTGCGCTCGACCAGCAGACCCGCCTCCTGATGGGCGACGAGCTCCTGCTCATGTGGCGTGCGACCGGGGCGACGGTGTTCCTTATCACCCATGCGCTCGATGAAGCGACGATGCTCGCCGACCGGATCGGCGTGATGTCGGCGCGGCCCGGAAGACTGATCGACGTCGTCGAGACGAACTGGCCGCGCGAACGCGACAGCCGCATCGTCGAGCGCAGCGAGTTCGGGGCGATCACCGCGCGATTATGGAAGACGCTGCGCGAGGAATCGTTGAAGACCATCGGGCGCGCCGTGCCGACACCGGCCGCGGACGCATGAACCGCCTGTTCGCGTATCGGCTCGCAGTCATCGCCGGCGCGATCGCATTGCTCGAGGTCCTCTGCCTGACCGGCGTCATCGACAAGATCACCATGCAGCCGCCGCACCTGATCGCCAGGGATCTTTATCGCCTGCTGGCGTCTGGCAAGATGAACAGCGCCATCTGGAAGACGCTGACCAATACGCTGCTCGCGCTGGTGCTCGCCCTCGGTGTGGGCGTAGTGGCGGCCGCCCTGCTCCATCGCCTGCGCGCTTTGCGCGAGACGCTCGATCCGCTCTTCGCCACCTATTACGCGGTGCCGGTGTTCGCGTTCTATCCATTCTTCATCGTCGTATTCGGCCTGGGCGATCTGCCGCAGATCCTGATCGCATTCATGCTCGGGGTGGTGGCGATGATCGTCAACACGTTGAACGGCCTCGATCGCGTGCCGCCGGTGCTGCTCAAAACGGGCCGCATCATGCGCATGACTCCCATCGATACCGCGTTGCGGCTGACGCTTCCGGCCGCGGGGCCTTACATCCTCACCGGCGTGAAGCTCGCGGTCGCGTACGCCTTCATCGGGATCATCGGCTCGGAATTCATCCTCTCGCGCGGCGGAATCGGGTACGAGATCAACTTTGCGTACAACAACTTCGACAACGCGACCATGTATCCGCTCATCGTCCTGATCCTGCTTGCGTCGATTGCGATAAACACGGTGTTGACCCGGTGGGAGAAGACACTCCTGGCGCGGCGAGGCGCGCGATGAGTGCGCGTCGACGGCACGGAGGGCGCAACGCGCTGCTGCTGGTCGCGGCGCTCTTTGCGCTTTGGCAGGCGATGTACTGGGCGGTGGGCGATAGCGCATTGTCCTCGCCGCTTGCGACGCTGCGCTACACGGCGAATCTCGTAACGGGCGAAGATTTCAGAATGCATCTCTTCGACACCATGCGCGCGTTCGCCATCGCCTTCGCGTTGTCGGTGGTGATCGGTCTGTTGGTGGGCTTCTGGCTCGGCTTCGACCGGCTGTCCGGCGATGCTCTCGAGCCGATGATCGTGACCGTGTACGCGATTCCAAAGCTCACCCTGTATCCGATCCTTCTTCTGGCGTTCGGGCTCGGCCTGTCCGCGAAGGTCGCGTTCGGTGTCCTGCACGGCACCATCCCGATCATATTGTTCACGCTGGGCGCGGTGCGCAACACCAAGCCGATCCTGCTCAAGACCGGCCATGTGCTGAAGCTCTCGCGGCCGCAGATGGTGCGCTGGATCCTGTTTCCGGCGGCGATACCCGAGATCTTCACCGGCTTGCGCGTCGGATTCTCGCTCACGCTGATCGGCTCGCTGCTTGCCGAGATGTTCGCGTCCCAGCGAGGCTTGGGCTACCTGCTCATGAACGGCATCGGCCTGCACAACATCGAGCTCGTCATGTCGGTGACGCTGCTGATCGTCGTGTTCGCCGCGGCGGTGAGCACCTTGCTGCTGCAGATCGATCGAAGGCTGCACCGGCAGGGTTGAAGGTCCGGCGTGCTGCTAGTGTCGTGAATCAGAAATTCGCCCTGACGGAGACAACCTGGTGTCAAGCGGCCACACATTCCGTGAATATACGGACGCGGCACCATGACTATTGCGCTGTGCGCGAGTCAAATCGCGGTCATATTCGTCGGCTATGACGGCCGTGCCGCGAACAGCCTGCCATTGGCCTATCGCGAGATCGGCAAGGTCAGGATGGTTGATATGGGAGGGACTTCACCGGCCTGAAGTGCAAACGCCGTTTCCAGAAGGGCGAACGATTGCTTCGACACCAGGTCGGCGTTGTCGATATAGAACCAATGGCCATTGTGGAACACGCGAACGTATGCGCTCGCCGGCCAGATTTCACTGGACGCGATGTGTACAACCTCGCTCATCAGCGGGGCCCATACAAACTCGGAACCGGCGTCACGGAGTGCGGGAACCAGACCTCCGCGCACATCGGCATCGGGAACATCGATTCCTTTGCTGAGATATCGCATCGAGGCCAGGATAGAGCGCGGCTTGACGGCGATGTTCTTGCCGCCACCCCCGGAAGCCGCGGCTACCAGACGGTAGGTCAGGTTCGCCGGGTCGAGCGCCAGTTTGTGAATCAGCTCTTGACCCTCAGGAGTTGATGCTGCCGCTCGATCAATCTGGAGCGACAATGCGATGTCCCCGCGCGCGTCCTGCAGTGCGACTCCAGAATCGAGGCCGAGCTGGATGAGACCCTGACTCTCCAATCGGTTGAGCAGCCCGACAACATGCCGGAACTCCATGTTTTCCGGCACGGTCTCCGGGGCGAACTGGGTGGCCACCGGCGCGTTGGAAATCCCATTGATGCTGTCGACGAGGACCAGCAGGATTTCGCGAAGATCCCAGCCTGCGGTGCGCAGCAGGGCAAGCGTGCGCATATCTACCGGACGCAATAACTGGCGTCCGAGCTTCTCGCCGGTCAAAGGCTGAAAGACGAATGACGGCGTCTGCGAATAGCTAAGACTTGGGCTGACGGCGAAATTCGGGCTCAGTCCGACGCCGGCGGCAGCCGTGTTGCCGGATAAAGCGAGACTCCCGGCGATGGTGGCGCTGGTAGAAACAGTGCTGATCTCGAGGAAGTAAGGCGAACTGCCATAGCGCAGGCGCACGATATTATGCAGGAGCTGTTCCGCGTTGGTCGTCTGTGCCGCCTCGTTGAACTGCTCACGGGAATCGCGGAGCACGCCACGCGAAATGGCAGCGCAGCCGCTTAGCGTGACGACGATGGCTAACACGACGATCGGCCACACACGCCAGGCCCATCGGCCGATGCTGGTACGGTTCTCGCCGCGAGTCGTGATGCGCAAGCACATTACGTTATAGTGATCAAGGCGTCGATTGGAGGTGCCGCTGCATCGCGCGTTGCCAGATCTGCATGTTAGCAGGTAGGCGCGAGAGCCGAACGAGCACGGGTTTCGTAGTCGTAGAGGCCACGCCGTCCGGCAGTAAGCGGACGTTGCGTAGAACAGAGTCGCGGATGCAAACTCCTTGCGCGCCGCGCATCCTGCATCAGATTGACAAGTACCGCCAGCAATGGGACCGCGATGCATGCCTCATTCCGCCGCCAAGCGAGAGAACATGAGCATGCGGCATGAATAACGACAATCGCCCGCCACTCAATGCCCCCGAAACCTCACCCGGACCACCCGAGGTGGAGGTCGTGATCGAGGTTCCGCGGGGCAGCTTTTTGAAGCGTGGGTCCAATGGCCATGTCGATTTCATCTCGCCCCTGCCATGTCCGTTCAACTACGGGTCTGTGCCGAGTTACCTCGGTCTCGAAGGTGATCTCCTGGATGCAGTCGTGCTCGGACCGCGGCTGCCGCTTTTCACGTGGCGACGGGTCAAGGTATGGGGAGCTGTGACGCTGACAGATCGCGGCATGTCGGACGACAAACTCATTTGCAGCAGCACCACCTTGGATCCATCGGAGCGGCGAAAAGTGCTTCTGTTTTTTCACTTCTACGCCAAATGCAAGGGACTCTTGAACATCTGGCGACACCGCCCGGGGCGCAATGCATGCGAGGGCTGGATCGGCGCCGTTGAGGCGCTCGCCCGCGCCCGACCGCGGGATAACACGTGGCGAGGGCCACCGGTCGAGTTTTAAAGGAACGGGGTCGTCGCTCCATACCGCCGCAGCAAATTGAATGCGCTTGAGCGCGCATATCGGCCGGAAATTCTGTGAGGTAGTCTGTTGGCGGCGGCCCGGCGTGGATCGAGACTTAGCACAGAGCGATATCGCCTCATCAAGCTCAGTATAGTAGGGAACAGGCAAAAGAAAACGCCGCCCGGTCGCCCGGGCGGCGTGTGATGGTGGAGGCGGCGGGACAGCTGATCCATCTCTTTCGAGACGGGCTGGACTATGCCTTCATCCTGCATGCAGGATGCGGGGCGTGTTATCCGTCCATCGTTGCGGACGAATCCTAGTGCCGGCTCCTTGCACTTGATATTCCAAGCGCCTCAGCCGGTCTATAAGTCTCTACAGGGCAGGCCTGAGGTTTGCCCTCTTCCTACCCCTCGGCGTTGCCATTCCGCCGGCGGCATTCCCGCCGTACAGTTGCAGGGTTCGCCGATGTGAGCCCCGTTGTCACTCTGCCCTCTCGAGCAGAGGCGACTATCTTACTAATCGAACCCGCGTCCGAAAACGCTACACAGTCGGGACTACATGCTTAGCCACGTCATTTTGCTCTCGCCCCGGCGCCACTGACGGGCAGGCGACGCCGGAACCAGTCACCTTGATTTAGCGTGTCGTCCAAGTGACCCGGACGCACGCGATCGCTCGAAATGTCCTCGCTGTGACAGTTACATCACCCGGGCTGAGCGCCACCCGGTGCGAGGTCCGGCGGGATTAAGCCGCCAGAGCGTAGTTTTCGTCGTTCGCAGTTAAGTTTGCGATTGCAGAGGATTCACAAGGTTCTGCACCTTGGCATGCCCCGCGCTGCTTCGCAGTCCCCGTCGAAACCAGGTCGCCCCCGGTAACCGGTCCTGCTGCGCGCCACGTTCCATGGCTCGCGCTGGAGTGTCAATGATACCACCGCATGCCGTAACGCTTCCCGGCGGTCGTTGACATGGTCATAGTTGGGGACTCGGTATCCTCGCGCAAGAGCACGTCAGGCCTCGACGCTGGACAATGCCGACACAGCGGCGCATCACGCCATCGTCGTCAAACGGCGTCGCCAACACGGGGCAAACACCGGAAATGGGTCGCGCTTCAGCGGTTGCGGATGCTGGCATCGAACGCTCTCACTCGGACCCGAATGGGAAAACGAGGGGGTTGCTGATACGGTATCGACGCTCTGCCCATCAGTCAATACGACCGCAGTGTTCGGGTACAATTCGTACCTACGCGACTTCGACTCGCACAAGGCTCTCCTCGTGGCACTTGTACCCATCATCCTTTCCGGCGGTGCCGGCACACGCCTGTGGCCGTTGTCGCGCGAGTCGGCACCGAAGCCTTTCATGCCGCTGCCTGACGGCGAAACGCTGCTTGCCAAAACGATCATGCGGGCGGTCGCTCTGCCCAACACAGCAGCGTTGATCACCGTCACCAATCGCGACTACTACTTTCACACCAAGGATGTCTATGCTGGCGCAGGCATCCCGCCGCCACAGGTTGTCTATCTGCTGGAGCCCTTCGGCCGCAATACCGCGGCGGCGGTGGCACTGGCCGCGATGTATGTGGAGGCGACCATCGGTGCCGACTCGACGCTGCTTGTGTTGCCCGCCGATCACCTGATTCGCGACGCCGCTGCATTTGCGACCGCAGTCGAAGGCGCCGCATCGCTCGCCCAGAAGGGATGGCTGGCGACATTCGGCATTGTTCCGACGCATCCGGAGACCGGCTACGGCTACATTCGGTTTGCCGAGGCGCTTGACGTCGCGAACACGTTCCGCGTCGACCGTTTTATCGAAAAACCGCCGCTCGCCGACGCAAACAACTATGTCGCGACAGGTCGACATGTCTGGAATTCGGGGATGTTCTGTTTTACCCCGTCGGCGATTCTCGAAGCATTCGCGCAACATTCGCCGGCCGTGCTCGACCCGGTGCGCCGTGTTTGGCAGGAGCTGCGATCGCAGACCAACTCCGCGATGATGGAGATCGATCCCGCGCTGTTCGCTGCGGTGCCCGATATTTCGATCGACTATGCGGTCATGGAAAAGGCCGGCAATGTGGCCGTCGTGCGCGGCGCGTTCGATTGGAGCGATGTCGGGTCGTGGCAGGCAGTGTCGGCACTATGCGAGCCCGATGCCGAAGGCAACCGCGGACAGGGTGCGCGGGTGGCGATCTCGACCCGCGACACCTTTGTCCATGCCGAAGATCGCGTGGTTGCCACGGTCGGTGTCGAAAATCTGGTCATCGTCGACACCCCGGACGCGGTGCTGATCGCCCACCGCGACCACTTGCAGCGCGTGCGCGAAGTCGTCAGCGAATTGAAGGCCCGTGGTCACGATGCATACAAGCTGCATCGCACGGTCGCGCGGCCCTGGGGCGCGTTCACGGTGCTGCAGGAGGGACCCGGCTTCAAGATCAAGCGCATCGAAGTCAAGGCCGGCGGCGTGCTATCGCTGCAGATGCACGCTCATCGCAGCGAGCATTGGGTGGTGGTCAGCGGCGAGGCGCGCGTCACCAACGGCGAGCGCGTTTATCCGGTACAGGTCAATGAATCGACTTTCATCCCGTTGAAAACGCGGCACCGCCTGGAAAATGCCGGCGCGGATCCCTTGGTGATGATCGAGGTTCAGTGCGGTGATTGCGTCGGCGAAGACGACATCGTGCGCTTCGATGAC
>DATMNH010000270.1:0-3304 GCA_035568975.1 Casimicrobiaceae bacterium
GTACCTCCGAGCCGATACTCGGAGTACTTGACGCTTCCGTCCGGGAATGTCTGCGTCTCACCGACCACGTAGCCGGTGTTGGGATCGCCGACGGCCGAGATGTCCGGGACAGCCCGGCCCGTTCGGCCCTGCGCCGTGAACACCGCAGCGGGCACCACGCCCTGCTGATAGGAGGGCTCGGCGAAAATTCGACTCACTCCGCCGCCTGACCCGTACAACCAGTCGCCGGGCGGCGTGGGCGACCATGCCGTGCCGGTCCAGGACGAGGTCGTCGTGCCCCAGCCCGTTTCGAACAGGTAGTTGTTGGAAGCGCCCACGGCCAGGCTGGTGCCACCGACAGCGGTGACGAACGGGCTCGACGCCGGCCAGTCTGTCGTTATGTAGCCCTCGACAAGCGACTCATCGCTGTTGTCGCCGGAAGAGAAATAGATGCCGATCCCCTGGACGACGCCCTGGAGAATAGTGTCTTCAACCGGAAGGATGTACCCAGGTGGGAGCAGTTCGGTGTTGAAGCCGTACGAGTTAGTCACGATCTGCGCGAGACCGCGGTCGACCACGTGATTGAGGGCTGCGTCGAGGTCCTGGAAGCTGTTCGGCGCTCCTACGAAAACGATGTTCGCCCCGGGCGCCATCCCGTGCACCGCCTCCACGTCGAGCGTCTCCTCGCCGTACCATCCTTGGGGGTCTTGTTTCTGCCCACGCTCTGGGTGTCTGTACGTTCCCGGCGCCACGATCTGCGTGAACTGGTTCCCGTGGAACTGCGGCAAACCCCGGTTCGTCGACCACTGATTGACGTCATCGACAATCGTCGGTGCCGCAAAGGCGTCGATGATCGCCACCGTTTGGCCGCTGCCGTCATATTTCGTCGAGCCGAGGCCATAGGCCCCCTTGATCTGCTGCGGCGTGTATCCGCAGGGCGCGTACGGCAGGGTTCCGGCTCCGTAGGGATTGGTGAATCCGGTCGCCTGCTTCTCTCCCCAATAGACCGAGCACGGCGTTCCGGTCACGAACGCCGCCGGTGGAGGCGCATTGCCGCCGCTGTTGCTGGTATGGACGAACTGAGCGCTATCGTCGAGACCAAGCACGCCGGAGACGACGGTGGCCAGCGAGCTCGGAATCGAAACGTTGGAATTGGGCGACCTCACGGTCAGGCCTTGGACCTGGTACATACCGAAGTCCACGCCGAACGCGGCCGAGGCTTGGGCGATCGTGCCCTCGGCGGACACGTAGTGGTTGTTTTGCGGGGTGTACACGATCGTGAAGCCCCCGCCGCGCAGCCACGACTGGACAGCATTTACGTCCGCCTGCGATGGCGCGAACTGCTGGCGGAACTGCGCCGGCGTCAGATACTGCCTGTAGCTTGCGCTGCGCGGATTCGAAACCGCCTGAGCCAAAGACAGAACAGCATCCGGATTTTTCCAGCCAAGGTAGACACGGAATCCGACACTATCGCTCACGTCGGTTGCCCCGACATAATTCTGCGAGTTCGCCCAGCTTGGAACGCTGCCCGGGAGCGTTGCCCGACCGGGCGCAGCTCCCGCCGAAAGCGCGAACACAAAGACCAGCCCAACCAGCGAGAACGCTACGCTTAAAGTTCGCATTTCTTCTCCTCCTTGCGAGTTCGTGATTGAGGGATGTTCTGACTTACAGAGATCACCTGTCTCGGCATCGGGTTCTGACACCAAGCCATCGTCAAGGCCTAACCGGCGACTTTCGCCTTCGTACGCATTCTACTTAAACGTAAACGATCGCCACAAGACCCCACCGAGCCGCATTAAATTAGCGAGAAGGCTCGCGTCCTGTAGAGGTCTCCAACGCAGTGAGGACGATCTCTGCGCAATCCGTTTCGTTGTGCAAATTGAACGTTGCGCCGTTCCGCTCCTCAAGGTCCGTTTCACCGGTACCATTGAAGCCGATCGACCACAAGGTAACCGGTTCCTTCGCGCCGTACGACCAATCTTCGGCAACGATTACCCCACGCCCCACGTCTCCCGAGCCGTCATACCGGAACTGTAATTTTACTTCCCGGTCGATGAATCTGACGCGGAGATTCTTGTCCTCGTCCAGATCGACATTGACACCCTTCACCGGGAAATTAGGGTCCGCCAAAGCGGGCGCGATCTTTTCGTGAATGGCATCAAAAAGCGCCCGCAATTTTGCGAATCGTTCTCCGGTGGATGCCAAGCCGCCATACAGGCGATTGTGATCGGTGATTTTCAAATCTCCGTACCTCGCTGGTGGCGCCCCCGACACGAATCGAACGTGTGACCCCATTCTTAGGAGGAATGTGCTCTATCCACTGAGCTACGAGGGCGGCGTATAATTTTACCTCGGCTGCCCGTCTGCGGCTTTACAAACCGCTGACTGGGCCTCCACCGTCAAGTGTCGTGGGGATGATGACATGGCGAAACCTACAGGCGGAGTTGTACATTACCCCGTTACACCCAAAGAGCCCAGGGGCGACGGACTTCGATTGCCACTCTGTGCCGTCGAGGTGTACGGGAAGGGCGATACGCTTGCTCGGCCGGGCTGTGCCGACAAGATTAGTTGTCCAGCGTGCCTCGAATTGATGACGCAACAAAAGCTGGAGAACGTGTTCGGATCGCAATTTGACCCGGACTGATGCGTCAGGTCTGCCCGAAACATCGGGTGGCTCACTACGACGGTGACTCCCCATTCATTACTTCCTTGCACGAAGTCGCTGAGCTTCCGCGGCCTCTTATAATGTTGTCTCCGTCAGACAAACGGTTCCCGCTTTGCCGACTGCTGCGCCATCACCCGTTCCTGTCGTTCGCTCTCTCGCACGACTCTCGCAATATCTCGCGCCGTATCGCGCGCGCTTCGCGGTTGCGGGCGTCGCTCTGCTGGTAGCCGCCGGTTGCACGCTGGCTGTCGGGCAGGGCTTGAAACTGGTGGTCGATCGCGGGTTTTCTGCCGGCGACGCCGCCGAGCTCGATCGCGCCCTGTTTGCATTGCTGGCGATCATCGCGGCGATGTCCGTCGCCACTTACGTCCGCTTCTACAACGTGTCGTGGATCGGCGAGCGCGTTACCGCCGATCTTCGCAAACGGGTGTTCGATCACCTCTTGACCTTGTCACCCGGATTCTTCGAGGTCACACGTACCGGCGAGGTGATTTCGCGATTGACCAACGACACGACCATGCTCGAGTCGGTGATCGGATCGAGCCTGTCGATGGCCTTGCGCAACATCGTGCTTGGCGTCGGTGCGCTGATTCTGCTGATGCTCACCAGCCTCAAGCTCACCTTGCTGGTGCTGGGCGGTCTGCCGGTGGTGGTGCTACC
>DATMNH010000271.1:0-17807 GCA_035568975.1 Casimicrobiaceae bacterium
GACGCTTCCGGGGCCAGCCTTCCGGCAAACACCGATTTGCTGTTCTCGCGTTTTGGCGTAATGTTTTTTAGCCAACCCGCACAGGCCTTCAGCCATTTGCGCAAGTCGCTGCGAGTGGGCGGCCGATGCGTGTTCGTTTGCTGGCGAGCGCCGCGCGACAACGCATGGGCGATGACGCCCCTCTCCGCCGCGCGTGCGGCGATGGGCGTTACGCCAACGCCTGCCGATCCGGACGCACCCGGGCCGTTTGCATTTGCCAACGACGAAAGGTTGCGCGGCATCCTGGCGAGCGCCGGCTTCGGCGCTATCGAAGTGCTGCGCTTCGACGTGGCGCTTTCTCTGGGCGCGACACCCCGCTCCGCCGCAGAGGCCGCGGCGCAGATCGGACCGGTTTCCCGCTTTGTGCGCGAGGTGGGGGTTGAGCACCTGTCCATCATTCTCGATGCTGTGGAACGCTCTCTCGCCCCGTTTGCCGCGCCGGATGGCCACGTGAGCCTGAACGGCTCGACCTGGATCGTGTCGGCTACGAATCCAGCGTGAATTGCGTCGAAGACTCGGGCGGGGTCTCGCTGGCCAAATTGCCCGGCCGTTCGTGCGAAACAAGCTTGCGGAACTTTCCCACAGTGGGCTGACGCCACAAACGATAAGCCCCACCGAAGTGAGGCCTGTGTCGGCGCGAAATTGGTTACTGGTTGCGGCGCGAGAAGCCGAGTCCGGCGAGACCGACGACGAGCAGGGCGAGTGTGGCAGGCTCAGGAACCGTGGCGAGGTTGTAGCCGATGACGTCCAAGGCAATCAATTCAACCCCTAGACTCGGGTTCGCACCTACAGTGGCGAACGCGTCCTGCACTTTCGGGCCGACCCCGCCGGGCAAGGGATTGCTTTGCCAATCGCCAAAGTCACCGCCGTCATTTTGATTGTCGAATTGCGCCAAGTCAGTCGTGGTATTGATCGAAAAGAAAGCCGTCGCGCTGCTGTTCGTCGTAAAGCTCCGGTTGCCCATTGCGTCATAGCGGAAAAGGTCCTCCGGGAAGATGGTACCGAAAGGAACGCCAGGCAAGGACGAGCCGAGACCGAGAACCTCGTCGATTTCGTGTTCGATCACGACTTGGAGCATGTACTGGCCGGTGGATCCCGGCGATCCTGGAGAGGTCAGGGACGTATTAAGCGTGATCGTGCCGTCAGGATTTCCTGGCGGGGGACTGACGTTGATTCCTATAGCCCGCAAATTGGCGGTCTTGACGTCGATCGTCGCATTGCCATTGACGGGGTTGTTCGGGCCGGCCGGGAGATGCGAGAGGGCGGTCGCGTCGCTGCTGGTACTCGCATCAGCGATAAGCGCAGCCAGGTAACTGGCGTAGGATACATTTGCGAAGAACGTCGAGCTTCCGCCGAGCCCGCCTCCCTCTTGGAACCTGATCGCGACGGTGATCGGATCCGTGAACCTCGCCTCGTAAATGCCGATCGCCGCATTGATTGCGCCCTCGATCGCTGCGGCATTCGGATCGCTGGTGATCGACGAAGCGAAAGTTGGGTTGATTATAAGGTTTGCCTTGACGGGCAGCGTGACGGCCGCCGCGGCGATGATGCCGAGAACCAAACTAAGCGAGGCCCTGAGAAGGAGGCCCGGTCGTTGGCTTCTGTTACGGATGAGACAGTTTTGGCACGGTCTATCGCTCATTTTTTCCCGCAGGGAGTGGTGTCTTGTGTGACTCAAGCGAAGTCCGTGCCATTGGATCGTTTCTGAGCGATATCAAGCAGGCCATTTCCGCCTACTGTCTGAATCGCACTCAATCGTAAGAGATTCCGACGAATCTGCAAGCGCAACGACGACCTGACACTGCTGCTAGGTCAAGTCTCGTTTACTACAGCTAATGGGTATCCGCGTCTCCCGCCTTCGAGTGTCGGGTTTCCGCGAAGATCGACCGACCGTTCAGAGGTCGAGCGCAGTCGTTGAAAAAATGTGAAACCCAACTTAATCGGACGTTGTTTGTCCGGTCGGATCCAGGCCACTGCAATCAGGAACGCCGGCGTATATTCGCCCAGCGCTCCAGCACGGCGCAAACGGAGGCGGTGTCCGCTTCCGCGAAGCCGAGCGCCATGGCCGCGTTGTAAATGGCTGTGGTCGTGGCGAACAACGGCGTGGGACAGTCGAGATCGCGCGCGAACTCGGCGATGATCCGCATGTCCTTCTGCCAGACGCCGACTTTCATCGTTGCGTCGGTATAGTCGTTGCGAGCCATCATCGGGCCGCGGATCTGCAGCATGCGCGAAGAGCCAGCGCCATCGCCCAGCACCTTGACCATCGTTGCGGGATCGAGACCGGCCTTCTTGCCGAGCACGAGGGCTTCGGCTGTGGACACGTTGTGAATCGCGACGAGCAGGTTCGCTAGAAACTTCATCTTCGAGCCGGCGCCGAACGGTCCGAGGAAATAGTGCGTGCGTGCGAACGCTTCGAAGACTGGAATGCAACGGCGATACGCGCCGCGCACGCCACTCGCGTAGACGGCGAGATCCTTGACCCTCGCCTGCGCTCCCGTGCCGCTCAATGGGCAATCGAGCAGCGTGATGTCCTCCGCCGCCAGGAGCTTGCGCGCGCCCTCCTTGACCGCAATCGGCAAGGTGCTGGTTTCGATGACGATCTGATCGCGATGGTGGGCACGCGCAAGCTCTGCGGCGACATTGTGCAAGGCCTCCGCCGACGGTAGCGATGTGATGATGATCGACGCCTTTGCGGCAAGATCGCGCCCGCTTCGCGCCGCTCGACCGCCCGCCTTCGACAACGCAGCGCGGCGCGCCGCCAACACGTCATAACCGAGCACGCTAAATCCGCCGCCGATGAGATTTCCCGACATCGCGGATCCCATGATGCCGAGACCTATGACGCCGACCGGATCGCGTGATGCCATGGTCACATCCCCTTTGAGTTGCCCAGCGCTCCCACCGCCGCGAACAGTGCCTCGATCGATTCACGCGAGATGTTGCGCACGATGAATACGATGCGCGACCGGGGATCGGTATCCTGTCCGCCCTCGAGTGTCACCGGCGGATGAAAAACATGTTGCGCTCCCTGCAGCACCACCGGTCCGCGTTCGCCTGTCACGTGGACGATGCCCTTTACCCGCAGCAGGTCCGGCCCGCGCAATGAAGTCAGCGCCTGCAGCGCGGCGTTGAGTCCCTCCCAGGTGAAAGGCTGGTCGAACCACAGGCAGAAAGCATGGATGGCGGCGTCGTGCGTCCCCGTTGTCGGCGCGAGGCGCTGGCGAAGAAAGCCGGCCTCCTCCACGTGACGCGAATCCGGCTGAATCGCATTCAGCCACCGTCCCAGCTCCTCGGAGCGTGCCGTAACGCTTCGCGGACCGATGTTGTCCAGCAGCGCGGGATCGAGCTCGCCCTCGACGGCCGTCGTGATGAGCGCGAACGGATTCATCGCCTTCAACCGCTGCTGCAGGCGCTCGACGGTGTCGCCATCCGCGATGTCGGACTTGGTGATGACGAGGCGGTCCGCCACCGCGGCCTGCTTGGCCGCCTCGGACATCGTGTCGAGCTGGCCGATGCCGTTGACTGCGTCGACCAAGGTCACGACACCGTTCAGCCGGTACTGTCCTTCGAGCAGGCCGTCAGTCTGCAGCGTATGCAGCACCGGAATCGGATCGGCGAGTCCGCTCGTTTCGACAAACACACGATCGAAGTCGATGACTTCGCCGGCGCGCCGCTTGACGAACAGTTCGCGCAAGGTTTCCTGAAGATCTGTGCGCAGCGTGCAGCACAGGCAGCCGTTGCTTAAAAGCGTCATCTGCTC
Source organism: Casimicrobiaceae bacterium (assembly GCA_035568975.1). GTDB lineage: Bacteria > Pseudomonadota > Gammaproteobacteria > Burkholderiales > Casimicrobiaceae > PALSA-1003. The sequence goes on from DATMNH010000271.1 coordinate 3,803, forward strand.
CGATGAAGCAGCGACCAGCTCGTGATCGAGAGCCACGTCGCCGAATTCGTTGATGATGACGGCAGCCCGGTCCATCCCCGGATGACGCAGCAGCCGGCGCAGCAGCGTCGTCTTGCCGCTGCCCAGAAATCCAGTGATGACGGTGACCGGCAGCCGGCTCGCCAGCGGGTCGACGTTTGTCGACGTGCCAACGCTGGCTATCGCCGTCACAGCATCATCTCGAGGATGTAGAGTCCGCCGACGAAACGATCGACGGTGTAGACGATGCGCCGGTCGTCGACATAGACGTCGTTCAACTGGATCGCGCCGGCCCGCGAGAGCAAGGGCGCCCCCGGCACGAAGTAGGCCACCTCCTGCGGCTGGTACGGGTTGCTGATGTCGTACGCGCGCACGCCGGCATTGAAGAACGTGCCGACCACGATCTGATCGGAGCGCCACGACGTAGGCACCGGCAGATTCTCGTGCAGGTTGTGCGCGCCGAAGCGCCCGCCGCGGTGCGCGAACGCGCCGTGCGGCGGCGCGGGCAAAGTGCTGATCGGGACGAGATTCGTTTCGACGCGCGCATCGACGACCCAGACGAGCTTGGGCCAATCGAATCCGTCGTCCTTGATGCATTCGTCGCTGACGATGAGCAGATTTCGATCGAACAGCGGCAAAACGGTGTGCGTGAAACCGTTGAAGGGCGGCGAATATTGCCAGCGGCTGACAAGCTTGGGATGCGCCTTGTCGGCGATGTCGAGGATCACCGCGCCGCCATCGATATAGCCTACATAAGCGCGGTCCGGCCGCTGCGGAAAAACGTTGGTGTTGTGCGCCCGAAATCCGGCATCGAACTTCGGATCGAGTCGTTGCGGCGGCGAAGCGCTGTCGCCTTCGCGCGTACCGGGCAGCCACCAGCGGCCGACCTCGACCGGTCGCGACAAATTGCGCACATCGACGATGCGATAGAACTGGTCGTCGTTCGGGTGCCGTGGCTGGAAGTCCGCGGCACCGCTCGCCATGTGCACGAATTCGCCGTCGACGAACCACAGCGCGTGCACGCCGCGCGAATGCGGCCCGGAGGCGTCGAAATGCGAAATGAGCTTCGGCTCTTCCGGCACGCTGATGTCGAACAGGTCGAACCCCGCGGGCGTCAATCCTGTGCTTTGTGTCTGATAGGCAACCGCCATCACATCGCCGACGATGTCGAGCGAATTCGAGCGCACTTTGGCGTGCGGCAGCTCGGTCTGGGCCACGACCCGCGGCGCTCGCGGGTCTGTCACGTCCACACCGGTGAAATTCTTGGGCGCGGATTCATGCGCGAGCCACAAGATGCGGCGGCCGTCGCGCGCGAGCTGCATCGCCATGCCTTCGCCGATGCCGCCGAAACCCTGCAGCTCGTGATGGGCAAGAAGGCGCATGTTGAACGAGAGCGTCTGATCGGGGCGCGATCCGGGTCCGGGTAGTGTTGGCGGCATCGACGGTGGTTTCGTGGGAGAGTGGCGGGGTGAGGGTCCGATCTGTCAGCCAATCGGCGAAAGCTCAGCATCTCGGCGTATCTTGTCGCATTCATCTGTCCTGACCAGGACTCGACCGTACGATCAATATCCGATCAGACTTGGATCGTATTCCATTGAACGGCCGCTTGCGGCAGCGGCGATGCCCTCAGCCGTCGAAATTCTTTACAGCCTGACAGTTCCTGACAACCCCGAGAAGCACAATGTAAAGTGCATCAATGCGTTGCCGCCCCGGCACATCCTATGCTTACTTGTAGGGCTGCGCGGCTCTGGGGCCAATTTTGCGATCTCGCCCGTCGCTTCGATCCCGCCGCTGCGCTGGCCACTTGCTCGTCGGTTATATACCGCGCCGTCGCGGTACACGGACGAAGTTCAATTAAAACCGCAGCTTCGAATCAATCTCGAGGAGGTAAGACGCTATGCACGTCAAGACAATGACACGCTTGGGCACCCTGGTATCGCTAATGCTGTGGGCGACTGCGGGAATAGCCGCCCTGAACTGCGCCGATATCCAAGCGTCGCTGGCCGGCAAGGCGGTCGGCATCCTTTGCTTCCACAGCGACGACCTGCGCACGAACAATTCGGTCACGACGCCGGGGAACAATACGATTACGACGTTTGCTGACGGAACTCCGCTGCCGGGGTTGCTGGCAGGTGCCAACTCGTTTACGCCGATAACCGATCGAGGCGTCATTTCGAACGGACCGACGCCGACCGCCGCTGCGGTCCCGGGGATTCAGGTCGAGGGCTGGTTCGCCAGCGATTCCGCGCACCAAGCGCGGTTCTTGCTGCGTTTTCCCGACATCTGGAACGGCAAGCTCGTCGTCGCCGGTGCATCGGGAACGCGCAGCGAGTACAACGGCGATTGGGCGTGGAGCGACTACGTGCTCTCGAAGGGCTACGCGTACGCGTCGCAAAACAAGGGCGTGCTCAACCTCTATCTGGTGTCGCTGGCGTCGGCGACTCAGCCGGCCAGCGACCCCCTGTCGTGCCGCCTGAACCCTGATTCGCAGGTTTGGGTCCACTTCTACGACAACGATCCGCAGAAGCCTTTCTTCGAGTGGGCCAAGTACATGGTGTTCACGACTTCGTTCGCGCAAGCGACGGCCAGGGCTGCGTACGGCAGTTTTCCCCGGCGGACTTACGCGGTCGGCACGTCGAACGGTGGATATCAGGTGCGCCGCGCGATCGAAATGGCTCCGTTCATTTTCGACGGCGGTGTCGACTGGGAAGGAACGTTTGTCGATCCGAACGGGCCGAACATCCTGATCGACCTTCCGCCAGCGATCAAGAATTTCCCCGCATACGTAGCATCGAACTACGATCCCAATAGCCCGGCTGCGCAAGCGATTCTCGCCGCGGGCTATCCCCCCGACATCGTGAACCGCACCGTCACCCCGCCCGATTCCATGTGGGGCAGGTATTCGGGACAGTTCTGGGAAGTGACCGCGTGCCAGTGGCAGGAGCGTTTCGATCCGGCGTATGCGACGTATACGGCGGGACTCGGCAATTACGATTATCTCGCACGGATCGGAATACCCGGAGTGTTCGCCAGCGTCGCGCAAGTGGCTACGACCGGCAAGGTCAGCAAGCCGCTGATCACCGTGGCGGGAACGATGGATGCGTTGCTGCCGATCAAGCGCCAGGCACGCGTGTACGAAGCGGCGGTCAACAGTAACGGCTTTGGCGCGCAGTACCGGCTCTACGAGGTGCAGAACGGCAACCACATCGAGAGCTATGTGAGCTTCTATCCGCAGCTCGTTGCGATCCAGCCGCATGCGCAGAAGGCCTTCGACCTTCTGGTCGACGCCGTCGAGGCGAACGCGCCCCTGCCGCCCAGCCAATGCATTCCGACGGGCGGGACGATTTCGCCGAGCCCATTGCAACCGGGCCACTGCGCCAACCTCTTTATGCCCTAGCACGCGACGCCGGTATGCAATCGAGCGGGCAGCCGTCGCGGCGCCCGCTCACCCCCTTCCGGGCAAATCTTCGCGTGCGCCTCGAAGGGCCGGAATTGGCCCGGTCTGCGACAGTCGAGCCTGACCGCGAGCGGCCTGATCACTGACGGGTGCAGATCGACCCGGACCCGTCACACGCTTCGCTCAAAGACGGTCAGTGGCATGTCGCGGCAACTGGGCGCCGAAAGATTCACCAGCGAGATGGGTCGATTACCCGCCGGTCAACATTCTCGATAGCGGCCGTTCGGGTCGCTTGGGGATTGATGCGTCAGTTAGCCTAGAACGCAAAATCGGATCAAACTAAAGTCGAATTGGGTTTTTTATCCATCGGAGGTCAAATGAGTCACGCGTCAATGCTGAAAGCCAGACGGAAGCACCAAAAAACCAGAAAACTTCTCGATGTCGCGGCCAAGCAGGCCAAACGGCTGGCGAAGCAGGCATTGGCGGGTCCCGTCGTGAAGAAGGAAAAGGTGAAGAAGGAAAGAGTGAAGAAAGAAAAGGTCAAGACGGAAAAAGTGAAAAAGGTCAAGCTGACCAAGGAGGAGCTCGGCAGGCAAGACGCGAAGAAGAGCAGTGCGGGCGCCGGGAAAAAAGGCGCGTCCTAGCCTCTCTCGACCCGGAACCGGGGCAGAATGCAAGGAGGCATGCATGCGTATTGTCGGATTCGTTTTTCTATTCGGACTCTTCGCGACAATACTGAGCAGCGCGGCGCCCGCGCAGACCTATCCATCGAAGCCGGTGAGGCTGATCGTTACCTATCCTCCTGCCGGGAGCTCCGACCTGATGGCACGAATTCTCGGGCAGAAGCTCTCCGAGCTTTGGGGTCAGCCGGTCCTGGTCGAGAACAAGGCCGGCGCCGCGGGCTCGATCGGGATGGAATACGCGGCCCACCAGGCGCCCGACGGGTACAGCTTCGTCATCGGCAACCTCGGCCCGGCGGTGGTGAATCCGATTCTCTCCAAGGTACCTTATGACGTCGAGCGCGACTTCGTTCCGGTGTCGCTGATTGCAACCGGTCCCAACATTCTCGTCGTCAACCCGATCACTCCCGCCACGACCCTGGGCGAGCTCATGGCGTATGCGCGTGCGAATCCCGGCAAGCTCAATTTTGGCTCCGGCGGCTCGGGAAGCGTCGCTCATCTGAGCGGCGAGATGTTCAAGAGCCTGGCACGCGTCGATATCGTGCACGTGCCCTACAAGGGCGGAATCCTGTCGGTGAACGATCTCCTGGCCGGGCACGTCCAGATCGTGTTCTCCGACGCGCTGCCGGTGATGCAACACATCCGCGCAGGCAAGCTGCGCGCGCTCGCGGTCACCGGGCCCGAGCGCAGCGCGTTGGCGCCGGAAATCCCGACCTGTGTCGAATCCGGTTTGCCGCTGGTGGCGGTGAACTGGTGGGGTGTGCTGTTGCCGGTGGGAACGCCCAAAGGCGTTGCGGAAAAATTTCGCGCGGACCTGATCAAGGTGATGCAGGACCCGGAAGTCAAAGAGAAGTTCGGGACCTTGGGTGTCGAGGCGGTGATCAGTACGCCAGCAGAGTTCGGCGCGTACATGAAGTCCGAGACTGCCAAGTACGCCAGGCTAATCCAAGACGCGGGAATCAAAGGCGAGTAGGATCGGCGCGCCGCAGCCACTGTGCCGGAAGCATCGTCGCGTCGCTCGCGCCGAGACCCTGACGCGCGACGTCGTCGTAGCATTCCAGCGCGCGGGAGGACAGTGGAAGGGTCACGCCTAGCGCCTGCGCCTCGTCCAGCATCGTGCGCAGATCCTTGCGGATCAGGTCGATATCGAAGGTGACCGGAGTCGTTTCCTTGCCTTGCAGCGCCGCAGCGATCGCCGGGCCACGGACCTTGAGCATGTTGGGACCGCCGGAGGTGTCGGCAAAAATATCGATGAGCCGCGCAGAATCGAGACCGAGCGGCCGGCACAGCGACAACGCTTCGCCCAGCGCCTGGTAATAGACGAGCAGCGGCAGATTGATGGCGAGCTTCATGCTCGCGCCCGCGCCAACCGCGCCGACATGCTCCACCCGGCGGCACAAGTCATTGAGTATCGGTCGGGCCCGTTCCACGTCGGACGTCTCGCCGCCGACAAATCCGAACAGTTTTCCCTCCTTGGCCGGGCCAACGGTGCCGCCGACCGGACACTCGATCAGCGCGGCGCCTTTGGCGCTGACCTTCGCCGCGAGCGCCTTCTCCGTCTCGGGGCGAACGGTGCTCATGTCGATGAAGAGTTTTCCGCGCACCTCGACGGCTAGCAGGCCGTTGCTGACGTGATATGTAGCGTCGATCGCTGCGGCGTCGGTTAGAAACGTGATGATGATCTCCGCTCGCGTCGCCAGCTCAGCGGGCGTTGCTGCGACGTTCGCGCCCGCCAGCGCGAGCGCCTCGGTTTTCCCACGCGTGCGATTCCACACCGCCACGTCGTGCCCGACGGTCAGCAAGCGGCCAGCCACCGCCGCACCCATTCGACCCGTGCCTGCGATACCGATTTTCAATGGCAGCTCCATCGTTTGTGATATGGCACGCGCCTAAGTTGACACTTGCTACACCGTGGCGTCAAATTGGCGCGCGATAAAATAATAAATCGCAACGGTGCAGCGGTTATATCCACAGGAGGACGGATGGGGTCGCCTGCGAGCGAGCTCCGCGATGGGATGCGCATCGAATGGGATGCCCCGGTTCCGATGGATGACGGGCTCACGCTGCGCGCGGATGTTTTTTCCCCATCCAAGTCCGGACTCTATCCCGTTATCCTGAGCTACGGCCCCTACGCGAAGGGTCTGGCGTTCCAGGAAGGCTACCCGAGCGCGTGGCAGCGCATGGTGGCGGAGCATCCGGACGTCGCATACGGCTCGACCAACCGCTATCAGAGCTGGGAAGTCGTCGATCCGGAGAAATGGGTGCCTGACGGCTACGTTTGCGTGCGCGTCGATTCGCGGGGCGCGGGCCGCTCGCCCGGCTTTATCGATCACTTCGCTCCGCGCGAGACCAGGGACTTCTACAACTGCATCGAGTGGGCCGGCGTGCAGCCATGGTCGAGCGGCAAGGTAGGTCTCAACGGCATTTCCTACTATGGCATCAACCAGTGGCACGTTGCCTCGCTGCAGCCGCCGCATCTTGCTGCGATGTGTATATGGGAGGGCGCCGCCGACTGGTATCGCGACATGACGCATCACGGCGGAATTCTGTGCACCTTCTGGGCCAACTGGTACGACATGCAGGTGACCACGGTTCAGTACGGTCGCGGCGAACGAGGGCCCAGGAGCCACGTCACCGGCGCCCTCGTATGCGGCGACGAAACGCTTGCGGATCGCGAGCTTTACGCAAACCGCTGCGACTTCGGCGAGGAGATACGCGCGCACCCGTTCGACGACGAGTATCACCGGGCGCGCTCGCCGATCTGGGACAAGCTAACCGTGCCGTTCCTGTCCGCCGCGAACTGGGGTGGGCAGGGCTTGCACCCGCGCGGCAATTTCGAGGGTTTTGTGCGCGCTGCCTCGAAGGACAAATGGCTGGAGGCGCATGGCCTCGAGCATTGGACCCATTTCTACACCGACTACGGGGTCAAGCTGCAGAAGCGCTTTTTCGACTGCTATCTCAAAGGCCTCGACAACGGTTGGAGGCGGCAGCCGCGCGTGCAACTGCAAGTCCGCCACGTCGACCGCTTCGTCCTGCGGCACGAAGACGAATGGCCGATCGCGCGCACGCAATGGACACGCTTTTATCTCGACCCGACCGACCAGAGCCTCGGCCGCGAACCGGCACGCTCTGCCGGATGCATCGCCTACGACGCACAAGGCGACGGTGTGACGTTCGTCGGCGCACCGCTCGACCGCGAGACCGAGATCACTGGACCGCTCGCGGCCAAGTTGTTCGTGTCGTCATCGACGGCCGACGCGGATATGTTCCTGGTGTTCCGCGTGTTCACGCCGGACCTGCGCGAGGTGGTGTTCACGGGCGCAATCGATCCGCACACTCCCATCGCGCAAGGCTGGCTGCGCGCGTCGCACCGCAAGCTCGATGCGGCGCTCTCCACCGAATACCGGCCGTATCACGCGCATGACGAAGAGCAGGGTCTCGATCCGGGTGAGGTCGTGGCGCTCGACATCGAGCTCTGGCCGACTTCCATCGTCGTGCCGAGTGGCCACCGGCTCGCGCTGACCGTGCGTGGCCGCGACTACGAGTGGGGCAAATCGACCGGCGCGCGCCTGTCGAACTTCAAGAACGAGCTGCGCGGCTGCGGGCCGTTCCTGCACGACGATCAGCGCGATCGTCCCGCCGCGATCTTCGGCGCCAGGACTACACTACACGCGGGCCCACTGCAGCAGTCGTATATCCTGGTTCCGGTGATTCCCCCAAGCGGGTGATCTGCAATCGAGGAGGTTCGCTGTCATGACGATGAAGCTATACGGATTCTGGCGCTCGCTCGCCACCTACCGCGTGCGCGTGGCGCTGGCGCTCAAGGGCCTCGAGGTCGAGCAGCAGTACATCAATCTGCTGCAGGGCGTGCAGCATGGCGACGACTACAAGGCCGTCAATCCGCAAAGCGTGGTTCCGGCACTCGTCGTCGACGACGGCGCGCCGCTTTTTCAGTCGCTTGCCATCATCGAGTACCTGGAAGAGACTTGTCCGCTACCGCCGTTGCTGCCCAAGGACCCGCGCGGCCGCGCCCGCGTTCGCGGGCTCTCGATGATCGTCGCCTGCGACGCCCATCCGCTCATCGTGCCGCGTATCCGCAACTATCTCGAGCGAGAAATGCATCAGGATGAAGCTTCGCGCAACCGCTGGCTGCAACACTGGACGCTGAAGGCGCTCGAGGCGCTCGAAGCTCATCTCGCGATGGAGCCCGAGACCGGCAGGTTCTGCCACGGCGATGCGCCGACGATGGCCGACATCTGCCTCGCGTCGCAGGTCTTCGCTGCCGGGTATTTCGACACCAAGACAACCGGCTTACCCACGGTCGAGCGAATTTTCGGCGAGTGCATGAAAATCGACGCCTTCGACCGGTCGCAACCGACGAAGCAGCCGGACGCGCCGAAGAATCCCGCTCACTGACCCTTCGACCATGGCGCAAATGCAACACCACGCCGCCATTCCCGCGCAAGCGGGAATCCATGCCTGGCGCAAATGCATCACACCATGTCGTCATTCCCGCGAAGGCGGGAATCCATGTTGCGACCGTCAAAGTCAAAATGGATTCCCGCTTTCGCGGGAATGACGCAAGATAGTCGCGATCGTTAGCTATTGACACGAATCGCAGCAAACACGGACAAGGAGGAATATCCATGGCCTTCACACGCAGAAGCTTCATCCAGGCAGCTGGCAGTGGGCTCGGCGCCGCGGCGCTCGGTATTCCGGTCGTCTCCCGTGCGCAGACCGAGCCCATCCGGATCGGGCTGGTGACTGTCAAGACGGGTCCGCTGGCGTCGGGCGGTATCGACATGGAGCGAGCGCTGATGCAGTTCCTGCGGGAGCACAACAACACGCTGTCGGGCAGGAAAATCGAGCTGTTCGTTGCCGACAGCGCCGGCGTGCCGGCCCAGGCGCGCACCAAACTGCAGGAGCTCGTCGAAAGGAACAAGATTCAGGTCATGATCGGGCCCCTGGCAGCAGGCGAAGCGCTCGCCGCCGACGATTACATCCGGTCGCAGCAGCTCCCGACCCTGTCGGTCGCCGCCGCGGAAGATTTGACGCAGCGCAACCCCAATCCCTGGTTCGTCCGCGCGACGTCGACTTCCTCGCAGTCGGCCGACGCGCTGGCCGACTATTGCGCGAAAACGCTCAAGTACAAGCGCATGGCCGTGATCGCCGACGACATCGCCTACGGCCACGAGATGTGCGCCGGCTTCCAACGCGTGTTCGAGGATGCAGGCGGGAAGATCGTGCAGAAAACGTTTCCGCCGCTCACTGTTCCCGACTACGCGACCTACCTCGCGCAGCTCAAGACCAATATCGACGCCATCTTCCTTGGCTTCGCCGGCTCGAACGGGTTTCGTTGGTTCAAACAGTTCAACGAGTACGGACTGAAAGGCAAGGTAAACGTCGTGGGCGGCATGACCGCATTCGACGAGGCGGTGCTGCGGAACATGGGCGACGAGGCGCTCGGCATCATCACCGCTTGCTGGTATTCGGCCGAGCTCGACAATCCGATCAACAAGAAATTTGCAGCCGCTTTCCGTGCCGAATGGAAGTACGACCCAGGCTTCTACGCCGCCGCGACCTACGTCGAGGGTGCGGTGCTCGAGGCCGCTCTCGCATCGATCAACGGCAAGATCGAGGACAAGCCGGCGTTCATGAAGGCATTGCGGGCGACCAGGATCGACACGGCGCGCGGCCCGGTCGCGTTCGACGAGTACGGCAATATCGTCGGCAACGTCTATATTCGCAAAGTGGAGCGCAAGGAAGGACGCCTGGTCAATACGGTCATCTACACTTACCCCGGTGTCAGCCAGTTCTGGACCTACGATCCGAAGGAGTTCCTGAAGAATCCGGTCTATTCACGCGACTGGCCGCCCGCGAAGAATCTCGAGCCTTAACATACCGTCATTCCATACCGTCATTCCCGCGAAAGCGGGAATCCATTGGTTTGTGACGGACACAAGATGGATCCCCGCTTTCGCGTGGATGACGATACTGAGTCAGGACATTCCCGAGCCTCGCCGACATGCAGTTCTGGATCGTCCAGACGTTGAACAGCCTGGCCCTCGGGGGCCTCTTGTTCCTGCTCGCCGCAGGATTCTCGCTGATCTTCGGGCTGATGCGCATCGCGAATCTCACGCACGGCTCATTGTTCATGCTCGGCGCATATTTGGGCGTCACGATACTCAAGGTCGTGCCCAACCTCTGGCTTGCCGCACTGCTCTCCGGACTCGTGGTGGCCGCGTTTGGAGGGCTGATCGAGCGGTTCATTCTGCGTCCCCTGGCCGGGAACGCGCTGGGACAGGTGCTGGTGACGCTTGGCATCTCGTTCATCGTCGCCGACCTCTGCCTCATCGTCTGGGGCGGTGACCCGATCCCGATCGCGGCTCCGGTTTCGCTGCAACGGCCGCTCGTCGTCGGCAATATCGCCTTCCCGGCCTACCGTCTGGTCGTGCTCGGCATCGCCGTCGTGACTGCGATCGCGCTTCAACTGCTGATGGAGCGCACACGGCTCGGTGCGATGATTCGCGCTGGCGTCGACGACATGCAAATGGCGCGGGCGGTGGGCATTCCAGTGTCGAGACTGTTCATCACCGTGTTTTGCCTAGGCGCCGCTCTCGCCGGTGCGGGTGGCGTGATCGGGGGGCCCATCATGTCCGCGTACCCCGGACTGGATGCCGATATGCTGCCGCTCGCGCTGATCGTGGTCATCCTGGGCGGTGTCGGCAGCTTGCCTGGAGCCTTCGTCGGCAGCTTTATTACCGCGGCCATTTATACCTTCGGCTCTGCGTTGCTGCCCGATCTGGCGTACGTGATCCTGTTCCTGCCGATGATTTTCGTCATCGCCTTCCGCCCGCGGGGTCTGTTCGGGAGGCGCGGCGCATGAGCGCGGCGGGTGAAGTGCGGGGAGGACGCATGAGCCGGGTGACATGGATCGCCCTGGGTCTGGCGCTCGCCGGTTTTCCGTTGGTCGGCGGAGACTTCTACGTCAACCTCGGGAGCCAGATTTTCATCGCGGCGATCCTCGCGGCGAGCTTGAATCTCCTGGTCGGATACGGCGGCCTAGTGTCGCTGGGCCACGCTGCCTGGATCGGCCTCGCGGCGTACACCTCGGCGTGGCTATATCTGCGCCTCGGCCTCGGGCATTGGATCACGGCGCCGCTCGCGCTCATCGTGACGACGTTGATCGCGGGTCTCTTCGGCTGGATCGCGTTGCGCGCGACCGGCCTCGGCTTCCTGATGATTACGCTCGCACTGTCGCAAGTCCTGTGGGGAACCGCGTACCGTTGGGCGGCGGTAACCGGTGGCGACAACGGCTTGTCCGGGCTCACGCGGCCTGCTCCTTTCGGTATCAGCATCGACGCCCCGGCAGCGTTCTATTATTTTTCGCTCACGGTCGCGATTCTGGCTACCTGGATGATGGCGAGGTTCGTCAACTCGCCTTTTGGCGCCGCGCTGCGCGGCAGCCGTGACGAATCGCGCCGCATGAGCGCGCTCGGCCACAACGTCTGGCTGGTGCGATGGCTCAGCTTCGTCTACTCGGGATTCTGGGGCGCTGTCGCCGGGCTGCTGTTCGTCTATTACCACAAGTACATCCACCCGACGGCACTGTCGCTGACGAGTTCCGCAGAAGTGCTGCTCGGAGTGATTGCCGGCGGGGCCGGGACGATCGCGGGGCCGATCGTCGGCGCCGCGATCGTACTGCTCCTGAAAAATTACGTGTCGGCCTACCTCGAGCGCTGGAACATGCTGCTCGGTTCCGTCTTCGTCCTGATCGTGATTTTCATGCCGGATGGCGTTGTCCCCGGATTTCGCCGCTGGTGGCTTCGATGGCGAAAGCAATGACGCCGGCGCTGCAGATCAGCGGCTTGAGAAAATCGTTCGGCGGCTTGCCGGCGATGAACGGCGTGTCGCTGGAAGTGATGCCGGGCGAGCGGCGGCTCATTATCGGTCCGAATGGCGCCGGCAAAACGACGCTATTCAACCTGATCACCGGCGACTTGCCACCCGATGCCGGTGCGATTCGGCTGTTCGGGAAAGAAGTCTCTCGTCTGAAGCCCCACCAGCGTGCTCATCGCGGCGTCGCCAGAACCTACCAGATCATCACCCTGTTCCCGAAGGATTCCCTGGAACACAACATCGTGCTGGCGCTGCTTGGGCTGTCGAGCGTGCGCTGGAACGCGTTCCGCCCGCTCGCCCTTGAGAGCGGTCTCATCGAAGAGGGACGCCGGGTGCTCGGCCTAGTCGGCCTCGATCAACGCGCCGCTCGACTGATCGGCGAAGTGTCCTACGGAGAAAAGCGCCGCGTCGAGATCGCGATGGCGCTCGCACAAAGGCCCAAGCTGCTGCTGCTCGATGAGCCGCTTGCGGGACTCTCGCCCGAGGAACGCGTCGCGGTGAAAGCCCTGATCGCCGGAATTCCGCGGAATGTGACCGTGGTCATGATCGAGCACGACATGGATACCGCCCTCGATCTGGCGGAACGGATTACCGTGCTCCATTACGGCGGCGTGATCGTCGAGGGAACGCGCAGCGAAGTGGTCGCCGACCCGAAGACGCGCGAGGTATATCTTGGGAGCTAAAGCGAGAGTTTTCGCAAGTCTGGCGTCATTCCCGCGAAGGCGGGAATCCATTTTGCGACCGTCAACAGCCAATGGATTCCCGCCTTCGCGGGAATGACGACTTGAAGAATGACGACATGTAACGACCCTATGAAGAATGACGATATGAAGAATCCGGGCGTCACGCACTTTCGTCATGGTCAATAAGTTGGCAACTCAGTTGAAACCTCAGGCGCATGCGGAAAATGCGGTACCCGCGGCCGACGTGGCGACGGAGGCGCTGGCGCTCACCGGCATCGACGCGTTCTATGCCGACAGCCATGTCCTGCACGCGGTGTCGTTCACGCTTAACGCCGGGCGCGTGCTGGCGCTCCTCGGTCGCAACGGCGCCGGCAAGACCACCTGCATGAATACCGTCATCGGCTTCCTCCCCTCGCATGGCGGCGAGATCCGACTATTCGGCGAAACGATCTCGCGGCTGTCTCCCGAAGCGATCTCGCGCAAGGGGATGGGCCTCGTGCCGCAGGGGCGGCGCGTGTTCCCCACGCTGACGGTGCGCGAGAACCTGGTCGTGGCACGACAGTCGCGCAAAAGCGCCGCATCGCACTGGACGCTCGATCGCGTGCTCGAGCTCTTTCCGTCCTTGCGCGAGCGGCAGCAGCAACACGCCGGCTCGCTCTCCGGTGGAGAACAGCAGATGCTCGCCATCGGGCGCGCGTTGATGGGCAATCCCCGCGTGCTGCTCATGGACGAGCCGTCGGAGGGTCTCGCGCCGCGGATCGTCGCCGAAGTCGGCCGCACCATCGCGAAGCTGAAGCAGGAGGGACAGTCGATCGTGCTGGTCGAACAGAACGTAAACCTGGCGCTCGCTCTCGCCGACGAAGTGGTCATGCTGAATACAGGGCGCGTCGTGTTCGCCGGAAGCGTCGACGAAGTGCGCAACGATCCGTCGCTGATTACGCAGCACCTTGGCGTGTTTTAGGGAGTCTCCGCAGAACCCTTCGTTCGTGGCGATATTTCGATTTACCGATGATTACCGAATTGGATGACCGATTCCACAAGACTCGTCGTCCCCGCCCCCGATTCAAGCACTCGAGGGCAGGCTTCAGCGGGGACCCAGCGGCGTTCGTCTAACAACACTGGATTCCCTCCCCGCTTTCGCGGGGACTAAAGGCCGCGGGAATGACGATATTTGGGATCCGAGCGTCACGCATTTTCGTAATGCTCAATAAATAGCGGATGCATTACCCGGCGATCTCGTGATTCACGGTAAAGTAGTCCGGTGGCGGCGGTCCCCACACGTAGAACGAATCCTCCGGCGGATAGTCGCCGGCCTTCCATTCGACGTC
>DATMNH010000272.1:0-40884 GCA_035568975.1 Casimicrobiaceae bacterium
ACGATGCGTTCCCCATCCTTGAGCATCACTGTATCGCCGCCGGCATCGAGCCCGATATAGACTTCGCCGAGCAGGCCGGAGGTGTTGATCGACGCGATGGTGTCCTTGGTGAACTCGATACCGCGGTCGATGCGTATGATCACCATCGCTTCGTAACTCTTCGGATCGAGCCGGATGGACTCGACCCGCCCCACGATCACACCCGCGGCCTTGACCGGCGCACGCAGCTTGAGGCCGCCGATATTGTCGAAGCTCGCTTGCAGACGATAGCCGGGCGTCCGGTCCAGCGTAAGCAGATTACCCACCTTCAACGCCAGGAAAAGAATCGCGCCAAAGCCGATGGCGACGAAGATGCCGACCCAAAGGTCGATCGTGGAACGATTCACGAGCCAACTCCCCTGAACATGAACACAGTCAACACGAAGTCGAGCGCCAGGATCGCCAGCGAAGACACCACGACGGTGCGCGTGGTCGCGATGGAAACGCCTTCCGCGGTCGGTTTCGCGTCATAGCCGTCGAGTACCGCGATCAGCGACACCGCGATGCCGAATACGAGGCTTTTGATGATACCGTTGGTGACGTCGGGCCACACGTCGACGCCGGCCTGCATCTGTCCCCAGAACGCCCCGGCGTCGACGCCGAGCAATCGGACGCCGATGAGATAGGCGCCGAAGATGCCCAGCGCGGAAAACAGCGCGGACAGCAGCGGCATCGAGATGACGCCGGCCCAGAAGCGCGGCGCCACCACCCGCGCAATCGGATCGACGGCCATCATTTCCATCGCCGAAAGCTGCTCGGTCGCTTTCATCAAACCGATCTCGGCGGTGATTGCGGAACCAGCCCGGCTGGCGAACAGAAGCCCTGACAGCACAGGCCCGAGTTCCCTTACCAGCGACAGCGCCACCACAATTCCAAGCTGTTCGTTGGCGCCGTAGCGCACCAGCACTTCGTAGGCTTGCAGCGACAGCACCATCCCCACGAACAAACCCGACGTCAAAATGATGACCAGCGACAGGACACCCGAAAAATAGATCTCGCGCAGCGTCAGATGCAAGCGCCGCAACGCCGCCGGCGAGTGCCAGAGAATCGCGACCATGAAACGCCCCGCATAGCCCAGCCAGGCGATGCCGCCCGTTACCGCACCACCGAGGCGGCGCAGGCCCTGCCCCAGGCCGTTTAGCGCTTCAATTGACATCAGGCATCGACATCTGCGAAAAGCGTGTCGCGATACGACGGCGCCGGGTAATGAAACGGCACCGGGCCGTCGGGGGCGCCGTCGACGAACTGGCGGACGTAAGGATCGGTCGATGCGCGAACCTCCTCGGGAGTGCCGCTGGCGACAATCCTTCCTTCGGATACGAAATACAGGGAGTCGACGATCTTCAGGGATTCGTACACGTCGTGCGTCACAACCACCGACGTGATGCCCAGCGCGTCGTTCAGACGCCGTATCAACTGGCCTACGATGCCAAGCGAAATCGGATCGAGCCCGGCGAATGGCTCGTCGTACATGACCAGCATCGGATCGAGCGCGATCGAGCGCGCCAGCGCGACGCGGCGAGCCATGCCTCCCGACAGCTCGGAGGGCATCAGCTGCGCGGCGCCGCGGAGGCCGACCGCGTGAAGCTTCATCAGCACGAGGTCACGAATGATCTCCTCGGGCAGCTCGGTGTGCTCGCGCATCGGAAACGCGATGTTCTCGAATACGCTCATGTCGGTGAACAGCGCACCGAACTGGAACAGCATCCCGCAGCGGCGCCGCAACGCGTACAACGCGTCAGGCTCGAGGTCGGGCACCGATTGACCGCCCACGAGCACCTTGCCCGAGGCCGGCTTGAGCTGCCCGCCGATGAGTCGCAGGATGGTCGTCTTGCCGCTGCCGCTGGCGCCCATGATCGCGACGATCTTGCCGCGAGGTACCGACATCGTGATGCCCTTCAGGATCTCGCGCCGGTCGTAGGCAAAATGTACATCGACGAGCGCGATCGCCGCAGCAGCGGGATCGAGTCGGCGCGTCGGGGACAGCGCGGCATGCGATGCCGCGGCGGTTGCAACCGGCATTTTCCTGATGAACCCGTTCCGAAAGGACGTTGATTGTAGCGGGTTCACCCCCACCCAACAACGACCGGACGGTTTCGAGATCAGCCTCGCAACAGGGTTTGCTCCGCCGACGCAAGATCCTCGGGGCGGCCGAGCAGCACCAGAATGTCGCCGGCTTCGAATCGATACTGCGGTTGCGGCACTTCCGATCGCGCGC
Source organism: Casimicrobiaceae bacterium (assembly GCA_035568975.1). Taxonomy (GTDB): domain Bacteria; phylum Pseudomonadota; class Gammaproteobacteria; order Burkholderiales; family Casimicrobiaceae; genus PALSA-1003. The sequence goes on from DATMNH010000272.1 coordinate 2,258, forward strand.
CGCGGCGGCGCACCCCGGTCACCTCGACTCTGTCGCCGAGCGTGATTTCGCCGAACGACTTGCCGACGGCGGACGCGCGCTCGGTCAACCGCACCGAATGCAGCCGCGGTTGGACGTTTTCCGCGGCGTCCGCGGTGTCGGTCGCGCCGTGAAAGAAACCGCGAAAAAGACTGTAGCGCTCCTCGCGGATTGCGCGAATACGCAGCAGCACGCGGTTGAGCGGTACGCCAACCAGAAGCAGCGAATGCGACGCGAGCATCAGGCTGCCCTCGAGCACTTCGGGCACGACTTCGGCGGCGCCAGCCTTCAGCAGCAGATCGAGCTCGGTGTCGTCCAGCGTGCGCACGATCACCGGCACCTCGGGACGCGCTTCGTGCACATGATGCAGAATTTTGAGCGCGGTCGGCGTATCGGCAAAAGTCACCACCACTGCGCGCGCCTTGGAGAGGCCGGAGGCCATCAACGCCTCGCGGCGTCCTGCGTCGCCGTAGACTACGCTGCCGCCGTCTGCCGCGGCCTCACGCACGCGTTGTGGATCGGAATCGAGCGCGAGAAAGGAGATCTCTTCGGCTTCCAGCAGTCGCGCGAGGTTCTGCCCGCTGCGTCCATAACCGCAGATGATGACGTGGTCCTGGCGGGCCAGCGTTCGCGCCGCAATGTTGGTGAGCTGGGTGGCGCGCGTGAGCCAGTCGTTGGCGGTCAAGCGGCGCGCAAGAGGCTCGGCGAACTGGATCAGGAACGGCGCCAACAACATCGAAAGCACCATGGCCGCCAGCACCAGCTGCGACGGCGTTCGGTCGATGATGCCAAGGTCGGTCGACACGGCGAGCATCACGATGGCGAACTCGCCGGCTTGCGCGAGATAGAATCCGGTTCGCAGCGCGGTGCCGAGCGGCGCGCCGAAGACTCTCGCCAGCAGCACGATCAGCGCAAGCTTCGCCAGCACGGGGCCCAATAGCAACAGGCACACCCAGCCGAAATAGCGTCCGACCACGCCCGGATCGAGATACATGCCGACGGTGACAAAAAACAGTCCCAGGAGCACGTCGCGAAACGGCTTGATATCCTCCTCGACCTGGTAGCGATATTCGGTCTCCGCGATAAGCATCCCCGCAAGAAACGCACCGAGCGCAAACGAAAGACCCGCGATCCGCGTAAGTGCTGCCAAACCAAGCGTGACCAGCAGAATGTTGAGCATGAAAAGCTCGGACGAACGCTGTCTCGCGATGAGATGAAACCAGGCGCGTGTCGGTCCCTGACCGAAAAACAGGATCACCGCCAGCGCCAGAGCGGCCTTGACACCGGCGAGCGCCAGGCTCCTCCAGAGATCGGACCCGCCTTCGGCGAGTGTCGGGATCGCGATCAGGAACGCGACCACGGCGAGGTCCTGAAACAGAAGTATGCCGATCGCGTCGCGGCCGTGTGCGGTGTTGAGCTCGGTTCGCTCAGCGAGCATCTTCGATACGATTGCGGTCGAGCTCATCGCCAGGGCGCCGCCGAGAGCCAGTCCCGCGAGCCATTGGTAGCCCAGGAGATGCAACGCGAACGTGGCTGCCGCCGTCGTGATCGCTACCTGCGCCAAGCCCAGGCCGAACACCGCGCGGCGCATCGCCTTCAGCTGAGGCAGGCTGAACTCGAGGCCGATGGAGAACATGAGGAACACGATGCCGAACTCGGCAAGGTCGCGGACGTCGGCGTTGTCGGGTACCCACCCGAGCGCGTGCGGACCGACTGCAATGCCGACGACGAGATAGCCGAGGATCGGCGGAAGGCGCAGAAGACGGCAGGCAACGATCACGACGACGGCCGCCGCGAGCAGCAACAAAATGAGCTGCAGTGTCTGTGGCATCGGTAATCCGTCAGCGCGCCGAAGACGTGATGCGAATGTAGCACAGCGCCCGAGCTGGCCCGTCGGGGGTTGGGCTATACTTGCCCTCATGTCCGCGCCGATCCGAGCAGCCGAACCGGTGCCTGCTGTCGGCATCGAGCCCGAACGCGTGCTCAAGCTCGCCCGGGACGTGCTCGCGACGGAGGCCGCGGCCATCCGCGCGCTCGAAGAGCGGCTCGGCGCCGCATTTCTCGCCGCCGCCCGCGCGCTGTACGAGTGCCGCGGACGCGTGGTCGTCACCGGCATCGGTAAATCCGGCCATATCGCGCGCAAGCTCGCTGCGACGCTTGCGTCGACCGGAACGCCGGCGTTTTTCGTGCACGCGGCCGAAGCGAGTCACGGCGACCTCGGCATGATCACCGCCGACGACATCGTGCTGCTGCTGTCGAACTCGGGTGAGACCGACGAGCTGGTGTCGCTGGTGCCGCATTTCAAGCGCCAGGGCGCCAAATTGATCGCGCTCACTGGCAACGAGCAGTCGTCGCTTGCGTTCGCCGCGGACGTGCATCTGGACGCCAGCGTCGACACCGAGGCCTGCCCGCTCGGGCTGGCGCCGACCGCGAGCACCACCGCCGCGCTCGCGCTCGGCGATGCACTCGCGCTCACTTTGCTCGACGCGCGCGGTTTTTCGGTGGAAGACTTCGCGCGCTCGCATCCCGGCGGCTCGCTCGGCCGCAAGCTGCTTACCCACGTTCGCGACGTCATGCGCACGGGCGCCGCGCTGCCGACGGTGCCGCTGACGGCGAGCTTCGCGGATGCGATCGTGGAAATGAGCAGCAAGGGCATGGGAATGACCGCGGTCATCGATGGGAATCGCCACGTCGCCGGCATCTTCACCGACGGCGACCTGCGGCGATGCCTTCCCAAGGTTCGCGATTTCAGCAATGCGAAGGTCGCCGAGCTGATGACCGCGAACCCGCGCACCATCGGCCCCGACCGGCTGGCGATCGACTGCGTCGAGCTGATGGAGGCGCCGCCGAAAGTCAGCCAGCTTTTGATCGTCGACGATGAACGGCGATTGGTCGGTGCGCTGCACCTGCACGATCTTTTCAGGGCGAAGGTGGTATGACGCGCTGTTGGAACGCGCGATGACCACGCCCGATCTGCTGGCCCGAGCGCGCGCGGTGCGTATGCTCTCCTGCGATGTCGATGGCGTCCTCACCGACGGCAAGCTGTACTACGCCGACGACGGCAGCGAAATGAAGGCGTTTTCGACGCTCGACGGGCTCGGCCTGAAGATGTTGCACGAGGCCGGCATCGTCGTCGCATGGATCACCGGCAGCTCGGCGCCCGCGGTGACCAGGCGTGCGAAACATCTTTCCGTTGCCCACGTGGTCCTCGGCGCGGAGAACAAGCTTGCGCCATGGGAGCGTTTGCGCTCGGAGCTCGGCATGGCCGTCGAAGAGTGCGCGCACATCGGCGACGATCTTCCCGATCTGCCGCTGCTCCTGCGTTGCGGATTGAGTACGACAGTGCCGCACGCGCCCGAGGCCGTCAAGCGGCGGGTGCATTACATCACCCGTGCGGATGGAGGCGCCGGCGCGGTGCGAGAAGTCTGCGAGCTCATCCTCGGTGCGCGGGGGAATCTCGCGCAACGCATCGCACAGTTCGAATCATGACCCGCGCGGGTGCCTGGCTGGACCGGCTGATTGCGTGGTCTCCCCTGTTCCTCCTCGGAGCCTTCACGGCGTTGACGTATTGGCTGAATGCTCAGGTGCAACCCGGCGGCGCGGCGTTCGACGGCTCCGGCCGCCACGATACCGATCTTTACATCGAGGATTTCAAGGCCGTAAGCCTCGACCCGCAAGGCCAAGTCCGACAATCGATCACGGCCAGGGTTGCGCGCCATTTCCCGGACGACGACACGACCGAATTCGAGTCGCCGCTGATCACCTTCAGCGAACCCGGCAAACCGCCCGTAAGCATTACCGCCGATCGCGGCATGATTACCGGCGACCAGCGAAACGCGTACTTTACCGGCAACGTCAGGGGGGTCCGCGAAGCGGCCGAGGGAGAGCGCGACAAGGGTCCCGTCATCGTGACCAGCGAGTACCTTCATGTCCTGCCAAAGGAGGATAAGATCGAAACCGACAAGCCGGTGACGATCTCGGACCCGCGTGGGATAATCCATGCAACAGGAATGGAGTTCGACAACAAAGCCAAGACCTTCAAGTTCAAGTCCCGCGTCAGCGGGCAATTGCAGCCGAACAAGTAGCGTGATGCCCCGCCTCCCGTCCCTCGTGCGCCCCACCTTGCAGTCGCTCTGCGCATTGCTATGCGTGTTCGCCTGTCATGTTCCGGGTGCGCTGGCAGAGAAGGCCGATCGTGACAAGCCGATCAACTTTCAAGGCGACTCTCTCGGCGGCAACACGGACACCAAGATCAGCGATTTGATCGGCAACGTTGTCGTTACCCAAGGGACGCTGACGATCCACGCCGATCGAATCCAGTTCCATCAGAATCCCGACAACTCGGTGTCGGCGACCGCCACAGGCAACCCGGTCAGCTTTCGCGAAAAACGCGACGGCTCCGACGAGTATTATGAAGGCTTCGCACAGCGCATCGTGTACGACGGCACCAAGCGCATCGTCGAGCTGTTCGATCGTGCGCTGCTGAAGAGAACCGGCGACGAGCTGCGCAGCAACTACATCTTGTACAACGCGGAGACCAACGTCTATAAAGCCGAAGGCCGCCCTGACAGCAAGGCGCCCGCCGCCGGCGAACCCCCGCTCGGTCCCCGCGTCCGCGGCGTATTCCTGCCGCAGCCGAAAGAAGGCAAGGATGCAAAGGAATCCAAGGACTCGAAGGAGGGCAAGGACGCAAAAGATGCAAAGGAATCCAAGGACTCGAAGGAGGGCAAGGCCACGCCGCAAAAACCCAACGAACCGGTCCCGCTCAAGCCCGACGCGTCGCTGAAGCCGGAGGCCGCCAAGTGACGGCGGCGGCCAGCACGCTTTCGGTGGCCAAGTTGAACAAGCGCTACAAATCGCGCATCGTCGTTCACGATGTGTCGCTGTCCGTGGGAAGCGGAGAAGTGATCGGCCTCCTCGGTCCCAACGGCGCGGGGAAGACGACCTGCTTTTACATGATCGTCGGCCTTGTTGCGACCGACGGCGGGACCATCGAGCTCGACGGCGACGACCTGACCCGCATGCCGATTCACGTGCGAGCGCGCCTCGGGCTGTCGTATCTGCCGCAGGAAGCGTCGATATTCAGAAAGCTCTCCGTAGCCGAGAACGTCCAGGCCATCCTCGAGCTTCAAGGAGTCGACGGCGACGAGATCGCCAATCGCCTCGACGCTCTGCTCGAAGACCTTTCGATCTCGCATCTTCGCGACGCGTCCGCGGTCAGCCTCTCCGGCGGCGAGCGCCGGCGGGTTGAGATCGCCCGTGCCCTGGCGACCCGGCCAAGGTTCATACTGCTCGATGAGCCGTTTGCGGGGATCGACCCGATCGCGGTGCTCGACATCCAGAAGATCATCGGTTTCCTGAAGGAACGCGAGATCGGCGTCATGATAACTGACCACAACGTGCGGGAAACGCTCGGCATCTGCGATCGCGCCTACATCATCAATGAAGGCCGCGTGCTTGCGTCGGGAACGCCGGACGAAATTGTTTATAATGAAAGCGTGAGAAAGGTCTATTTAGGGGAGCATTTCCGGCTTTGATTTTGGCTGCGAAAGTGCGTGACCATGAAGCCAACCCTCCAGCTCAAGCTTTCGCAACATCTAACGCTCACTCCGCAGCTGCAGCAGTCCATCCGCCTGCTGCAACTTTCGACGCTCGAGCTCAACGCCGAGGTCGAGCGCCTGCTGCAGGAAAATCCGCTGCTGGAAAAGGCCGACGAGGACGAGACGCCGGCGCCGCCGCCCGAGTTTTCGATGGAAGCCAGCACGGCGACGCCGAGCACCGAGCCGAACAGCGATGAGCGGGAACGCGACGATCGCGTATCTGGCGACTTCGATCTGCTGGCCAACGCCGGCGGCGAAGGCGATTGGGGCTCGGCCTCCGGCGATGACGACGACGAGAACTTTTCCCCGCAGCAGGTGGCGAGCTGCTCGCTGCGCGATCACCTCAACGCGCAGCTTGCGCTTTGCAACCTTCCGCTTCGCGATCGGCAGATCGTATCGGCGCTGATCGACGCTCTGGACGAGGACGGCTATCTGCAGACTTCGTTGGACGAGCTGGTCGAATTATTCCCGGACGAGCTCGGCCTCGAAGCGGACGAGCTTTCCATCGGCCTGCGCCGCCTGCAGAACATGGAGCCCTCGGGAGTCGGCGCCCGCGACGCGGCGGAATGTCTGGGCTTGCAGCTGAAAGCGAAGCCCGCCACCACACCTTTCCTGGCGGAGGCGATGAAATTAGTGGAGCAGCATCTGCCTTTGCTTGCGGCGCGCGACTTCGGCAAACTGAAACGCCTGCTCCATATCGACGACGCGGAGCTGCGCGGCGTGCGGTCGCTGATTACGAGTCTCAATCCACGTCCCGGAGCCGAATTTTCCAGGACCGAAGCGAACTATGTCATCCCGGACGTGGTCGTACGAAAGGTAAGGGGAAAGTGGATCGCGGCGCTCAACGATGCCGCGATGCCCAAGCTGCGGCTGAACCGGATCTATGCCGACATCCTCACCCGCAATCGCGACTCGTCGAATCAGCAGCTCGCGGCGCAGCTCCAGGAGGCGAAATGGCTGATTCGCAACGTCCAGCAACGATTCGAAACCATCCTGCGCGTTTCACAGGCCATCGTCGACAGGCAGCGGCATTTCTTCGATCATGGTGACGTGGCGATGCGGCCTATGGTGCTGCGGGAGATTGCCGAAATCCTGAGCCTGCATGAATCGACCATCTCACGCGTAACCACGCAGAAATACATGCTCACCGCGCGCGGAACCTACGAGCTCAAGTATTTCTTCGGTAGCCACGTCGCGACCGATACCGGCGGCGCTGCATCCGCGACCGCGATTCGCGCCCTGATCAAGCAGCTCATCGCCGCCGAGGACCGTAACACGCCGCTCACCGACAGCCGCATCGCGGATCTCCTCGGAGATCAGGGCATCGTCGTCGCGCGGCGGACGATCGCGAAGTATCGCGAAGCGCTGCAAATACCGCCAGTCAATCTGCGCAAGACGATGTAGCTCATCCATGCAGCTCATTGAGGTAGCTCAGGCACGGCAACCACCGGAGCGTTGAATGAATCTAAACCTGACCGGCCATCACCTGTTGATCACCCCCGCCATTCGCGAATACGTAACATCCAAGCTCGAGCGCGTGACGCGCCACTTTGACCATGTGATCGATGTAAGCGTCGTACTGTCGGTCGACAAGCTCAGGCAACAAATCACCGCCAATCTTCACATCCGAGGCAAGGAAATCCACGCCGAATGCGTCGAGGCCGACATGTACGCGGCGATCGACGCGCTCGCCGACAAGCTCGATCGGCAAGTGCTGCGGCATAAGGAGAAGCGCAACGGCAGCCGGCACCTGCCGGCGGCTATCAAGCGCGCCGTCGACGTGCCCGCCGCGCGCAAGACCCGTACGCGCTAGCGTATAATTCCCCGGGCCGCCGGAGTCGGAACGGCGCGGCAGTCCGGCGGTATCGGTCGGACCTGCCGGTGCAACATAGTCGGTTCCGCAACTGCACTCCTCTCACACCACCGATGACCCACATCGCGGATCTCCTGCCCGAGTCGAATATCGCGCTCGACGTGGAGGCTACCAGCAAAAAGCGGCTGTTCGAGCAGATCGGCCAGTTATTCGAGAATCATGCGCAAATCGCGCGCTCGGTCGTCTTCGAAAGCCTGTTCGCGCGCGAGCGTCTCGGATCGACCGGTCTGGGCCAGGGCATTGCCATTCCACACGGGCGGATCAAGGGCCTGGCTCGAGCGCTTGGAGCGTTTGTTCGACCACTGCAGCCTATTCCATTCGACGCACCCGATGGCAAGCCCGTCGAGCAGGTATTCGTCCTGCTCGTGCCGGAGGAGGCGACGGAAGAGCATCTGGAGCTTCTGTCCGAGCTTGCTCAGATGTTCAGTGAGAAGACTTTTCGCGACCAGGTCGCCACCGCGACCGACGCGATCGGCATCCATCGCGTGTTCTCGACCTGGACTCCCGCCCCGCGATGAACGAAGCCCGCGCCATGCGGCAGGTAAGCTTCGAGCGGGTGTTCGAGGACAATCACGAGCGCCTCGGACTCGAGTGGATCGCCGGTCGTCAGGGCGGCAACCGCATCTTGACTGGCGAAGCGGCGCTGAAACCGACCATCGGGCAGGTCGGGCACATGAATTTCATCCATCCCTTCCGCGTCCAGATCATCGGCGCGGCGGAGGCAGCGTACCTGCGCGCGCTGCCGGAGGATGCGCTCCAGGCCTCGATCTCGCGGCTGTTCACGACCGAGCTGGTAGCGATCATCGTTGCCAACGGCGAGGATGTGCCGCCGCACCTGCAGGAAGAGTGCAACAAGCACAACGTCGCCTTGTTGACTTCGCCGCAGCCGTCGCCGCACCTGGTCGACGTAATACGGCTCTATCTGTCGCGCGTGCTCGCGGAATCGACTTCGCTGCACGGCGTCTTCCTCGACGTTCTGGAAATGGGCGTTCTGATCACCGGCGCCTCCGCGATCGGCAAGAGCGAGCTGGCGCTGGAGCTCATCTCCCGCGGCAACGGCCTGGTCGCAGACGACATCGTCGAGCTGTATCGGATCTCTCCCGACACGCTGGAAGGCCGCTGCCCCGCCGTGCTGAAGGACTTTCTCGAAGTACGCGGCATCGGCGTGCTCAACATCCGCACTATTTTCGGCGAGACAGCGGTGCGTCCGCGCAAGCTGCTCAAGCTCATGGTCCATCTGGAGGATCACAGCAACGAACAATTCTCCGAGCTCGATCGCCTGCAGGTCAGCGCGACCTACCAGGAAATTCTCGCCGTACCCATTCGCAAGGTGACCATTCCCGTCGCGGCCGGCCGCAATCTCGCGGTTCTGGTCGAGGCCGCGGTGCGCAACTTCGTGCTCAACCAACGCGGCATCGACAGCACCAAGGAATTCATCGAGCGCCAGCAAAAATTGATGGAAGACGGCTGCTGACGCCGTAACGGGCGAGAGGACCTCCCGGCTCGCCTCGGCGCGCCGCTACGGGCGGCGCCGACGACGTTTCCCGAAGTGCACCGGATTGCGACTTAAACGACGATGGACCTGCTGCTGATCGGTGGCGTATCGGGTTCCGGCAAGAGCGTTGCGATCGCCGCGCTCGAGGACAGCGGCTATTACGCGGTCTCCAACCTTCCCCTCTCTCAGCTGGCCGCACTGCTCGCACAACTCAAGGCTACGGCGCAGGATCGGGTCGCTATCGTGCTCGATGTGAAGACCGAGCCCGGGCTCGATGGACTAACCGGCGCCATCGACGACGCGCGCACAAAGGGTTGGACGGTTCGCTTTCTGTATCTCGACGCCAAGACCGACACGCTGGTCAAACGCTTTTCGGAAACCCGCCGGCGGCATCCATTTTCCAGCGACGATCGCACGCTGACTGAGGCAATCGAGCTCGAGCGCGAACGGCTGGCGGAGGTCCGCACGCTCGGTTACAGCTTCGACACCAGCGACCTGTCGGCGGCGGCGCTGCGTTCCTGGATCAAGGATTTCGTCAGCGTCGACCCTTCGCGGCTGACCGTGCTGTTCCAGTCTTTCGGCTACAAGCATGGCGTTCCGCTCGATGCCGATCTCGTGTTCGATGTTCGTTGCCTGCCCAACCCGCATTACGAGCCGCTGCTGGCGCAGAAATCCGGCAAGGACGCCGCGGTCATCACCTATCTCGAGGGTCAGCCTGAAGTCGAGCGAATGTACGCCGACATCCATCATTTCGTCTCCAGCTGGCTTCCCGAATACGCGCGCGACAATCGCAACTATCTCACCGTCGCCGTCGGCTGCACGGGTGGCCAGCATCGCTCGGTCTATCTGGCCGAGCGGCTGGCGCGCGCGTTCACGGAGCGATGTCAGGTCCTCATTCGCCACCGCGAGTTGCAGTAGTCGCCAAGCGCGAATTGCCGCCGCATTGGACGCTCTTCGCGGCTCGTTCCCGCGCCTGGGTCGAAGTCCGGATACGCTAGAATCCGACGAATGAGTCCGCCCGAGACAGTCACGCTTGCGTGGACCGGCGCATCCGGCATGCCCTACGGCATGCGGCTGCTTCAATGCCTGCTCGCGGCGAAAGTGCGCGTGTTCCTGCTCTACTCGAGCGCCGCGCAGATCGTCGCCAAACAGGAGCTCATGCTCACGCTGCCGACTCAACCGGCGGCAGCCGCGGCGCTGCTCGCCGAACGCTTCGGTGCGGGCCCCGGTCAGCTCAAGGTATTCGGGCGCGAGGATTGGATGTCACCGGTCGCGTCAGGCTCGAACCCCGCGGACGCCATGGCGATCTGCCCGTGCAGCCTCGGCACGCTGGGCGCGGTCGCGGCAGGACTTGCCGACAACCTGATCGAACGCGCCGCCGATGTGATGCTCAAGGAGCGTCGGCCCCTGGTGCTCGTTCCGCGTGAGACGCCGCTGTCGGCGATTCATCTCGAAAACATGCTCAACCTTGCCCGCGCCGGCGCGGTGATCCTTCCGCCTTCTCCGGGCTTCTACGGTCGTCCGCAATCCATCGACGAGCTGGTCGATTTCGTCGTTGCCCGGATTCTCGACCAGCTGGGCGTCAGCCATGCGCTCGGCCCGCGGTGGGGTGCCGATGGCAACCAGGCGCCCTTTATCGAGCGTGCCTAGCGCAAGCGGTCGCAAACCGGATGCAGCAAATGTTTCCCTTCCTTCGCGCCGGTCCGCGCGCGCCGACGACGCTGCCGCTGTTTCCGTTGAAGACGGTCCTGTTTCCCGGGCGCTTGCTGCCGCTCAAGGTCTTTGAGCAGCGATACATCGACATGACCAAGGCGTGTCTCAAGGACGAGCAGCCGTTCGGCGTGTGCCTCCTTACTCGCGGTGAGGAGGTCGCACAGCGCGATCAGGCTGCCGCCGACGCAGCCATAGCCTTCGCCCTCATCGGAACGCAGGCGCGAATCGTGTCCTGGGATATGCCGCAGCTCGGCATACTGCATCTGAAGACCGAAGGTGGCACGCGATTTCAGGTGCAGTCGAGCAACGTTGCCGACGACGGTCTCGTCGTCGCTCAGGTGACGCTTCTGCCACCGGAGCCGGCACTCAAGCTTCCGGAAGCATTCACGCCTCTCGCGAGCCTGCTCGAGCTGATGATCGACCGTGCCGGGCCCGAGAATTTTTCGGCGCAGCTGGCGTTGGACGATGCGTCCTGGGTCGGCTACCGGCTTGCCGAATTGCTTCCGCTGCCGCTGGCGATCAAGCAGAGCATGCTCGAGATCAACGACAGCGTCGTTCGCCTGAACGTCCTCGCGCAATTTCTCAAGCAGCAAGGGCTGGTCTGAGTGGCTCGCCGCTCACAGCGCCGCGTATAATTCCGCTATCTGCATCGACTATCTCCCGTCATGGCCGGCCATAGCAAGTGGGCGAACATCAAGCACAAAAAGGCCGCGACCGACGCCAAGCGCGGAAAGATCTTCACTCGCCTCATCCGCGAGATCACGGTCTCGGCCAAGCTTGGTGGCAGCGATGTCTCGACCAATCCCCGACTGAGACTTGCGGTAGACAAGGCAGCGGCCAACAACATGCCGAAGGACACCGTCGATCGCGCTGCTAAGCGCGGCGCCGGCGAGCTCGAAGGCATCAACTACGACGAAGTGCGCTATGAAGGCTACGGCATCAGCGGCGCCGCGGTGATCGTCGATTGCCTGACCGACAATCGCGTTCGAACGGTTGCCGACGTGCGCCACGCGTTCGCCAAATACGGCGGCAATCTCGGGACCGACGGTTCGGTCGCGTTTCTGTTCAGGCATTGCGGACAGCTTGTCTTCGCGCCCGGGACCGATGAGAACAAACTGATGGACGTGGCGCTGGACGCGGGTGCCGATGACGTGATCAATCACGATGACGGCTCGATCGAGGTCATCACTGCTCCGAACGATTTCGTTGCGGTAAAGGACGCACTGGCAAAGGCGAAGCTCGAACCCGAGCTCGCCGAGGTGACGATGAAGCCGAACACGGAAGTCGAGTTCAGCGGCGACGAAGCGGCCAGAATGCAAAAGCTCCTTGATGCGCTCGAGGCGATCGACGACGTCCAGGATGTCTATACGACCGCGGTCATCGAAAACACATGAGCGCGCGCCCCTTCCACAAGCCGCGATCCGCTTGATCATACGTCGCATCCTCGGCATCGATCCCGGCTTGCGCGCCACCGGGTTCGGCGTCATCGTCGCTTCCGGCGGTAAGTTGCGATACGTGGCGAGCGGCTGCATACGCAATACCCGGGGCGAGCTGCCCGAGCGGCTGGAGCTGATCCTGCGCGACCTGGCGAGCGTGATAGTCGCTCACCAACCGAGCGAAGTCGCGGTCGAGAAGGTCTTCGTAAACGTCAACCCGCACTCGACGCTGCTGCTCGGCCAAGCGCGCGGCGCTGCCATTTCAGCCGCGGTTCTCGCCCACCTGCCGGTTTCCGAGTACACGGCCCTGCAGGTCAAGCAGGCGGTCGTGGGGCATGGCAAGGCCGCCAAGGAGCAGGTGCAGGCGATGGTGATGCGGCTGCTCGCGCTGCCCGCGGCGCCTTCCGCGGACGCCGCCGACGCACTCGCCTGCGCCATCTGCCATGCTCATGGCAGCGAGGGCATGGGCGGCTTGCGCCGGATGGGTTATCGCGTGCGGCGCGGCAGGATCCTATGATAGGCCGCCTTTCCGGGACGCTGGTCGAGAAGAACCCGCCGCAGATTCTTCTCGATGTGCACGGTGTCGCGTACGAGCTCGACGTCCCCATGAGCACGTTCTACAACCTGCCGAACACCGGCGAGAACGTCGTGCTGTTCACGCATCTGGTCGTGCGCGAGGACGCACACCTGCTCTTCGGCTTCGGATCGGAAAACGAGCGGCGCGCGTTCCGGCAGCTGATCAAGATCAGCGGCGTCGGCGCGCGCATCGCGCTGTCGGTTCTGTCGGGCCTCTCCGTCGCCGAGCTCGCGCAGGCGGTTTCGATGCAGGAATCCGGTCGCCTCACCAAGATACCTGGCATCGGCAAGAAAACCGCCGAACGCCTTCTGCTGGAGCTCAAGGACAAGCTCGGCGCCGACCTCACCACTGCGGTCGGTATTCATCGCCCCGCGCCGGTCGCATCCGACGTCCTGCACGCATTGATCTCACTGGGCTACAGCGACAAGGAAGCCGTGACCGCAGTCAAGCAGCTGCCCGATGGCATCGCGCTCGCCGACGGCATTCGGCAGGCGCTGAAGCTGCTGGCGAAGGCATAATAGGCCGATGATCGAAGCTGACCGCCTGGTCGCCGCCGCGCCGGTGAACCCGCAGGAAGAAGTGGTCGACCGAACGCTGCGGCCGCGCGCGCTCGACGAATACATTGGCCAGGAAAAGATCCGCGGCCAGTTCTCGATCTTCATCGAGGCCGCGAAAAAGCGTAAAGAGTCGCTGGATCACGTGCTGTTGTTCGGTCCGCCCGGACTCGGCAAGACGACGCTCTCTCACATCATCGCGCACGAGCTCGGCGTCAACCTGCGTCAGACGTCGGGCCCGGTGCTGGAGCGCGCCGGCGATCTCGCTGCCTTGCTCACCAACCTCGAGCCGAACGACGTACTGTTCATCGACGAGATCCATCGCCTGTCACCGGTCGTCGAAGAAATTCTGTATCCCGCGCTCGAGGACTTCAAGATCGACATCATGATCGGCGAAGGACCCAGCGCCCGCAGCGTCAAGCTCGATCTGCAGCCGTTCACGCTGGTCGGCGCGACCACGCGCGCGGGCATGCTGACCAATCCGCTGCGCGACCGCTTCGGCATCGTTGCCCGGCTCGAGTTCTACTCCGCCGAGGAGCTCACGCGCATCGTCACGCGCTCGGCCAGGCTGCTCGAGATCGCGATCGAAGCCGAGGGCGCGGTCGAGATCGCGCGCCGCTCGCGCGGCACGCCGCGCATCGCCAACCGGCTTCTGCGCCGGGTGCGCGATTTTGCCGAGGTTCGCGCTGCCGGACATATCACGCGCGCCGTCGCCGATGCGGCACTGAAGATGCTCGATGTCGACGGCTCGGGTCTCGACGTCATGGACCGCAAGCTTCTGCAATGCGTCCTCGACAAGTTCGGCGGCGGTCCGGTCGGCATCGACAATCTGGCGGCGGCAATCGGCGAAGAACGCGACACCATCGAGGACGTGCTCGAGCCGTTTCTCATCCAGCAGGGATTCCTGCAGCGGACCAATCGCGGCCGCATCGCGACGCCGCTTGCCTACCGCCACTTCGGGATCGTTCCTCCGGCCGCCGCTGGCCAGCTGTTCAGCGAATGAAAGCGGCGGCGAGATAACCCTTCTTCCGCAACATCCGCGTTTACCACCAAGAGACCCCGAGTTGAACCTGCACCCCGATCTGTCGTTTGTCTCCATGGTCACCCACGCCAGCGTGGTGGTGCAGGCTGTGATGCTGCTGCTGCTCCTGCTTTCGCTCTGGTCGTGGTGGCAGATCTTTCTCAAGATGTTCGCGCTCAAACGTGCGGCATCGAAGACCGACGCCTTCGAGGATGAATTCTGGAAAGGCGGCGATCTGAACGCCCTGTTTCAGCGCGCGAGCCAGAATCGCGAAAACGCGGCGCTGGAGCGCATCTTCTCGGCGGGGTTTCGTGAATTCGCCAAGCATCGCAAGCAGGGGACGTCGTCGGCCGCGACGATGGACAGCGCACGGCGCGCGATGCGTGCCTCGTACCAGCGCGAGATCGACGCGCTCGAGGCCAACCTCGCCGGATTGGCGACCGTAGGCTCGGTGAGCCCCTACATCGGACTGTTCGGCACCGTGTGGGGCATCATGAACGCGTTTCGGGGTCTCTCGAACGTAAGTCAGGCAACGCTGGCGCAGGTCGCACCGGGCATCGCCGAGGCGCTGATCGCGACCGCCATCGGCTTGTTCGCGGCGATTCCGGCGGTAGTCGCCTACAACCGTTATACCCATGATGTCGATCGTCTGGCGACGCGCTTCGAGACATTCATCGAGGAGTTTTCGAACATCCTGCAGCGGCAGGGATGATTTTCGAGAACCGACCCTGACATGCGCCGTCCCCGCAAATCGATCAACCAGATCAACGTCGTTCCCTACATCGACGTGATGCTGGTGCTGCTGGTGATCTTCATGGTCACTGCGCCGCTGATCAACCCCGGCGAGATGCAACTGCCGAGCGTCGGCAGCAAGCTCACGACGCCGATCTCACCGCTGGAGATCACCGTCAAGCGCGATTTGTCGCTCACGCTGCGCGAGGGTGCCGCGCCGCCCTCCCCCGTTTCTCGCGACGTGCTGCTGACGCGGATCCGTGACCGCCAGGCGAAGAATCCCGAGCAGGCGGTGGTCATCTACGCCGACGGCGACGTCCCTTACAAAGCGGTGATGGGCGTGCTCGACATGCTGCAGACGAACAACGTGCGCAAGGTCGGCCTGATGGCGCGTCCACAGTCCTGACCGGCGATGCCTCCATCGCGAACGGCCACGCGCTGGTCGACCGGGAAGTGGATCGCGGCCGTCCTCGCGGTTGCCGTTCACCTCGGCTTCATCGCCTTCCTGATTTTCAGCGTCACCTGGCAAAACTCCAAGCCCGAGGCGGTGAGCGTCGAGCTCTACGCTCCGCCGGCGCCGGAAAGGACCACGCCGCCGAAGCCTCTCCCGGAACCGCCTAAACCTGCACCCGAGCCGCCTAAACCTGCACCCGAGCCGCCCAAGCCGGCACCGGAACCACCGAAGCCTGCGCCCAAGGTCGAGCCACCCCAGCCTACCAAGGCGGACATTGCGCTTAAGGAAAAGCAGGAGCGCGAAAAGAAGGACCTCGAGAAGCGCGAGGCCGACAAGCGCGACGCGGAAAAGAAGAAACAGGAAGAAAAACGCTTGGCCGAGGTCCGCGATCGGCAGACGCGAGAAGCCGATGCGCTCAAGGCGCAGGCAGAGAGGGAACGGCAAATGGCGAAGCAGGCGGCGGACGCGATGCGCACCAAGGCGAACGACGCGTACATCCGCAGCATTCAATCAAAGATCAAGGGTAACGTCATGGTGCCCCCGGACATCTCCGGCAACCCGGAAGCGATCTTCGACGTGGTGCAGTTGCCCACTGGGGAAATCATCGACGCGCAGTTGCGAAAATCCAGTGGGGTGCGGGCCTACGACGAGGCAGTACAGCGCGCGATCATCAAGTCTTCTCCGCTGCCGAGGCCGGAGACGCCGGAGCTGTTCCAACGCAGCCTGACGTTGAGATTCCACCCCCTCGATCAGTAGCGCGCTCGCCGATTATTGGCGCGGCGCGAAGTTGAACTAGCCTTCGCGCGACTTCTTCTCGACGATTTGAATCGTCGCCCAGCTCCAGTCGGGACGCTGCTCGACCAGGTGCCGCAGCGAGACCGTGTACACGGAATGCGCGGTGGTCAGGATGACGTTGCGCCCTTCGGCGTATTCTGACGACGGCACGATGACCGTTTTCATCGACAGCGGCTTGTCCGGTCGCGAAGGCGGCGGAAGATACAGCCCCTCGAATCGCTGGCCCATGGTCGACATGTCCAGCCCGTTGACGACGTAGCCCATCTCCTCGTTCGGACGGCGCTGCGCCGACAGCGTGACCGCGACCATGCGCTCGGCGATGATATTGACGCCGGCTTCGACCTCCTCGTTCGATACTTTGTTCAGACGGCGCACCACGCCGAGCAACCAGCCTTCGACGTCGGATTGTCTTACTGCGACCAGTGCTCCGAGACTCAGACTCTGGCCGATGCCGCCGGTCGCCGCGATTCTCAAGCCCGCAACGCTGCGATCCTTGACCTCCCACGTCGGGTCGCTCCACGACGACAAACTGGCAGCGAGCGAGTCGTCCTCGACCATCGCCTTGCGCTTGGGACGAGGCGCACCGGCGACCGGATAGACCTCGATCTGCTCGGTGCTCGATTCCGCCGAAGCGTCCTCCGCCCTGGCGCTGATATCGACGCAGATGCGCGAGAGTCCGATGCGCACCCTCGCTGACACCGCCACCGTGGTGCGCGGGTCGCGGCGCAACTCGCTGTGGAACGCAGGCGCCAGCGCCGGCTGAATCTTGCGCAGCACGAGGAGCCGCTGCTGGTTGATCGCCGCAATCGGACCCTGATCGGTCATTTCCGCATCGCGGAGCGCATTCATTGCACGGTCCATGCCTTCGGCCAAAGGCGTCGTATCCAGATAGCGCAGCATCGAGCCGCGGTCGTTGCCGGTGCGGCGCACGATCCCCTCGCGGCCCGCGAGATCGACGAAAAAGCCTTCCATCGACTTCGGAATCTGCTCCAGTGACAGGCGACGGCTCCACGCCCGCAGCTGCGAGCTCGCCCAGTCGATCTCGGTGGGGCTCAGGTTGCCGGTATTGAGCTGGTGAACCAGCAGCACATAGAGATATTCCTGTTCGACCGACCACGGCTGTGCGGTGGCGCCACCCGCCGGGAGCGCCATCGGCGTCCGGTCGCAGTGCATCTCGCACGAGCGCAGGTACGTACCGTGCAATTCGATCCATTTGGCGGGAATCCAGCGCTCGTACTTGAACACACGCAGTTTCGCATCGGTGCCATGAAAATGGACCAGCCGCACGAACAACAGCGGAAGCACCGCTTTCCAGCGCGAATTGCCGGCCTCGTGCACCGCGGTCTCGAGGGCGGACTGGTACGCCATCGTGAACGACTGACTCATCTCCCACAAAGCCTGCCAGATCCGATCCGCCAGCTTGGGCGCGCTCTCGGAATTTTCGATGTATTGCTTGATCAACTGGCGCCGGTCGGCGCCGAGTGCGGCGTCGACGAACTGGATGGCATTAATGCGGTTCAAATCCGGGGCGCGTTGCGCCTTGCGCATGGCGTCGAGGACGGCGATGACCTGCTGTTGCCTGCCGATCACGTCGAGCGATGGCAACTGGCGCAACCACGCCGCCGCTGCCTTCGCGTTCTGCAGCGGATCGGACAAATCTTTGGACTGCGGTGTTAGAAATGCGAACATCGGTTTCTTCGGTACAGCCGGTCGGCGGTGAGTGGGCCCGTGACGCACGCCGGAAACCGTGGTCATTGCCGCTCCATGGGACACAGATTCGTTCGGAAACGAACGAAGCCAAAGTTATAGCCCAAAACTACCTCCAGTGCAAAAACCTCCACGGATTAGGTTAACATTCGCGTCTCTCGGAACCAACCCCGCGTGCTCCGCTGGCACGGCGTCGATGAATGTGAGGTCAAAAATGACGACAAAAGCAGCTTCTCGCCGGGCCTGCCTGGTGGCGCTCCTGAGCGCCGCCGCGTACCTCGGACCCGGCAATCCGGCCTACGCTCAACCGCCCGGATCTCCTCCCACTTCAAGCAAGTTAGATGCCAAGGGGAAAGAATTGCAAAAGCTCGATGTCAAGGTGGGATCCGGCGCTGAAGCGGTGAAGGGCAAGGCCGTGGTTGTTCACTACACCGGATGGCTTTACGATCCCGGCACCAGCCAAAAAGGCGCGAAATTTGACTCGTCGCGCGACCGCAATGTGCCTTTTGGTTTCGTCCTCGGCGAAGGACGCGTCATCCGTGGCTGGGAAGAAGGCGTACAGGGAATGAAGGTCGGTGGGCAGCGGACGTTGATCATTCCGCCCGACATGGCCTACGGCGAACGCGGCGCGGGCGGGGTCATTCCGCCCAACGCGACGTTGATTTTCGACGTGGAGCTGATCGAGGTCAAAGGCTGACGCCTTGCCGGAACGAGGCCCTTCCAACATCCGTCGAAGCGCTCGCTGCGTTCGCGCGCTTCCATGTACCCGAAGGCGACGCTCACGACAATAGGTGTGGCGCAAGGAAGATAGCCAGAGACCCTTCAGCGCTGCCTCACCAGTAGGTTTCCAGCGTGAAGTGTCCGGGCTCGCGGCGGCGGTGCCGTCGCATGCCGCGGCCCTCGAGCACGCTTTGCGTTTCGCGCACCATCTCCGGGTTGCCGCATAGCATGGCATGGGCGTTTTCAGCGGTAAGCGGCACCCCGGCCCAAGCTTCCAGCCGCCCATCGCTCAGAGCGCCTGGAATTCGACCTTGCAGTGCACCGTGGTGGGGCTCTCGGCTGACGAAGGGAATGAACGTAAAGCGTCCGGTTTGCTCCGCCGCGACCCGGGCGATCTCGTCGGCATAGGAGAGATCCCGCGCGTATCGCACCGCGTGGACCAGAACCACGCGCTCGAATTTTTCCCATGGATCGGCAGTACGCAGAATCGACAGGAAGGGTCCGAGGCCGGTGCCCGTCGCGAGGCACCATAGCGCCGACGCAGACGGTACCTCCGGCATGCTGAAAAACCCGTTGGCTCGCTCGAGCAGCCACACCGGTTCGTCCGGATTGAGAGCGGCGAGCCTCGGCGAAAGAGGTCCTTCGGGCAGCACGTTGAAGTAGAACTCGTGCGGGGCGTCCTGGGGTGCGTTGACGAAGGAATACGGGCGCCCGAGCATCGGCTCCTTTGAGCCTGCAGGTGCGGGCAATGCGAGGCGTGCGAATTGTCCCGCGACGAATCCAACTTCGGGCGCAGCAACTTGCAGCGAAAACAGTCTTTCGGACCATTGCCGCTTGCCCGCCACCCGACCTTGTACCCACTTGCTCATCGACGTGCGACTCCCGCTTGCTAGAATTCGCTCACGGACATTATGCCAGCGACCCGCACAGTGCTCGCCCGGGGCACGCTCGTTTACCTGCGCCGGCCCGTTCAGCGCGACGTCTCGCCATTCCTGACTGCCGTCGAATCGAGCAAGCGCCTGCACAGGCCTTGGGTGGAGCCACCCTCGACGCCATCCCGCTTCGCGACCTACGTGCGCTGCTTTTCCGGCCCGAGATCACGCGACTCCAGGCATGCAACGCACGTTGGCATGCTCGTTTGCCGACGAGAAGACCATGCGCCGGTCGGTGTATTCAACTTCAGCGAGATCGTCCGTGGTGCGTTTCAAAGCGCCTATCTCGGCTATTACGGATTCGTGGAACATGCCGGCCGGGGTTACATGAGCGAGGGACTCGCGCTCGTGCTGCGCGTGGGATTTGGCACCTTGCGGCTGCATCGAATCGAGGTCAATGTCCAGCCGGCGAACACGCCGTCGATCTCTCTGGTGCGCCGCGGAGGCTTCACCCGCGAGGGCTTCTCCCGCCGTTACGTCAAGATTGCCGGCCGCTGGCGGGACCATGAGCGCTGGGCCCTCCTGGTGGAGGACTGGCGGATCGGTCGCACGCGCAGCCGGACCGCGCAACTGAAGTGAGTATCCGACTTTGCGCAATTCACGGCGCGGCGCTCTGTATCGCAATGACGGCCGGTTGCGCTTCCGCCCCCAGCCGGCTGGAGGCGCCCAGAGCCGTGTTCGGTCTCGAGCTTGCGCCGTACGCGACGCTGGAGGAGTGCTTTGCGCTCGAACCCGGCGAGCGCATCGGCTATCGATTCGAATCGCGATTCCCGGTGGCGTTCAATGTTCACTTCAACGAGGACAACGCGGTAGTCATGCCTATCTCCCACGACGGCACGACATCGGAATCGGGCGACTTCGCCGCCGATCGCAAACAGGTCTACTGCCTCATGTGGGAGGCTGGAGCGGAGGGCAGCGTTCTCGATTACCGCGTCAATCCGTGGCCGCGGCAGCAGTGATGGGCGCTGGCTACTTTTCGATTGGACGGACGCTGACCGACCACTGCCTCGGCATCTGTCGCTGCGACATTACTGTGTCCGAGGTGACGGGATGAAACGCCTCACGAAGCTTGTTTCCGTCAGAGCTCGCGGTAATTGTAGGTGCGGCCCTGCTCGACGCCTCCTAAGATCAGCTTGTCGACGATCTTGCCCGCGACCGTTTCTGCCGCGACGAGGCGACCTTCGCGGTGGAATCCCTTGAACAGGTCGATGCTCGGCAAGGTTTCCCGCGCCTGCGAGCGCATGAAGGTCTGCATATCGGTGTCGATGACGCCGGGGCGCACGGTGATTGCGCGAAACGTCGTGCGGTCGTGCTCGGCCGCGAGCTGTCGAGTCAGCATCTCGAGGCCCGCCTTGGCGATGGAATAGGGTCCTCCGCCGGGAAGCGGTGAATCCGCCGCGCCGGATGAGATATTGATGATCCGTCGCACCTGCGCCTCCCCGACAAACATGCGGCAAAACAGATTTGCGACGGCGATCGGCGCAACCAGGTTTGCCGCCATCGATGCAGCCAGCGCTTCGGCCTCGAGCGAGCCGATCGTCCCGACCGGTCCCGCGGTCGCGGCGTTGTTGATCAGGCACACGAACTCGGGCCGCGCATCGGCAATGGCGCGAAACGCCGGCGTCAGCGCGGCGTCGATGGTGACCGTATTGGCAAGATCGCAGGCGACGAAGCGATAGCTCGTTCCGGAGAGCGCCGCGCCGCTTGCGCGGCCGATCCCGGTCACGGCGAACCCGCCAGCGAGCAGCGCGCGGGCCAGCGCTTCACCCAAGCCACGGGACACACCGGTAACAATAGCCGTTTTCATTCGCGTAACCGGCGTTCCGCGCGCATCAACGATGGCTGCCGAGCGAGAGCGCAATGACCAGAACGATGATGACGGCAAGGACGAGCAAGCTGACCTTGACCCAGCTCTTGGGATACTCCCCGGCGACCGTTCCGGTGAAGCCATTCATGACTGCCTGAAACGCTTTGGCGCCGAAGTGATAGCTGAGCAACCACACCGGCGCCAGAATGTGCTTGAAGGTCTGACCGGAATAGTTGGCGCGGACATCGAGATTGCGGTAGGTGTCGCCCGGAATCTGCGCTGCGCACATCTGACGGAGCTTCGCGTCCATGTCGTCGCGCGCCGCCGTCGCGGCGGCGACCAGGTCGATCTGGTACCGCTCGACGACCCACCCCGCCACATATCCTGCATCGTAGGGCTTCAACTCCGCCGTCGGAAATGGCTCGATTCCACGCAGCAGCGGAGCATGCACACCCACGGAGGCACAGATCAGATCGTCGTCGAAGAAATGCTGGAGCTGACCCGACGCGCTCTCCCACCGCACATGCTGCACCTGCCGCGTCTGCGAGCGTCCGCTGCCGTCGGTATACGATTCCGTCGTGTAATAGTAGAAGCCCGCCTCGGCGGTCCACGCCGCGTCGACCTTGGCATCGAAGGTCCAGTAGGGCAGATAGATGCCCTTGACCGTGTCGGTAAGCGCGGTGCGTTTGAGCTTGTTCGGGGCCAGCCACAACCTGCCGTACCAGGCGCGGATACCGTCGCGCGCTTTGTCTTCGGTGACCTTGAACGGCAGCAAGCTCTCCGGCCGGAAGGCGTCCTTGGTCTGATCGTAGGGCACGAGCTCGGCCGAGCCACAGAAGTCGCAGCGCTGCGCCTGCCGTTTCGGATCGAGCACCGAAATCGCCTGGCAGCTCTGGCACTTGACACAACGTTTTTCGGTTTGCCAGCCGCGCTTGTCGTCGGTGATCCCGCGCAGCGCAGTGACTAGATCGTGCTCGACGATACCGCCGGTGTCGGCGTCGAGCTTCGCCGGCGACGTCGTGCCGCAGAACGGGCAGACCAGCGCTTGCTTGGCAGGATTCCAGATCGCCTCCGCTCCGCACGCGGGACAGGCGAATTTTTCTCGGGCTAGTTCCTCGGCCATGGGCGCTGATGATAGCGTGATTTGACCACGAGACGGGCGGGCCAATCGTTGCTGCGCGCTCTACCGCTGCGGCGTCAGCGTATGAAGTAGCCGATCACGCGCCAGGCACCGTCGGCTTCATGCTCCAGCGTTACGCTCTCGCGACTGTCGATTTTCTTGGCGAAGCTGGAGCGAAACACGAGCAGCGCGTAGTCGCCGTCAGGCGCGCCCGGAAAACTCGTCGTGAATTCAGTCGACAGCAGGGTGCGGCTGAGCACCTCGCCCAGCGGGGGCCGCACCTGCTTGAGCGCGTCGGCCCACTTGTCGGCGGTGATGGCGTTCTGGAACTGTTTGCCCGTGGCGTTCCAGCTCGCGAGGGCGTCCCCACGATCGGTCAGCTCGAGCCAGGTGCGCGCCTGTTTTTGCGCGATCGTGCCGCGCGGATCCTGCGCCAATGTCGAGTCGATGCTGATCGCGTAAAGACAGCAAGCGAGGCCGACCAGGAACGCCCGCCTGCGCGTCATACGCACGGTAGCTCCTAAGAATGGAGGAATTGGTCGACGGCAGTCTTGGTGACGCGCCACTGGCTGCCGATTTTCTTGCCCTTCAAGTCGCCCGAGTCGAGGCTCGCGACAACGTCGGATTCGGCAACGCCTAAAAGCTGCGCCACCTGGGCCGGGGTCATCAAGTCCATCGCCGGCGGTGGCGCCGTGGGCGGTCCGGCAACCCCAGGCGTTGCCTGTGCACCCATGATGCCGCCGGGCTGATTCATCATTTGCTGCGCCATCGCCATGCCGACGGCCATCTCGGCCCCGACGCCGGCGAGACCTCCTCCACCTCCTGCACCCTGCGCACCGAGCCCCTGCGCCAACTGGAACTTGACGTAGTCGTTGAGGTTGCCCACCGCGGCCATGCTGGAGCGCTTGTCAATCGCTTGCTCGACCTCTGCCGGCACCGAGACGTTTTCGACAATGAAGCTTTGGACCTCGATCCCGTACTTCGAGATCATCTGCGGGTTGATCAGCGGCCGCAGCGCTTCGCCTAATTCGCCATAACGCGCCGCGACATCGAGCGCCGGAATCTTCGACTGCGCCAGCGCCTCGGAAAACACGCTGACGACACGCGAGCGCATGGTGTCGCTGAACTCGTCCAGCCGGAAGTGATCGTCGGTGCCGGCGACCTCCTTCAGAAACAGCTTCGGGTCGACCACCTTGAAATCGAAGATTCCGTATGCCCTCATGCGCACGATGCCGAAGTCCTGGTCGCGCATCATGATGGGGTTTGCGGTGCCCCACTTGTTACCGGTGAAAACGCGGGTGATGACGTAATAGACATCGGCCTTGAACGGCGATTCCAGCCCGTATTTCCAGCCTTTCAGATCGGAGAGGATCGGAATATTGTCGGTGACCAGGTCGTATTTCCCCGGTCCGAAGGTGTCGCCGAACTGGCCGAGGTAGACGAATTGTGCGACCTGCGATTCGCGCACGATGAGCTGCGCGCCGCGCTTGATTTCCTTGTCCTCGTCCGGGAACCGATACGAAAGCGTGTCGCGCGAATCGTCAGTCCACTCGATGATGTCGATGAACTGTTTTTTAATGAAGTCGAGTATGGCCATGTCGTATGCCCTTGCTTTGTCGGGACTCGCGCTCTTTGCGCGCTCGCTCCTGCCCTACTTCTGCGCGGTAGGACGCTTCTTGACTTCGGTCGCGGCTTGCGTCATTTCAGCCTCGATCTGATCCAAAGGCAACGCTCCCGGAGTGATCGACCCGTCCGCGAACACCAGGGTCGGCGTCGCGTTGACGTGGTACTTCTGGCCGAGCAGCGCGGTCTGCGCGATCGGCGTCGCGCAGTCGCCGCTGTTGTCAGGCAGCTTTCCGGACTCGAACCATTCGTCCCACGCCTTGATCCTGTCGGGTGAG
The DNA here is from genome assembly GCA_035568975.1 of Casimicrobiaceae bacterium. Classification (GTDB taxonomy): domain Bacteria; phylum Pseudomonadota; class Gammaproteobacteria; order Burkholderiales; family Casimicrobiaceae; genus PALSA-1003. Next base: position 26,713 of record DATMNH010000272.1, read on the forward strand.
CACCAGATCATTGCCGACTTGCGCGCCGAATCGGGGTGCAACTGATCGATCGGAAAGAGAAATGTATAGATGGTCACGTTGTCGAGGCCCTTCATCTCGGCCTCGAGGCGCTTGCAATACGGACAATCGGCATCCGAAAAGATCGCCAGCTTACGCGATCCGTCGCCCTTCACCTTCTTGATCGCGAGCTCCAGCGGCAGGGAGTCCCACGCGATGCGGTTCATCCGCTTCAAGCGCTGCTCGGTGAGGTTGGTTCGGGTCGCAGTGTCGTACACCGAGCCGACAATCACATAATTCACCTTGCTGTCGGTGTACAACATGCGGTCGTCGAGCTGCGCCTCGAAGAGTCCGAAATACGGCGATCTGGAGACATTGCTGATCGGCGCGCCCGGAAATTTCGCTTCCAGCGCTTGTTTGACTGCGGCGAGGTCCCTGGCAGCGGCATTGGTTTTCGCCGCATCCTGTGCCGGCACCGGTGATGCTAGTGCCAGCAAAAAGCATGCGGCTGACAAATGACGCAAAATCGGACGCAAATTCGGACGCGAATTCGGACGCAAAATGGTTCGCATTACGACGACTCCGGCAACATGGGTGGCGATTGGACAGTTTACCGCAGCGCTGGTTGCGCCAGCAGTCTCCTTAGCGGACCGAGGGATCCAACTAGGCTCATGCCGCGATTGCGCAGTGCCCCGATCCACGGGGATCGGCTGCCGAACAGGCGCGCCAATCCATCGGTGACGCCCTGCATTGTCAACACCGGCTCGAGACGACGCCTCGCATAGCGCTGAAGCAACAACGACGATCCGGGATCGCGGACGGCGCCGCGGTCCGCCAATATCGAGCTCAAGCAGGCCGCATCGCCGAAGCCGAGATTGACTCCCTGGCCCGCCAGCGGATGTACGCCATGCGCCGCGTCGCCCACCAGCGCCAGGCGTTGCGCGATCACCGACGGCAGCCTGAGCAAAGAGAGTGGAAAGGGCGCTGGCGCAGTGATTGTGGTCAGCGCCCCCAACGCTCGCACGCCCGCCAACGCGACACGCTCCGCCAGTGCGCCGCCGTCAAGCGCGAGCAATTCATGCGCGAGCGACTCGGGCGCCGACCACACCATCGAGATCCTGCGGCCCGGAAGGGGCAGCCATGCGAGCACACTGCCATCGGACAAAAACCATTGGAACGCGCGACCGCGATGGGCCAGCTCGCTCGCGAAATTGGCCACTACCGCGGTCTGAGAATACGGCCTCGGATCGTGATGCATCCCGGCCTGTACGCGCGTCCACGATCGCGCACCGTCCGCCCCGACGATCAATCGCGTCGATAGCGCATCGCCGCCATCGAAGCGCAACTCCGCAGCATCGGCGCTCCACGCGATGCTCGCCGGCGTTCGCGGCGCCAGCACGTCGATCCCCTGCGTATCGCGAACGCTGGCAACGAGCGCGGCGTGAATCTCGCCGTTCTCGACGATCCACGCCAGCGCCCGCTCGCCGAGCTCATACGCCGAGAAAGTGAGCTTGCCGCCTGCATCGCCGCGAACGTCCATCGATTCGATCGGAGAGACACGATTCACTCGCAGCCGCTGCCACGCGCCAATGCCGGCGAGGAACGCCGCGCTGCCAGGGCTGATGGCGTAAACGCGAACATCCCAATCCTCATCGGGCGAAGAACCGGGGACCGCATTGACGTTCAAGGCCTCGACATCCGAGCGATCGACAATCGCCACCCGCATGCCGGCTCGCGCCAGCGAAGCGGCGAGCGACAAGCCGACGAGGCCCGCGCCCAGGACGGCGACGTCATAGTCCCGTGTGCCGTCCGCCATCAGTCGAGTACCTCGATAACGTGGTTCTGATTGGTGTAGATGCAGATCTCGCCGGCGATGGTCAACGCCTGCTTGACGATGTCGGCCGCGGAAAGCTCGGTGTGACTGAGCAACGCCCGTGCAGCGGCCTGTGCATACGCGCCTCCCGAGCCGATGGCGACGATGCCGTGCTCGGGCTCGAGAACGTCGCCGGTGCCGGTGATGACCAGCGAAGAAGTGTTGTCGGCGACGGCCAGCATGGCCTCGAGCCGGCGCAAAATGCGGTCGGAGCGCCAGTCCTTGGCCAGTTCGACCGCCGCGCGCTGCAATTGACCCTGATGCTTGTCGAGCTTCGCCTCGAAGCGCTCGAACAGTGTGAATGCGTCTGCGGTGGCGCCCGCAAAACCCGCCAGCACTCGATCGTTGAAGAGCCGGCGTACTTTGCGCGCGGTCGACTTGACGACGACGTTGCCGAGCGTCACCTGGCCATCGCCGCCGAGTGCCACGCTGGCACCGCGCCGAACCGACAATATCGTAGTGCCGTGAAATATTTCCATGATGGGAATGGGGGCGAAATTCGAAGGCGATGGCGCTGCGGGAGCGTTGGTTCAAAAGCGCGTGGCGATGGAAGAGGTGCCGCGCAAACGCTTGACGGGTAACTCCTGCGCGGCGCGCGCTAACGCTGGCTCGAGTCGCCGCGCGAAACCGCGCGCGCTTACTGCGCCTTCTTGACGAAATGCCGCGGCGATATGCCGATAAGCAACAATAGCGCGTGAATAATCGGTGACGCTCCGATGATCTGCACACCCTTGCGTTGCGACTCCGCGCGGATGATCGCGTTGGAAAGGGCACCGGCACAGACAAAATCGATGCGGTCGATCGCAGTCATGTCAATAGGAATGCTGTTACGGCCCTCGCGAAACACGATGAACTTGCCGAGTTGCGGGTCCGACGAGCCGGTAAGCGTTCCCTGCCAATAAAGCTGGTCGGCATTTTGCGGCGCGGCGCTGCGCGCGGCGGATTCCTCGGCCTCGGCGGCAGCAAGTGCAGTATCCGGCGGCGGCTCCCAGGATGGCGGCGATACTTCAAACGCCACCGCGAATTCGATTGCGCGATCTTCGAACACGTCGTGATCGTGTTGCCACTGAAGCAGTTCCAGCAGGAGGTGCCAATAGCCCTCCGCGGCTGCGCGACCTTGCGTAGCCGATTGCTCGAGGGCACGGCGTATTTTTTCGGGGTGTTGGAGCGCCAACGGATAGTGACGCTTGCGCAGCTGCGCGAGGGCGTCGGCCAGCAGCTTGGCGCCGGCATCGTCGGCGCCAGTGATGGAGCCCAGATCGAGCCGCAACTGCGGCTGCTTCAGCGAAGACGCCAGCATGCCGGCGATCTGGTGTGCATGCCCTGCCGTCAATTTTCCGGTCAACCCGACGTAGCCGCCGGCGACCGGCCGCGCCCCGGGAGGTACGTGGCCCCCGCGATCTTCCCACGCCGGCGCCGAGCTCTCGAACGCCACCACGTAGCGCAGAGCAAGCTGGTCGAACGCAGTTCGGTCGTTTGCGCGCTGCAACAGGTCGAACAGCGCTTCCCATGCCAGCGGCGAGTTCCTGGTGTCGTCGTCGCTGATGATGCCGAGCTCCAGCACCTCGCGCGCCTGAGACGCTTGTCCGTTGGCATAATGGAGCGCGGCATTTTCGAGATCCGCGCACAGACCCGGGTTGGCCTCGGAGACTTGGATCTTCTTCTTGTTCGCTGCCGAACTCCACTCGATCATGCTGTGAGGCCCGGTCACCGTGATTTCGCGCTCTAGCGGCCCGGTTTCGTTGGTGCCCTGCTGTGCCGTCCCGCCCGGCCGCGTCTTGGCCGAAGCCGCGAGCTCACGTGCCGATACCGGCCGCGCGACAGGTCTGGGTCCCGGGTCCGGATGGGCTTTTAGTTCCGGAGGCTTGGCCTCGCCCGGCTTACCCTTAATCGGTGGTTTGGGGAACAGGTTGAATGCCATTGCGGCCGCTATCGGCTTCCACGATCAAAGGCGACAAGTATGTTCCGATAGCCACGGGGCAACAAGCCGAGGCCCGGAGCGGCGCGCTAGGCCATCGCAACGCTCTGCGCCTTTTCCAGATTTTCCCCGGCAAAATCCCAGTTGAGCAGTTTGTCGATCACGGCCTTGACATGATCAGCCCGCCGATTCTGGTAATCGAGATAATACGCGTGCTCCCAGACATCGATAGTCAGTAACGGCGTTTGACCCTTGGGGAGCGGGTCTTCCCCATTGCCGGTCTTGACCACCTTGAGCGTGCCGGCGTCCGCGATCAGCCACGCCCACCCGCTGCCGAATTGCGTCACCGCGGCGTCGGCGAACTCGGACTTGAACTTGTCATAACTTCCGAAAGCAGCGTCTATTTTCTGCGCAATCGTGCCGCGCGCAACGCCACCGCCCTTGGGTTTCAGCGAGTTCCAGTAAAACGTGTGATTCCACGTTTGCGCGGCGTTGTTGAAGATGCCGCTCTTGTCAGCCTTCCCTGCCGTGGCTTTGATGATCGCCTCCAGCGACTGCCCCTCGAACTCCGTGTCCGCGACCAGCTTGTTGAGGGTGTCGACGTAGGTCTTGTGGTGTTTGCCGTAATGGAAACCGATGGTCTGCGCCGAAATGACCGGCGCGAGCGCGCCCTCGGCAAACGGTAGAGGCGGAAGCGCGAACGGTTGTGCCATGGTGAATTCTCCTTGAGTTGCCGGCCGGGCCGGTAAAGCTTACAAATCAGCGTGTCGCCGGCGGGCTTGGGAATCCGCATGAAACCGGTTCACCGCGCCACCGAGTTCAGGGACATCACTTGTTTCTTGCACGCCGCTATAATTTCAACGACACTAGAAAGGAGTCAAAGTTTCAGCCACCCGGCTCCCGCCGGATGGCGGCGCCGGGGAGGTAGTCATGAAGAATCCGCTCGATTCCCTTTGGGGAACGGTCATCTGCGGGGTGTTGCTTACCGCGATCCTTTACTTCATCGTCAAGAGCATTCTTACCTGAGGGAGTGCCGCCATGGATTGGGTCCCCGCGATTGCTCGATGGCTTCACTTCATGGCCGGCGTGATGTGGATCGGCCTTCTGTATTACTTCAATTTCGTACAGGTGGCCGCGCTCAAGGCCGCGACCGCCGATGGCACCGCGGCGGGCATCACCAAGCATGTCGCACCGCGTGCGCTCCTGTTCTTCCGTTGGTCCGCGGTCGTCACCTGGCTGGCCGGCGCGGCCTTGCTCGGCAATCAGTTTGTCAATGCTTTCACACTCTCGAAGGGCATGGCGGGCATCGGCGTGGGTGCCTGGCTCGGGACCATCATGTTGATCAACGTGTGGGCGCTCATCTGGCCCAACCAGCAAAAAATTCTCGGGCTCAAGCCCGCGACCGACGAGGAAAAGGTCAAGGCACGCCGGGTCGCGTTTCTGACCTCGCGGGTCAACACCATGCTGTCGATCCCGATGTTGTTTTTCATGGCGGGGGGCTGGTCGCACCGCGCAATCTTCGGGCTTTAGGGCCACAAGCTTCCGGCGCGCAGGCACCCACAAAACAATGGCCCGGCAAATTGCCGGGCCATTGTTTTTGCGTCCGTTGGTGCGTTTTGGATGTAACCGTCGTTCGAGCTCTAATCGCCGTAGAGCTTCTGAACCCGCTCCCGCCGTTCCTGCGCCTCGAGTGACAGCGTCGCCGTGGGTCGCGCCAACAGCCGCGGAACGCCGATCGGCTCGCCGGTTTCCTCGCAGTAACCATAGCTGCCGTCGTCGATCATCTTTAGCGACTTTTCGACCTTCTTGAGCAGCTTGCGCTCGCGATCCCGGGTCCGCAGCTCAAGCGTGTATTCCTCTTCAAGCGTGGCGCGATCCGACGGGTCGGTGGTGACCTCGTTCTCGCGCAGATGCTGGCCGGTATCGTCGGCGTTGGTCAAGAGCTGCGCGCGAAGCTCGAGCAGGCGCTGCTTGAAAAAAGCGAGTTGCGCCTCGTTCATGTATTCCTTGTCGGGCGCCTTTAAGAGGTCCTCCTCGCCAAGTTCCCTAAGCTCCTTGACCTTTTTCGCGGGACTCTTCGCCGCCACGGTCTTCGCTCCGGCGCTCTTGCCGCCGACGCCTTTGGCCGGGACGCTCTTGGTCACTACACTTTTGGTCGCCACGCAAGCACCTTCCTGCAACGGGGTTTCCTGCGAACATCGACTCGACGCCCGCAGCATCAAACCTCGCATTATATCTCGAATGGTCGGATGCAAGCCAGTGTCTGGGCGAGCGTCAGCACAGCGGGCGGCGTTCGCCGCACGCGCCGTATAATGCGCAAAAAATAAGGCGTTTGTACGACTTTTCCGTGATGTTTCAATGACACTCACGATTACCCGCCCCGACGATGGGCACCTTCACCTGCGCGACGGCGACATGATGCGCTCGGTCGTTGGCGCGTCGGCGAAGACGTTCGCTCGCGCCGTCGTGATGCCAAATCTCACGCCTCCGGTGACCACGGTGGCGGCAGCCGCGGCGTACCGCGATCGCATTCTTGCAGCGCTCCCTGCGCAGTCAAGCTTCGCCCCGCTGATGACGCTCTACCTCACCGATAGCACGCCCGCGGAGGAAATCGCCCGTGCCCGCGCTTCGGGCTTCGTCATAGGGATCAAGTACTACCCCGCGGGCGCGACCACGCATTCGGATTCCGGCGTCACGGAACTCTCCCGCGTGTACGCTACACTCGCGGCCATGGAGAAGCATGGTCTGCCGCTCCTGGTGCACGGCGAGGTTACCGACCCCGACGTCGATATTTTCGATCGCGAGCGCGTCTTCATCGATCGGCAGCTTTCGCGCATCGTGCGAGATTTTCCGGCGCTGAAAATCGTTCTGGAGCACATCACAACGACCGAGGCGGCGCAATTCATCGACGCGGCACGCGCCAACGTCGGTGCGACGATTACGCCGCAACACCTTTCATGGTCGCGAAATACGCTCCTCGTCGGCGGCATACGGCCGCATCTCTATTGCATGCCGGTGCTCAAGCGCGAAGCGCATCGACTGTCGCTGGTTCGCGCGGCGACCGGCGGAAGCCCGAAGTACTTTCTCGGCACCGATTCCGCGCCGCACGCCCGAGGTGATAAGGAAAGCGCATGCGGCTGCGCGGGTTGTTACTCCGCGCACGCCGCCATCGAGCTCTACGCGGAGGCATTCGACCGCGCGGGCGCGCTCGAACGGCTCGAAGCGTTCGCGAGCTTCCACGGTGCGGACTTCTATGGCCTGCAACGCAACACCGCCACCATCACGCTCAAGCGCGCGCCGTGGGTCGTTCCGGCATCGTATCCGTTAGGTAAGCGCACCGTGGTGCCTCTGCGTGCCGGAGAAACGATGCACTGGCGCCTCGACACGCACTGAAACTCGCGCTGCGAAAAAAAGCCCGGCGCGCCGTGCTACCATTCGCGTCCGAAGCCAGCCAGACCGTCGCTGCCTGCCGGTGAAAACCAGTGCGGGGAGAGGAAAGTCCGGGCTCCGCAGAGCAGGATGCTGGGTAACGCCCAGCCGCAATAAGGCGATCGCGCGAGCGGTCGCCGAAGGCGAGGAACAGGGCCACAGAGACGAGTCGCCCCGGTCTGGCGTAGGCCAGGTCCGGAGCGGGTGAAACGCGGCAACCTCCATCCGGAGCAACACCAAGTAAGCGGACGAAAAGATTCAACTCAAGGCTGCTCGCTCAAGTCCGCGGGTAGGTGGCTCGAGCGTCGCGGCAACGCGACGCCTAGACGAATGACGGCCATAGGGTGCGCTTAAAAGTGCGCCCCGTAACAGAACCCGGCTTATCGGCTGACTTCGACTTATTCGTATGATCGCTGCATGCGAATTAACTTCGCGTGCGGCGGATGGTCGGCCAGGGCGCCGAGTGAATTCGGTCGGCTCCTTGCGCGCTTTCGACGCATGCCATGCCTAGCGTCGCCGGCGGGCGCTGATTCGCGGGCGCTCGCACCCCACTCGCTTCGCGAGCGGGACCTGGCTCGCTGCTCACAGCGCTCTAGGATTCCATTTTCCGCCGCGCGTCGCGAAGAATTTCCCGCGCTGCGTTGTGTCCGGGCACGCCGGTGACGCCGCCTCCCGGGTGAGTTCCCGCACCGCACATGTACAGTCCTTCAAGCGGCCCGCGATAGTGACCATGGCCTAGGACAGGGCGCGCCGAGAACAGCTGATCGAGTGCGAGCGAGCCGTGAAAAATGTCTCCTCCGATCAGTCCGAACTCGCGCTCGAGGTCGAGCGGCGATAATGCGCGCCGGGCAATGACGCTCGCCGCGAAATTCGGCGCGTGGCGATTGACGGTTGCAATCATCAGCTCTTCAACTTCGTGTTTTACGGCATCCCACGACCCGCCGTCCGGCAACTGCGGGTTGGCGTGCTGGCAGAAAAGGCTCGCCACGTGCTTGCCGGCCGGAGCGAGTGACGCGTCGACCAGTGACGGAATGAGCATCTCGATAATGGGCTCGCGCGACCATCCGGTCAGGCGCGCATCGAAATACGCGCGTTCCATGTAGGCGAGCGATGGCGCAATGATGATGCCTGACCTGAGGTGCGCTCCATCCCCACGAAGACAGGTGAAATCGGGCAGCGCGTCGAGCGCGACATTCATCCGGAAGGTGCCCGAGACACAGCGAAAAGCCTCGATCCGCCGCAGGAAGTCAGTGTCGAGCTCATTGCGATCGACGAGTTGCAGATACAGGAGCTTGGGATTGACGTTCGCGATTACGCGCTCGGACAAGACTTCCGTTCCGTCGGCAAGCGCGATGCCATGGACGCGACGGTTTGCGCTCAGCACACGCGACACCGCGGCATCGGTGTAGAGCTTCGCGCCGCGAGCGATCGCCTCCGCCGCGATCGCTTGCGTAATGGCTCCCATGCCTCCGAGCGCATGGCCCCATTGCCCGCGCTTGCCGTTGACTTCACCGAACACGTGATGCAACAACACGTAGCCCGAGCCGGGCGTATGGGGGCTCGCGAAATTGCCGACGATCGAATCGAAGCCCAACGCGGCCTTGATCGGTTCGGACTCGAACCAGTGATCGAGGATCTCGCCGGCGCTCTTGGTGAACAGGTCCAGCACATCGCGGCGCTCCGCCATGCCCAGCCGCTTTAGGCGTCCCCCGACTTTCCATGTCTGGAAAAGATCGTGAATGCCGCCGCCGACATTGGGCGGAGTCTCGAGCAGCAATCCGCGCAGCACGTCGGCGACGCGATCGAGCATCTCGTAATACTTCGGGAGGATGTCCGCGTCCCGGGTCGAGAATCGCGCGACCTCGGCTTGCGTCGCCGCGTGGCTTCCAAATGAGCTGCCAACCGCGTTGCCATCCGAGCTTCCGATGGATCCCCCGCCGACTTTCAGATAACTGCGCGCAGACAGGGGAAGGAAATTGGATAACGGGCGCTCCACGATGCGAAGTCCGTGTTCGGCGAGACGCAGATCGCGCAGCACTCGCGGATGAAGCAGGCTGACGGTGTAGCTCGCGGTGGAGTTTCGAAATCCGGGGTGGAATTCTTCGGTCACCGCCGCCCCGCCGACCAAGGCACGACGCTCGAAAACCGCCACCGACAAGCCCGCCTTGGCCAGATAGCAGGCGCACACGAGCCCGTTATGGCCCCCGCCGATGATAACGGCGTCGAAGCGTCCAGCGGGCGTCGTCATCCTATTGTTCCGGTCACTGCCGCATGGTGCAGCCGGACGATGGCGGATCCAGGCAAGGACCAAACGCAGCGGAATATCGCGCTGCTACTCCTCGCCCATGCCTGCGGCGACTGTCGAAAATCCGCAATCGACATAGGTAATTTCGCCGGTGATGGCGCTGGACAGGTCGGAAAGCAGAAACGCGGCCACGTTGCCGACCTCGTCGACGGTCACATTGCGCCGCAGCGGTGCGGTCTTTTCGACAAAATGCAGAACCTTGGAAAAGCCGGCGATTCCCGCCGCGGCCAACGTCTTGATCGGCCCGGCGGAAATGCCGTTGACGCGGATGCCCTCGGGACCGAGGCATTGCGCGAGGTAACGCACGTTGGCCTCGAGGCTCGCCTTGGCCAGCCCCATGACGTTGTAATTGGGGACGACACGCACCGCGCCCAGATAGGTGAGCGTAACCATCGCAGCGTGGCGCTCCTGCATCAATGGACGCGCCCCCTTGGCCAATGCGGCCAGGCTGTAAGAGCTGACGTCGTGGGCAACCGCGAATGCCTCGCGCGACAGCCCGTTCAGGTAATCGCCGGCGAGCGCTTCGCGCGGCGCAAATGCGATCGCGTGCAGCAAACCGTCGAGGCCACCCCACTCGCTGTGCAGAGTCTCGAACAGTGCGGCGATATCGTCATCGCGCGTAACGTCGCAGCGCAGAACCGGCGTGCTGCCGAACTCCGCCGCGAGCTTTCGCACGCGCTCATGCAGGTCGTCGTTGACGTAGGTGAAGGCAAGCGTCGCGCCTTCGCGCTTGCATGCCCGCGCGACGCCGTACGCGATGGAGCGGCTGGAAAGCAGGCCGGTGATCAGAATTCTGCGATCGCTTAGGAACCCCATGCGCTGCTCAGCGACTTGGCGTTCGACGTGCCATCGCCGGTGCGCACTTGCGCCGCCGCGGGTCGTTGTCGTTCTTCATCGACCCTCTCAGCGGCGCTGGCTCACTGGCGCTCATTGTCGTTCGATGACACCGCAGGCCAGCCAGCCGTTTCGAACGCCGAACTCGGGCCGCGGATCGGGATCGAGGCCGCTGTGGACAACGACCGCGTGGCCGATGATGTCCACCGGGCTGCCGTCACCCACGGTGATCCCTCGCAGATCGGCCACGACGTTGGCGTTTCCCTCGGTGCCCGCGACCAGCTCCGGCAGGTTGCCGCTGCGTGTTCTTCCGGGCGCAGCCCCGACCAGCGCCCAGACCTTGCCGGCACTTGCCGCGTTCGGAGAGCTGCAGTTGCCCACTTCGTGGATATACATGCTATGCGGCCCGGGCGTGAGCTCGTGTATGACCGCGGCGACCACGACCTTGTCGCCGCGCTGCACGAACGTCACGGTGCCCTCGACCGTGCTGCCGTTCTTCGGCGACAACTTGGCGACCGCGCCAGGACCGCTCTTGGGCATGATGTCGGCAAAGCTCCAGTTCGGCGTGCTCGTCGTGCTGCAGCTTGCGAGCACGGTCAGCATGCCAAGCCACCCCAAACCCGCCAATACGCGACCGGCAGCCGCGACAGAAAATCGCATCAGTTCCTGGCGATCAAGCCGCACGCGACGCGCGCGCCGGAGTTGCCGGTAGGCTGGGTCGTGTAGTCGTCGGGATCCTTGTGCACGATGACCGCCTTGCCGACGATGTCGGTAGCGCCGCTGCCGACCGTCATCGTACCGAGCTCCATCGACAATGACGCATTGCCCGAAGCGTCGGCGACGAGCATCGGCATGTCGCCGGTGTGATGGTCCGGGGCGCTGGGATTACCGTGCGGCTTCCCTGTCGGATTGAAGTGGCCGCCTGCGCTCATCCCGTCTCCCGAGCTGCAATCGCCTTTTTCGTGAATATGAAAGCCATGCCCGCCGGGTGTCAATCCGGAAACCTTCGCCTCGATGACAACCTTGTCGCCCTTTTGCGTAAACGTGACGGTGCCGGCCGTGGCGTTGCCCTTGGTCGGTTCCAGCCGTGCAGCGGCGGACTGAGCGTACGCCGGCAGCGTAGAGCAAACACCGAGCGCACTTATCGCCAAGACGAGTATCAGACGCTTCATGGAACCTCCTGGAAGATGACGATGGACGATGTTGGCGCAGTGGAACCGTCGAAGCATCGCATCATAAGCGAACGATCACGCCTTGCCAAACGCCGGCGGCAAAGGCAAGCGATACCTTCGCGGAAAAATTTGCCGACGATCCGCAACCAGCGGGCCGCTTGCATGCGCTACACTTTCGCCCTGCTCCGAGGGCAGGCACCGAAGCAGCCCTAACGCGGCCAGCAACCACCGGAACATGGCACCATGACTCACTGCATGCGCATCTTGTCCGTCATCGCTGCAAGTGCCGCGAGCATTTTCGTCAACGGTTGCGGCGGGAATCGAGTTGCCGGCGTCGCAACCGTCAACGCAAGACCCGATTTCATCGTGGGCACGATCAGCGCGGCGAGCTATGACGGTACCACCGATGACCTGGCGACCGCGGGACTCGGCAAGACCGGGCTCACCGGCGCCTCGCCCACCGCCGCCGATCCGCTCAATCCAACCGCGGCCGAGCTGCGCAAGATCGCGATCTATAACAACTACCGGGCGCTGGTCGACGTAAACAGTCCCAATGGCGGCTACGGCTCGCTGTATGGCCCTAACGTCGACCTCAACGGCAACGCGACGACGAGCGAAGGCAAGATCGCGGGCAACGAGTATCTGGCCTTCGCCGACGACGGTACCGGAATGCAGAACGTCACGCTGATGGTGCAGATCCCGGCCTCGTTCGACCGCAACAACCCGTGCATCGTCACCGCCACCTCGAGTGGCTCGCGCGGTGTCTACGGCGCGATCGGCACGGCAGGCGAGTGGGGCCTCAAGCATGGCTGCGTCGTCGCCTATGCCGACAAGGGAAGCGGCGCCGGCTTCCATGACCTTGCAGCGAACACCGTCAATACCATCACCGGCGTGCGCCAGCCGGCGGCGACGGCAGGAAAGAATTCCAATTTCACCGCCAACGTTTCGGCCAGCGATCAGGCGGCGTTCAACGCGGCGACACCCAACCGATTCGCGGTCAAGCACGCGCACTCGCAGCAGAACCCGGAGAAGGATTGGGGCCGCGATACCTTGCGCGCTGTCAAGTTCGCGTTCTACGAGCTCAACGAAGAGCGCGGCGCACATGTGACGGCCTTCACACCAAAAAATACCATCGTAATCGCGTCGTCGGCGTCCAACGGTGCCGGAGCCGCGCTGCAGGCCGCTGAACAGGACACCGAAGGTCTTATCGGCGGCGTCGCGGTAAGCGAGCCCAGCATTCAGCTGCAATCCAACCCCGCCCTTACCGTCAAGCGCGGCGCCACGACACTGGTTGGGACCGGCAGACCGTTGTACGACTATTTCACCACTGCCAACCTGTACCAGCCTTGCGCCGCGCTCTCGCCTGCGGCCGCCGCGGGCCCGGGCTCGGCGCTGGTCGCCGCGGCGCCCGCGACCAGCCGTTGCGCATCGCTCAAGGCAAAAGGACTGCTGACCGCGTCCGACACCGCCGGACAGGCGCTGGAATCGCTGAACATCCTTCACACGGCAGGATGGCAGACCGACTCCGATGTGCTGCAGGCGTCGCTTTACGCTTTGGCCACGCCGGCGATTGTCGCAACGTACAGCAATACCTATGGCCGTTTCGGCGTGCTCGACAAGCTTTGCGGGCTCTCCTTCGCGGCGACCGACGCGGCCAACAAGCCGGTCGCGATCGCACCGGCGACGCTGGCGGTGATCTTCGGCGCCGCCAATGGCGTGCCACCGGGCGGCGGAATCAACGTCGTGAACAATCTGAGCCCGGGCGGAGCGTTGCGCGATCCGGTATCGATCTCGCCTTCGACCGGGTTGCTCGATTACGACATCGATGCCGCGATCTGCCAGCGCAATCTTTTCACCGGATCCGACGCCAACGCCACACGGGTGAAGACCGGGATCAACGAGTTGCTGCGCACGGCAAATCTGCACGGCAAACCGGCGATTATCGTTCACGGCCGCAGCGACGCTCTGATCCCGGTGCCGTTCACCTCGCGTGCGTACTTCGGTCAGAACAAGATCGTCGAAGGCGCGGCGAGCCAGCTCACCTATATCGAGGTCACCAACGCACAGCACTTCGACACGTTCATCGACAACGCGGCCGTACCCGGTTACGACAGCCTTTTCGTGCCGTTGCACTACTACTTCGTGAAGGCGATGGACGCGATGTACGCGCGACTGAAGAGCAACGCCCCGTTGCCGCCCCCGCAGGTGGTGCGCACGGTGCCGCGCGGAGGGACGCCCGGGGCGGCGCCCGCGATTACCCTCGCCAACGTTCCGCCGATGAGTGCGGCGCCGGTGGCGGGCAATCAAATCACCTTCTCCAATAACACGGTCACGATCCCCGACTAAAGCGCTTATGTTGCCGATCCGCCGCTGCCCACGGGTCCTTAGGTCAAAGGTGTGGGAGACGGTCGGGATGCAAGGATCTTTTTGCGCGGTAGAATACAATGGCCGTTCCTCAGTGCGACGGCCGTTCCTCGGTGAACGGCCGTTGCATTTATGAGCCCGACGCGAGCCACCATGTCGTTCATGACGCCCTCCGAGATCGTCCACGAGCTCGACAAGCACATTGTCGGCCAGCACGCCGCGAAGCGCGCGGTCGCCATCGCGCTCAGAAATCGCTGGCGGCGGCAACAGGTCGCCGAAC
>DATMNH010000273.1:0-4829 GCA_035568975.1 Casimicrobiaceae bacterium
CCTGCATGAAATCGCTGATCAATACACCGCTGGAGCAGATCGCTGCCGATTGGTGGGGCGGCATCGACGACGCATGCAAGAGGGCGTTCTTCGTCGCGGTCGCCGTCAACGTGCTCGCCTTCGGGTTCGAGATGACCAATCTCACCCTGCATCACGACGATGTGCCACAGCTATTCATCGAGGACACCATCCTCGGCCATTACCTGGGCCGATTCGGCGTCGGATGGCTGTACTACTACACGCAGAACCACTATTTCATGCCCTTCCTTCAGTTATCGGAAGGCATCGTGTTGATGAGCGTCTACGGTATAGTTGTCGCGCGCTTCTGGGGTGCCCGCAAGGCGATCGACATCGCGCTGATCACGGCGATCGTGTGTGTCTTTCCCTACATGGCACAGACGTATCAGTACAACACGTCGATGGTGGCAAACCCGTTGGCGCACCTCCTGGCTGCAGCGGCGGTCGTGTTCTCGACCCGGGCCACGGTCAAGAGCGTGATTATTGCCGCAGCGCTGTTCGTCGCGGCCTTTTCCATCTATCAGGCGGTCGCCGCGAATGCAGCGACGATCTTTACAATCTGGCTGCTGGCCAGGCTTCTGTTTGGCGGCGAAGAATCGGCCTTCGCTTCACGGCAGACGCTTCGAGCAACGATTGCGACTCTCGCAGCCGCAGTGATCGGCGGCCTTGTGTATCTGGGATGCGTATCGATGATGGACATCCCCTTCGACTCGGAACAGGCGGCCGAGACTGCTTTCCGGCTCGGCGATGCGACCAAATTCTCGCTGGCAGCCCATGTGATCTGGGCGGGGACGCGCGGCTTTTTCATCTGGCCGGAACGCTACTTCCCCGATTATTTGAAGGGACTGCAGCTCGCTCTTCTTGCTGCGGCGGGAATCTTTTGCGTCTGGTTGCCCAGAGGGCTGTTGGCGAAATCGGCTGCCGTCGTTCTGCTCGGGTTGGCCGCTTTCGCGCCACGCATTTTGCAACTGGTGCACCCCGAAGGGCAGTATCACGCCCTGACGTTAACCGCGTACGCGGTTCTCATCGCCGGCGCGGTGATGATCGTGATCAGGGGTGCACGGACCCTGACGAGGAATGTATCGATCATCGTCACTGTGTTCCTCGTAGCCGGCTACGTGATGCAGTGCAATTGGATATCGACGGTGAACTATCTCAATACGTTCGCCCACTTCGATACGCTGACGCAGGTCCTGGCGCGGCTCCGCTCGCTCCCGGACGCGGGCTGGGATGGCAAGAAGATCGTCGTCGTCGGACGATATGAAATGCCGACTACGTACCCGTTCGCGACGCGCGATGCTGTGGCGCCCAAATTCCTGGACGCACAGCACATGACATACATGGCTCGCTTGATGCGCGACGAAGCCACATTCGTGGGCGCCGACACGACGATGCCGCGGGTTCTCGAATACGCGCGGAGCCATCCGCCGTGGCCGAACCCTGCCAGCGTGACGGTCATCGACGGCACGGGCGTGGTGGTATTTTCGAACGCCTCGACGCCAGCGAAGGACGGCGAGTGATCTCCGTCTGCTTTCGTCTCGACGATCCTTCGCCGGTCGGCGATAAGGAGGTAGAGCGCAACATCCTCGACATCTTTGCCCGGCGTGACATTCCCTTGTGCGTCGCGGCCATTCCGTTCGCCAGAACCGCCGACGGCTCTGCGATCCTCCTTTCGCGGCAAAACGCCAGCCACCTCGTGGATGCGTCACGCGAGGGAACCATCGAGATCGCGCAGCACGGGCACTCGCAGCTTCGTCGCGGCACCACCGACCGCGGCTTGCCGAGCGAATTTTTCGGGGTTCCATTCGAAGAACAGTCCCGGCTGATCGCGGAGGGCAACGCGCATCTGGCGGCGCTGTTCGAGCGTCGCATCAAGGGCTTTGTGCCGCCGTGGAATACCTACGATCACTCGACGCTGCGGGCTCTTGCCGTGGCTGGTTTCGAATTCCTCTCTGCGGGACCCGAATTCATCGAGTTTGACCCGTTGCCGGTCGTGCCGGCGACCTGCTCATTGCACAACGCACGCCGGGCCGTGGAAGACGCATGGTACTTTCAGGCGCTCGCTCCGCTTCTGGTCGTGGTCTTTCACCCGGACGATTTCGATGAATTCAAGTTGCCACCACTCCCCGACGACCCGCCGTCGTTTACGAGCTTGCCGGAGCTCGAAGCCTTGCTCGATTGGATCAAGGATACTGCGTGGATCCGTACCGAAGCCATTGGCAGCATCGCGGAATCGGTTCGCAACGGAACGCCGCTGTGCAATCCGAAAGGCCTGAAGTTGCCTGATCGCGTCAAAGCCCTGGTTCCACCCATTTTGACGAGGTCGGGCGCGTGGGTGACGCGACCGGGGATAGTATGGGGTGCATTCCGCAGCCAGTGGCTGAATGGAAGGCGACCGGTTCCTGCCGACCCTTAGTTGGCGCGTGCATCGCGGGGTCGAGTTCAGCGTTTACTTGCCCAATCGGGCAACGCCAACCGCTTCCCCGCGCCTGGCCGGTACGACCTTATCGAGAATGTCGTCACCCTCGAAGCCAACGGCGCTTTCGACCAGATATGAGGGGCGCGCCTTGATCTCGTCGTAGATCTTCGCGAGGTACTCGCCGATGATCCCCAGGCTGATCATGATGAAGCTGCCCACGACCAGAAGGGTAATGATGGTCGTGGCAAAGCCGGACACCGCGCGGCCCTGGAACCACGCGATCACCGCGTCCGCTCCCACGACAAACCCGAGGCCCAGGGTCAGTACTCCCAGCACGGTCACGATCTGCAGTGGGGCGCTGGTGAACGACACAATGGCTGTCGTGGCGAGACCCACCAGCCTCCACAGCGACCATTTGCCTTGACCTTCAGCTCGTGCACCGACGTCGAACGGGACGCTCACATGACGGTACCCGACCCAATCGGCGAGCCCTCGGTAGAACCGTTGGCGTTCGGGAAGCTCGCAAGTGATGGCGTCGACAACCACGCGGTCGAGAAGCTTGAAGTCGGAGGCATTTTCCAGGTTTATTCCGCCCAGTCGCGACAGCAAGGCATTGAATAGCCCGGCCCGCGCTCGGGTGAGCAGCCCATCATTCTCGCGGCTGCGTTTGACTGCATCCACAACGGCGGCGCCATTGCGCCACTCCTCGATCATTTGCGGGATCAATGCGGGAGGGTGCTGCAGGTCGGAATCGATGGTGACGACCGCGTCCCCGCTGGCGGACTTGAGACCCGCCAGAAGTGCGGCTTCCTTGCCGAAGTTGCGGCTGAATCGCAGTCCCTTGATTCGCGCGTCCTTCCTGGAAAGCTCCCTGACGCACTCGAACGTGTCGTCACGACTGCCGTCATCGACGACGATGAGCTCCAGCTTCATCCCGCAGGAAACCAGGGCGTTCAGGATGACGGAGGTCGCGTGCGCGATGCCACGGGCCTCGTTGTGCGCGGGGACGACGACGCTCAGCAGCTTGGGTCGATTCACATCCATCGTCATCTCAATGTGAGGGCGAGAGCCGGGCGGTTTCGTGTTGAACCACGAGTCGATCGTCTCTGACGTCCAGGTGCCGGTAGCCGATGAGCCGGATTCGGTGGCGGTCCAGCAGCTCGCGAGCGGCAGGGCAGGTCAAGGCGCTGAGTTCACCTTGCCAGTCGTGATAGCGCAAGAGTCGCGCATCGGCCACTTCCTGCGCATCGAACTCGCCGGGGTGGCACATCAACTCGTAGATCTCGCCCGCGCCAAGACGCGAGAGACTGCGTTCCAGATACGGCAGGTCGAGCTTGCCGCTTGCCTCCATGCCGAGAAAGCGCGCGGTCCGCGTGTCAGCGCGGCGACGATTGATCGACCCGAGCACCTTGATCACCGCGCCACGAAAGAGCGAACCGTTCGACGTGCCGCCTCCGAGTCGCGACGTGGGAAAACGGATGTGTTGGATGTCATGCTCTTTCGCGAGCGCCTTTACCATCGGAAACAGCGACGGCAGCATGTGCATGTGCTCGTGCGAATTGAGAAATTTCACGCGCAACCCGCTGTCGAGGCAGCGCTCGATCTGCACCCGCCATTCGCGGCTTATGTCCTCGGTCTTGATCGCCCCGGAAAGTATTGCCCGGGCCATGGCGAATTTTTGCGGAAACCGTCCAGACCAGCGCGAGAGACCGCGCCGCAATTCGCTCGTCAGCGGGATGCCTTCGGTGAGGTTGAGGTGGACCCCCACGTCCAGGACGTCGCAGTCGCGGAGCATTGCTGCAAGCTCGGTGAAATGCGGCACGTTCGCGAACACCCCGGTGGCGGTCACGATGCCGTGCGTGGCCGCCTTCAGGATGCCCTTGCTGACGCAACGAAAGTACCCGTAGTCGTCTGCGTTGACGATCAAATATGCTCCCTGGAATTGCTGCGGCATGGTCAACGATCCGTGCGCGACTTGGCGCTTGCAAAAATGCGGTAGCGATTATTTCGGCCGATCAGGCAAATCGCCCACGTCAGCAGCGCGAACCAACGTGGCGGGCGAATCGCCGATCGCCCGGCGAGCGCGCCGGACAGAATGCGGGCCGCAACTTTCTGTCGGGACACGAACAGCATACGGGTGAGTGGCGTCTGTCGTGTCATTCCCGACGCGAAAATTCCAGGTTCGACGATCGTAACGGTGAAACGCCGGTTCTCACGCTGTCGCAGCTCCATGTCCAGGCTCTCGCCCCAGATGCTCAAGGCCGCCTTCGAAGCATTGTATCCGCCCGAGAAATGCATGCCATGCCAGCGGCCCATACTCGACACCAGTACGATACGAGTGGTGGATGACAAAGCGCGATCGTGCGTCGCGTCGCCGGATGACGTGGCTGCG
>DATMNH010000274.1:0-6271 GCA_035568975.1 Casimicrobiaceae bacterium
TACCTGCCGCTCGCGACCTCTTCTTCGGTTCCGACCATGTACGGGCCAGCGGCGTTCTCGGCCAGCGCGACCAGCCGCGTTTGGGGGGTGAGAAATCCTTGACCCGAAAAGCCGATCCCGTACAGGTCCTCTCCGACGCGCTTGACGATTTGCGCGGCAAGCTCGAACGATTCGTAGCCGGAAGCGAACGGACGGTCGCCCCATTTGTTCTTCAACATGAAGTAGCCGTAGCCGCTGGATTCCGGCGTGCCGTAGATGTGGATCGGGTGGGAAGCCCATTCGCCGCTCACGCCAAGCTGCCCCCAGTGCGTGAGATCGCCACCAGGCGCACCAGTCGTAAAGATCCGTGCGAGCTGGTCCATCGTGAGCCTCCGGATCGGATTGTCCTTGTTGACGTAGATCGCCAGGCCGGCGGTCATCCGCGGCGACGTAAGCGTCCCGTGGGCGATCTTGATGGTGAGAGGATCGCCGCCCACGATGTTCCTGTAGCTGGCTTGTTCGAGCCAGTTGGTCTCGCGTCCGAGCGGGCCAACCAGCGTGATGCCGTGCGCAAGGGCTGCGATGTTGACGGAGTTGCCCTCGCGGTTATAGTCGATTCGAAACTTCGTGCCCGGATGCGTTCGCGCGAAGAGCGCATTGAAGCCCTCGAGCGCGACTCCGATGCCGCGGTTGCCCGAGATGATGTGCACCGTGCCGTCGGGCAGGAGGTATCCGGCATCTTTGGGAGGCGTTGCCGGCTGGGGTTCGTACGCGGGCAGACGCGGGTCGAGCGTCGCGGCCGCCGCGGTGCCGACCGTGAGCGCGATGGCCGCAGCCAGCCGGAGGGTTGCGGCGAGCATTTCACGCGCTCGTTCGCGCTACTCGAGCAGTTTCAACTGGGCGCGAACGGTTTCCGCGGTAAGGGGAAGATACTTCCCGTCGCGCATCACCTGCGTCTGTCCCTCGCTGCTCAGGATGTAGCGCAGGAACTCCTTCACCTTGGGATCGACGGGCTTCTTCGGATCCCGATCGATGTAGAAGAAAACATCCGCATACATCGGATACTTGCGCTCGCGCACGTTTTCGAGCGTGAGCTCGTACGCGGGATCTCCCGTCTTGACCGACAACGCGATAGGCTTGACCTGCGGCGTGAGCCACGCATTGCCGCCAGCACAGTAGACGATGCCGTATGGATCCTTGGCGAGATCCTCCAGCATGAGCTGGCCAGCCAGCTTGAAGCTGCCGTCAGGCTGCGCCAGGTTGTCGTATTCGATGAGGTTCTCGTTCCACTTTCCCGATACGCCGCCGAATGCCCTCGACTCGATCTCCTGGGGAAAATGGAACTGGAGGTTGTAGCCGTAAACATGGATCGGCTTGTTCGCCCATTCGCCGGTGAGGCCGAGCTGACCCCAGGTGCGGATATTTTTTTCCGGCCCGCGGGCGAGCGACTTGTCCCAGACCAGCTCCCGCCACGCACCGGAACGCTGCGCCCCGAAAATGCCATCGAGTTGCTGCAGCGAGAGCTTCGATAGCGGGTTGTCCTTGTGCAGGTACACACCGATCGGTGGATTCCATCCGGAGACGTCGTAGCTTCCGGTAACCGCGACGATGCCGATAGGCAGATGATTGCGCTCTCGCTGGTAGGACAGCAATTCGTCCCACGTGATCTGACGGCCCATCGGCCCGATATCAGACATACCGAATATCAGGCCGGGGATCGCGTGCAGGGTCGTCTTCAGATGAAGCGCGAACTTCACGTCGGGCTGATATTTCTGGAATTCCTGGACCCAGTAGTCCGCGAGCGGGCTGTCCGTGAAGTAGTTCGATCCCCACATCCGGATGGTGCCGGAGACCTTCTGCTCGGGCTTGTAATGGGGCAGGTCGCTCAAATCGAACTTCTTCGTGTAATAGACCTTGTAGCCCTTGTTCTTCACCCACTTTTCCCGGGCAGCCTGGACTGCGACGGAATCCTCGTCCGCGGCGTCCGAGGCGTAGGCGAAAGGCGTCGCCAGCGCAGCCAGGATCAGGGTCATAAGAACGCGTCGGATCATCGATTTCTCCTTGGGGGCGAGTCCCGTGAGCCTCTGTCGGCGCATCGCTCTTGCGCCAGAGGAATGCGCAGGCTCGTTCTCAGATAATCAAAAGTGGGCATGTGTGTCCAGTAACAACGCTACGAAAACGATGATGGGTCGCTCGCCTGAAATCAGCCTGAAGCGTTTCTGAATGGCTTTTCAGGGTGTCTTCAGTCTGAATCAAGGGTCCCGGAATACAGTTGTTCCGATAGCCGAGGACCCATCCTGAACCTCGCCCTTCGCAAGACCGTTCTCCAAATTCATCGCTGGACCGGGCTCACGCTTGGTCTCGTGGCGGTATTCCTCGCGGTTACGGGCCTTGCGATGGTGTTCCGTCCGCAGCTCGAACCCTTGGTCGATCGCGGCCTTCGGGACGTCGGTTCGTGCAGCACACGCCTGCCGCTCGACGAGCTGATCGCCAGGGCCCGCGAGTTTCATGGCGACGGCCCGGTGGCCCGCATCGAAATCCTGGAAGGTGGTCATGGCGCGACGACGATCCGCTTTGCGGACAAGCAAGGCGTTTACGTAAATCCCTGTACCGGCAGCGTGCTCGGTCAACAGCATCAATGGGGCGGCTTTTTCCGTAGCGTCGAGCAGTTGCATCGCCTTCTCTTCATCGACGACGCCGACATCGCGGAATTGATCGGCGGGAGCATCAGCCTCGTCCTGGCACTCGCCACGGTCGTCGGCGGACTCATCGTCTGGTGGCCGCCGAACCTGAAAGCGCTCAAGAGCGCTCTCACGTTCCGCCCGCATCTGACGGGCCGCGCTTTCGACCTGAATCTACACCGTACCATCGGTATGTACGCCAGCTTGATCTTGCTCATGTCGACGGTCACATCGCTGACTTTCACCTTCGAGTTCGCCAGGCACGCGATCTTCTCCGCGACGAGCTCCCCCTGGCCGGCGCCCAAACCCACCGTGAGCGCGATCCCATCGGAGATGCTTCCCGCTGAGAACTTCATGGAGCAGACGCTATCGCTGGTGCCCGCGGCACGGGAAATCACACTGACGTATCCACGAAAAGCAAGCAATCCCATCGAGATCTATGTCATCGAACGGGATGCACCGCACCCGAACGCCCGCACCTACCTCTACCTCAATCCCTACACCGGCGAGGTGCTGAGATTCGAGCCTTACGCGACAAGCAGCGTCGGAAACAGGATCTACCGCTGGCTCGGGTCGCTACATACGGGCAACGTCGGAGGCATTCCTGTCCAGCTGTTGCTGTTCGCCGGCATCCTCGGGGTACCTGTGCTCGCCTATACAGGCATCCGCAGCTACCTGCGCCGGAAATTCATCGCGAGGGACGGCGTGCAGGGATTGAAGGCGCGCGTGAAGACGATCAGTTCCGAGACTTCGGAGATCAAGGTCTTCGAGCTGGAGAGCGCCAATAGGGCGCCGCTGCCGGCGTTCACGTCCGGGGCGCACATCGACGTCTGGATCGACGAGGACCTCGTGCGCCAGTATTCGCTTTGCAACGGATGCGAAGAAAAGAACCGTTATGTCATCGCGGTGAAGCGAGAGCCGGACTCGCGCGGCGGTTCGCGCGCCATGCACGAGCGTGTCGCCGAGGGCGACGTGCTCTCGATCAGCACCCCGCGCAATCACTTCCCGCTCGATCTCTCGGCCACCCATCATCTCCTGCTCGCTGGAGGAATCGGCATCACACCGCTTCTCAGCATGGCTCGCAAGCTCCAGAAGCTCAATGCGTCTTTCGCGCTGCAGTACTTCGCGCGCTCGGTCGGTTACACCGCATTCCATGGCTTTCTGTCGCGTCCGGAGTTCCGAGGCAAGGTGAGCTTCCATTACGCGCTCGAGACCGACGCATTGCGCCTGTACCTGCACAAGCTTCTCTGGCATCGGCCCCCTGGCGCGCATCTCTACGTTTGCGGACCGCGTCCCTTCATGGATCTGGTCGAGGAAATGGCGACCGCAAGCTGGCCTCCACAGACCATCCACGCCGAATATTTCAGTGCAAACCCGATGGCACATGCGGGCGCTTGGGCCCCGTTCGAAGTGAGCCTTGCGCTTTCCGGCGGCACGTACTCGGTCTCCGCCGACAAGACGATCGTGCAGGCGCTGGCGAGGCGCGGGATCGAAATCCCCACATCGTGTGAACAGGGCGTGTGCGGAACGTGCGTGACCGGGCTTCTCGACGGGGAAGCGGACCATCGTGACGCTTTCCTGACCGATGCCGAGCGTCGGGCCGGCGACAAGATCATGCCGTGCGTGTCTCGCGCCAAGAGCAAGGTGCTCGTCCTGGATCTCTGAATGGGGATTCAGAAAGCAGTCAGATTGGTTTCAGGTCGGGAAACTATGCTAATCGCTCGACTAAGGGGGGGTCCATGTTGCGTGCTGCGCTTTTATTGCTTGCCTCGGTGCTGGCCTTCCCGCTCCACGCGCAGCTGCCCGTAAAAAGCTACGGCCAGGAGCTCGTCGACCAGGTCGTTGCGAGAAATCCCGGGCTGCTCGTGATCGTGCTGCACGTGTCGCCGCCGAACGTTCCAAACTATCCCATCATCGCGTCGAACATCGGCCGTATTGGCAAGCTTGCGGACGACGATGACATGAGAGTCATAACGACCGAAAAAACCAATCTCGAAATTGCGCACGGGGGCCAGCGCTTCGAGGTCGAGCTGGTGCTGCGCGATGTCGCGGGAACGAATCTCGGCGCGCTCGGGCTGGTCTTTCCATACAAGACCGGCGACGACAGGAAAGCGCTGGAGAAAAAGGCCATCGGCATCCGCGACTGGCTGGCGAAGAGAATACTCAATGCCGCCAACCTCGTCGAGCACCATCCCTACGAGCCGCTGGCGACGACCAAGACCCGTGCGCAAAAGCTCGTCGACGATATGCTTTCGAGGCACTCTGAGTTGATCGTCCTCGCTATGCATGTGACCCCGCCGAAGGCCAAGGACAACATCATTCTTGCCTCCAACTTCGGTCGCATCGGCAAGAAAGGGGACGACGACGACATGAAGGTGATCAACTCCGGCGAGCCGATCGTCGGCGTTTACGGGGAAGGAAAGCGCTACGGCGTGGAGCTTCCCTTGCGCGACGCCGCGAACACGACGATCGGCGCACTGAGCGTGGGCTTCCGTTACAACAGCGGCGACGACGAAAAGGCGCTCCTGGCGCGAGCGGAAAAGGTTCGCGACGAGCTGCAAAAGCGCATTCCTTCGGTCGAGAACCTCGCCGAGCTCGACCCGTAAATTTCGAATGTCTCCTCGCTTCCGGAAAGAATCACAATGAACTCAAGAATCGCTTCGATCCTTTGTTGCGCGATGTTTTGCGCAACCAGCGTTGCTTCAGTGGCCGCGGACGATGCGCTGCGCCTTGCCGGCCGCGCCGAGCTGCCCGGCTACAGCGGCGACTTCGATCATTTCGAATACGACCTGAAGGCTAACCGCCTGTGGCTCGCCGCAGAGGACCACGGGACGCTCGACCTCTTCGATCTCAAGACGCTCAAGAAGCAAAAGAGCGTCAAGGGCATCGTCGAGACGCCGCATGGCATCCTTCATGTCCCGGAGAAGAACCGGCTCGTGGTGACCGACAGCGGTGGAGACATGTTGACCCGCGTGATCGATGCCAGCAGTTACAAAGTTACCGATACCATCAAGCTGGCGGCGCCAGGCGCCGACGCGATGGGCTACGACGCCGACCGCAAGCGTCTGTATATCGTCAACGGAGGGCGCGATGCCAAGATGCAGGAAACGTACCTTTCGGTCGTGGATCCGGTCACCCTTCAACGTCATGGCGACCTCAAATTCGACACCGAGAAGGTCGAGGCGATGGCGATCGAGGGCAAAGGCAACAAGCTCTACATCAATGTCACCGGCAAGAACTACATGGCTGTCGTGGATAAGCTGACGCTCAAGGTGCTGGCGACCTGGCCCATCAAGGAAGCGGAGCAGAACGCGCCGCTCGCCTTCGACGAGCCCAACAAGCGTCTGTTCGTCGTTACGCGCAAGCCCGGTAAGCTGATTGTGCTGAATGCCGAGACCGGCGCATCCGTCGCGAGCTTCAAGGCTCCGGAGCGTTGCGACCAGGTGATCTGGGACGCGGCCAACCGTCGTATCTACGCGCTTGGCGGCGAAGGCTACATCGGCGTCTTCCAGCAGAAGGATGCCGATCACTACGACGAGCTCGCACACGTCACGTCAGCGACGGGTGCGAAGACGGGGATTCTTGTGCCCGAACTGAAGCGTCTGTACGTC
>DATMNH010000275.1:0-32150 GCA_035568975.1 Casimicrobiaceae bacterium
CGCTTACTCGCCGATATACACAGATGTTCCGCGCCGGCGTCTTCGACCGACCGATCACGCTGACGCCGATCGACGCCACCGCAGATGGGCTTATTTCCCGGTCCATTTCGGAGGCAAGCTCGGTTCTGCTGAAGAACGCGAATGGATTGCTGCCGCTGGATGCATCGAAAATTCATAGCATCGCGTTGATCGGGCAAACGCCGTTCTCCAACGCCTTCGTTGGCGGCGGTGGAAGCTCGACGGTGTCGCCACTCTACGAGATTACCCCGCTGCAGGGCCTGCAGAACGTATTGACGCAAAAGGGTTCGTCGGCAGCGGTGACGCTGCTTGTCGCGGCCAATAACGGCAGCAACAACGCGGCGGCGGCAGCGTTGGCCGCGGCATCTGACGTTGCGATTGTCATGGCCGGCGTTATCACCTCGGAAGGTTCCGATCGGCCCAATCTGTCGTTGACGAACAATCAGGATGCGCTGATCGCGGCAGTGGCCGCTGCAAATCCGAAGACGGTGCTGGTGCTCATGGACGGTGACGCGGTGCTCATGCCCTGGGTAAATCAGGTGCCCTCCATTCTTGAGGTCTGGTATCCCGGCGAGGAAGATGGCAACGTGGTCGCCGACCTCTTGTTCGGAAACGCCAATCCCTCGGGCCACCTGTCAATCACTTATCCCGTGAATGCAGCGGACGTCCCGGCACACACCACTGCTCAGTATCCCGGTGTGACGATGCAAGCGCCCAACCCCAACGGCAATGGCCAAATCATTAATGTGCCCACGGCCACCTACTCCGAAGGGCTACAGACGGGCTATCGCTGGTATGACGCGCAGGGCATCACCCCGCTGTTCCCGTTCGGCCACGGCCTTTCGTACACGACTTTTGCGTACTCGAATTTTCAAGTAACGCCAGCGGTGAGCCTTGGAACGACGCCGTTTACCGTCCAGTTCATGGTGCAGAACACGGGAAATGTTCCCGGTGCCGACGTGCCGCAAATTTACCTCGGCTTTCTTCCAGAGTTCAGCGAACCGCCGAAGCGACTTGTGGGATTTCAGAAGGTCTCACTCAACCCGGGCGAGCAAAAGTTGGTCACTCTCTCGATCGACCCGAGCGCGACCAATCATCCGTTGTCGTATTGGGATCCGGCGGCTCAGAACTGGGACCTTATGCATGGCAAGCTCTCGTTCTACCTCGGTCGTTCATCCGGCAACATTGTGAACACGGCGTTGACGACCGTCGTGTTTCCCTCGAGCGGAATTGTCGGAGATGTCAACGGCGATGGGATCGTGAATTGTCTGGACCTTATGGCATTGAAGCTCGCTTTTGGAACACACACGGGCGATCCAGGATTCCTACCGACGGCGGATATCGACGGCAACGGCGTCATCGATGTTAACGACATGATTGCGGTCACTCGTCGGATGACGAGCTGCTAGCAGGAGAGCAAATCGGCGTTCCGCGTTTCCTTCGTTCACGTATCGGGCAGATCCCGGAGAACAACGTGCCGACCGTCGCCGAACTGAAAAAACGTGCGGATTACTACTCGCGTGAGTGGGCAATCCGCACGGGGGGAGACGCCGCTGACGACCGTGGTGACGTCGTCCCGGGCGTTGCGGAACGCCCGTACCAGCGACTCGCCAATGAGATCGCCAAGCTCGTCGGCGGTGGTGAGTTGTCCGGTGGCGATCGTCTACCATCGGAAAGAGTCCTCGCGAAGCGCTTTAAAGTCAGTCGGACTTCTCTCAGGGAAGCAATTATCGCGTTGGAGATAAGGGGAATAGTCGAAGTTAGAAGTGGGTCGGGGATTTACGTGCGGGAGCTAAAGCCATCTTCGTTTCTCCCTGATGGGTCGACAGGGCCGTTCGAGCTACTGCGAGGACGGCTCATCATTGAGCCCGAGATCTGTGCCGTGGCGGCATCAAAGGCAAAAGATCCCGACCTCGATAGCATTTATGCGTCGATAGTCAGGATGAGGGATACCGTGGGGGACAAACAGGCCAACGAAGTTGCGGATCGGGCGTTTCATGTAGCGATCGCCTCGGCGACTGGCAACGATATGCTGGCCCAGATTGTCGCCGGCGTTTGGGATCGCAGACGTGGTGAAATGTGGGAGAGGATCGAACAGCACTTTCATACGCCCGCGCTACGCGAAACAGCAGTCGAAGACCACAAAAAGATATTTAACGCCTTGCTCGCACACGATTCAGCCGGTGCTAAAGATCAAATGCGCAAGCATATCGAACGGGTTATTCGGGAGTTTGCAAAGGCCTGGTGACGGCATACGGTGGCTCTCTGCTCCCGCACGGTTTATTCACGGTGTTGAGCAGTGGGACCCCGCGGACGCACGGCAACGTCGGCCGCTTGAGTGCAGGAAATGGAATCCGTTCAGGAGGAAAAAATGCTTAGCTTAGATTTTTACGACCGCTGCATTAGGAAATTGTCATCAATCCTTGCGGGCGCTGCCGTGTGCTCGGTCTCATTGTTCATGTCATTCGAAGCGCACGCGGTGCCGAATCCGACCATCACAGGGCCAATACCGGCGACTGCGCCCCTGGGCGACCCATCGCACAATTACCCATTCTTTGCGACCACCTGGATACCTCCGAGTAGCGGTTACGTCGAGGAAGAATTTTTTATGGAGGGAACCGCGAGTCGGTTCACGACGCCTTCATTGGCTACCGGCAGCATCATTGACAGCGGTCACCCCTACAAAGTGAGAATGATCGTTCGCCGGCCGAGCTCGGCGGCGAAATTCAGCGGCAAGGTAGTCGTTGAATGGCTCAATGTCACCAACAATTTTGAGCTCGACGTTCAGTGGAACAGGGCCCACGATTACTTCATTAGACAAGGTTGGGCCTACGTGGGCGTCGGAGTTCAGCGCGCCGGTATCGTTACCGCGGGTACCGCGCTCAGGGCCTGGAACCCCAGCCGCTACGGCACAATCGATGTGACGCAAGGTGGCACGCTCAATGACGATTCGCTCAAATACGACATCTTCAGTCAAGCGGGACAAGCCGTACTGCATCCGGTTGGAGTGGATCCGCTCGGTGGTCTACCGGCGCGCCAGCTGCTGATCGCCACCGGAGATTCGCAGTCGACAAGCAATCTCGGGACCTACTTGAACTCGGTGCATCCGCTCGATCCAATCTATCAAGGATTCGAGCTCGGAGGTGTGCTCACGGTCCGCGTCCGCGACGACATCCCCCAGAAGGTTTTCAAAGTAATCAGCGAATACGATGCGAACAGCGGTGAGGTGCGAATTCGGCGGCCGGATACCGACCACTATGTCGCTTGGGAAATCGCCGGGTCGTCCCATACCGATTATCACAACTTCCTCATCAACGGGCCAATCCGGTTGCGAGATGAAGGGGTGACGGGGACGACCCCGGACACGCAAAACTGCATCGATCCGGCGCGCAGCAGGGTCAACCTCTTTCTCGTCCACCAGGCAGCGTACGATTGGATTTCTCGCTGGATATTGACAGGCCAGCAACCGCCGTCAATGCCACAGCCGTTGACAGTCCTCAACTTCAACACCACGCCGGTGACATTCGCCCGGGACAGCCACGGCTTGGCGCTCGGGGGTATTCAACTTGCCGACACGGCAGTGCCAACTGCGCTCAACAATGGCTGGAATGCGGGCGGCAAGCCGCCCACCAGCAATGGCAGTTGTCAGCAGGCTGGTACGCATGTTCCGTTTGATCAGGCGACTGTAACTGCGTTGTATCCCACCCTGAGCGGGTACATGTATCAGGTGCTGGTCACGGCCAAAAAGAATGCGATCGCCGGATATATTTTGCCGGACGATTTCCTCACACTCGTGCACAACGTAGCGGCGGAAGTGCTTGGAGAACCGCAGTCTGAACAGATCGAGGCTCAACAGCTTGGGCACCCGCCATTCCAGTTCTGACATTGTCGATCCATGCAGACGGACGTTACGTATTCTGTCCGTTGAAGGCCATGAGCTTGGATGGTACTCAGTTCTCCGGGGTGAAACGCACGTTCAGTATTCCGGGACAATGACCGTTTCCGCGGAGAGCAGGCATCGCGCCAAGCCGTCCACGATAAATTCCTTTGGCAGGTTCTTGCCGATAAATACCACGCAGCTTTCGCGCGCTTCGTCCTCTTCCCAACGTGTGCCCAGCTCGGTGCCCATTAGCATGTGCACCCCTTGGAGCACGACGCGTTCATCCACACCGGCAACCCACATCAAGCCCTTGTAGCGCATCAATTCCGGGCCATAGACCTGCAACACGGCACTGAGAAACTCGTCCAGCATTTCCATGTTGAAGGGCTGCTTGCTGCGGAACACGAAGCTCGATACTTCATCGTCGTGTTCGGTGTTCATGTCGGTGAGGAAGTCGGGTTCGATCTCCAGAATCGCATTCAAGTTAAAGCCGCGGATGTCGAGTAACCGCTCCAGTGGTGCGCCGCCGAAGCTCGTTGTCTGAATGCGCGCACGCGCGTTCATACGCATTAGGCGCTGCTTTAACAGTGCCAGCTCAGCCGGCGTTACCAGTTCAGACTTTGATATCAACACGCGGTCCGCGAAGCCTACCTGTTCTTGTGCCTCGTGGTGTTCGTCGAGTTGCGCCATTGCGTGCTTGGCGTCCACCACGGTGACGATCGCGTCGAGCAGGTAACTGCGGGCGATATCGACATCCACAAAAAAGGTTTGCGCCACGGGCGTCGGGTCCGCCAGCCCGGTAGTTTCGATGATCACGCGATCGAAATGAACCAGTTGCTTTTGTTGCTGTTCAGCAAGCTCGCGCAGAATGCGCACCAGATCGCCGCGAACGGTGCAGCAAATACAGCCATTGTTCATCTCGACGATTTGGTCCTGGTCTTGCACCAGCAATTCATTGTCGATGCCGATTTCGCCGAATTCGTTTTCGATCACAGCAATGCGCTGGCCGTGTGGCTCGCGCAAGATGCGATTGAGGAGCGTGGTTTTGCCACTCCCAAGGAAGCCGGTAACGATCGTAACGGGGATCAGGGACATCAAATCCCTCTATGTCTTTCCCGGGTACGCGCACGGACCATGGTGACGGACTTCAACACGGCGGAAATCTTGTTGTTGTGTAAAGGATCAACGTCCGCGGCCTCCGCACTGCGCGTCATTCGCCAAGCGGTTCGCCCGCTCCCGTTCTTTCGACAATCAGCCCGTACTGTTCCGGGCGCCGGTGCTTTTGGAAATTGAACACATGCTTCCTGAAATTGTCTGCTAAGCCGAGATCGCATTTAACGCTGATGACCTCGTCCGTCTCGGTGACTGCCTGGGCGGCGATCTCGCCGGTGGGCGCGACGATGCAGGAGCCGCCGATCATGTGAAACCCGTCCTCGAAACCGCACTTGGCGGCCGCTCCAATCCAAGTGGAGTTCTGGTAGGCGTTCGCCTGCAGCGACAGCAGGTGATGGAACATGCGCAGGTGCGGCGGCTCGTTCCAATGAATGTTCCACGATGGCGTGTTATAGCCCAACGCGACGATATCCACGCCTTGCAGGCCCATGACGCGAAACGTTTCGGGCCAGCGCCGATCGTTGCAGATGCAAAGACCGATCTTTGCGTCCATCGTCCGCCAGACCTTGAAGCCATCATTGCCGACGTTGAAGAATTTTTTCTCCAAATGCTGAAAGGGCGCTTCTGGCTTGTGCTCCGCATGGCCGGGCAGGTGAATCTTGCGATAGCGTCCGGCAATGCGCCCGGCCCTGTCCACTAGGATGGCGGTATTGAAGCGCTCGCCGCTATCGGTGAGTTCGGCGTAGCCGAGGTAAAAGCCCACGCCAAGCCTTTTGGCTTCGTCGAACAGTGGGCGCACCGAGGGATTAGGCATCGTCTTCTCGAAAAAGCGTTCCTCGGCTTCCGCCTCTGGCATCCAGTAGCGCGGGAAAAACGTGGTAAGCGCCAGTTCCGGGAACACCACGCATTGGGCGCCGCGTCCAGCAGCGTCGTGCAACAGGGAAAGCAGGCGCTTGACGACCGCCTCGCGCGTGTCGGCGAGATGAACAGGTCCCATCTGTGCCACCGCTAACCCAAACGTGTTGCCGCTCATGGTGTTAAGTCCTTTTTCAATTTAAGACGCGGCGCGAGCGAGCGTACGGCGGTCGAGGCAGATCTCTTGTAGGCTGATCAGCGGGCATCAAGGCCGAGCAGCGATTTGAGCATTCCCGCGCCTGGACTCGGCTTGCGGGCCAGACTCACCGGACCGGGCACTCCGCGCGGAACGAACTGGCCGCTGCCGCGCGCGGCGTGGAGCGCTCCTCCTTCGATGACCACTCTGCCGCGACTCACAACGGTCACCGGCCAACCTTTAACAACCCTGCCCTCGTACGGCGTGTAACCGACGTTGTCATGCATTATCCCGGCGGTCAGGGTCACGTTACGCTCAGCATCCCAGATGGCTAAGTCAGCGTCGGCGCCGACTGCGACCGTCCCCTTTCGATCTGCCAAACCGTACATGCGTGCATGGTTGGTGGCGGTGAGGGCGACAAATTCGTTGAGCGTGATGCGGCCCTTGGCGACACCCTCCGAGAATAGCAGCGGCAGCCGCACCTCGAGTCCGGGTACGCCGTTGGCCATGTCCTTGAAGGTGGTCTTGTCTCCTTTTGGCAGCTTTCCCGTCTCGTCGAAACGGTAAGGCGCGTGATCGGACGAAAACACCTGCAAGGTGCCGTCAACGAGGGCGCCCCATACCGCCTCCTGCGATGCTGCGTCGCGCGGCGGCGGGCTGCAGCAAAACTTGGCGCCCTCGAGGCCAGGCTTGTCGCTATCCTCCGCAGTGAGGAAAAGATATTGCGGACAAGTCTCTCCATAGACTTGCGCGCCCAGCGCCTGAGCCGCGCGAATGGTCTTTACGGCGTCGATGCCGGAGACGTGCACCACCAACACCGGCACATCGAGCAAGCGCGACAGCTGAATCACGCGGTGCGTCGCCTCACTTTCGGCAAGCGACGAATGGCTAATCGCGTGAAATTTCGGCGAGTTATGCCCGCGCTCGAGCAGCCGCTTGGCGATCCATCTGATCATTTCGTGGTTCTCGGCGTGCACCATTACCAGCGCCCGCTCGCGATCCGCCACCGCCAGCACATCGAGTAGCTGGCCGTCGTCGAGTTTGAGCAGGTCGTAGGTCATATAGACCTTGAATGACGTGATACCGCGTGCAATCAGGCCGGGCAGCTCGACGTCGAGGGCGTGCGGCGTGGGGTCGGAAATGATCAGATGAAAGCCATAGTCAATGACTGCCTTTTCAGCCGCCCGCTTGGCGTAGTCGTCCACCACTGCTACCAACGAATTACCCTTGTGCTGAGCAGCGAAGGGAATGATGGTGGTGGTGCCGCCGAAAGCGGCCGCGACGCTCGCGCTGTAGAAATCATCGGCGCACATTATGCCCATCGAGGAGAGTTGCTCGACATGGCAATGGCTATCCACGCCGCCCGGCAGCACCAGGTGTCCGGCCGCATCGAGGTCGCGCCGGCCCGCCGGCAGATTAACTTCCATCGCAATGATGCGACCGTCTCTAACGCCAACGTCGCAGTGCATCGTATCGCTTGCAGTGGCCACCGTGCCATTGCGCACGGTGAGATCGAATTCATGGGTCATGGAACGCCTGCGTGGCCGTGGAGCGTCAATTGTCCTAAAATCGGAACCGATGTGCGAAACGTAGACTTATGACCGACATCATTTATATCATCAACCCGAACTCCACTGAGGCGGTGACGCGCGGCATCGACGCCGCCATCGCTCCATTGCGTCTTGCGGGCGGACCGGTGCTCGAGTGTCTGACCCTGGAGGAAGGCCCGCCGGGAATCCAGAGCCAGCGCGACGTGGACAGCGTCGTCGGGCCGCTGTGTCGGCTGATCGGCAAGTTGGACGCCGGGGCAGCAGCGTTTGTGATCGCGTGCTTCAGTGATCCGGGTCTGCATTCGGCCAGAGAGACAACGCATAAGCCGGTGCTCGGCATCATGGAATGCGGCATCTTCACCGCTCTCACCCTGGGCCAGCGCTTCGGCGTGATCGCCATCCTGCAGAACTCCATTGCGCGGCACCTGCGCACTATAATCACCATGGGCGTGCAAAGCCGGCTCGCGGGTGAGCGCGCAATTGGAGTTCCGGTGATCGAACTGTCCGACGAGAGCAAGACGCTGACACGAATGATCGGCGCCGCCAAAGCCTTGCGCGATGACGGCGCGGACTCCGTCGTGATGGGTTGCGCCGGCATGGCACAGTACCGGGAACGAGTCGAGCAGGCAGCCGGTATTCCGGTAGTCGAGCCGACGCAAGCGGCGGTGGCCATGGCCCTCGGCCGTGTAAGGCTTGGCTGGTAGCTCCGGGGCCTGCTAACGACCTGTCCCTCGCGAATTTTCAATTCAAGTCACCATCGGCATCTGAAAAAGACGGCGCCAATGTTGTTGCCAAGCGCATCTATCGAACACGGCGTGCGTTGCTGGCGGCCGGCCCGACATTACCACGTTGATCGTCTCATGCATGACTAGCCAGCAACGTGAGGGGCGGGGCGGTCGGCTCGTGCTGTCAAGGCTGACGAAAAAGTATGCGAATCTTCCGGCGGTCGACGCCGTGGATCTGGACGTTGCCTCCGGAGAGTTCCTGACGCTGCTAGGCCCGAGTGGGTCCGGAAAGACGACGACGCTGATGATGGTGGCCGGGTTCACGCCGCCGTCGGACGGGGATATTCTACTGAATGGGCGATCGATCGCCAGCTTCGCGCCGGAGCGGCGGAATATCGGCGTTGTGTTCCAGAACTACGCGCTGTTTCCCCATATGAACGTCGCCGACAACGTGGCTTTTCCGCTGAAGATGCGGGGACAGTCGCGAGCGACCATCGAGAACAAGGTGCGCGATGCGCTGCGACTCGTGCGTCTGGAGGGCCTGGGGGAGCGGCTGCCACGGCAGCTGTCGGGCGGGCAACAGCAGCGCGTCGCGTTCGCCCGGGCGTTGGTGTTCGATCCGGATCTTCTACTGATGGACGAGCCGCTCGGGGCGCTGGACAAGAACCTGCGTGAGCAGATGCAGTTCGAGCTCAAGCGACTGCACGCAAAGCTTGGCGTGACAATCGTGTATGTGACGCATGACCAGGAAGAGGCGCTGACAATGTCCGATCGTGTCGCGTTGATGAATCGAGGGGTTATCGAACAGCTTGGGCCGGCGCATGAGTTGTATGAGCAACCGGCTAACCGGTTCGTCGCGGAGTTCATCGGCGAATCCAACCTGATCGAGGGGCGCCTCGATGCGATCGGATACTTCATGACGGAGAGCGGGGCGCGGTTTCCGGTCCCGGTGAATGGAGATCTGCGAGTGGGCGAACAGGGGCTCCTGGTTGTAAGGCCGGAGAAGTTTTCCCTGGTGCAACAGTCGCCGGGGGACCATGGCGTGATGGGCCGCGTCAGCGAACACGTTTATGTCGGTGATTTTACGCGCTACCGCGTCGAGATTCAGGGCGGCCTCAGTTTGACCGTCAAAGTGCAGAACAACCGAAGCGCCGTGCAGGCCAGGGAGGGGGAGGATGTCCAGATATTCCTGAACCCCGGAGATGCGCGGATTCTGAAAAACCTGTGAAGGAGATGGGCGATGAAAAGGCGTGAGATCCTCAAGGGTGCTGGGATCGTTGCCGCGGCAGCGGTGACGGGCCCATTTTTCCATGTGCGGCCAGCGCGAGCCGACAAGGGCGACCTAGTCGTGGTGAGCTGGGGTGGCGACTACGACCAGGCTCTGCGTGACTTCGTATTCCCGGCATTCGAGAAGGCAACCGGATACACCGTGAAACTCGATGCGCCCCCGGAGACGGCGAAGGTGAAGGCGATGGTGCAAAGCGGGAACGTAAGCTGGGACGTCATCATGACCGACACCCCGGCCGTTCAGGCACTGGTAAAGGACAGTCTGCTGGAGCCGGTGGACTATGCCGTGATAGACAAGGCGAGGCTGGGTCGCATTCCACGCGAGCTGCAGCAACAGTACGCGCTGGGGCAGCGAATCTACTCATTCAACATCGTCTACAACACCAACTCAATGCCGAAGGCCAAGCATCCCCGCAACTGGGCCGAGGTGTGGGATGCCAAGAACTTTCCCGGTGGCCGCACCTTCAATTTCCAGGGTGGCATTGCGCCGCAACTGGAGGCGGCGCTGCTGGCCGATGGCGTTCCGGTCGACAAGCTCTATCCGCTGGATGTCGAGCGGGCGTGGCGGATGATGGACAAGCTGAAGCCGATCGTGGCCAAGTGGTACACATCGCACGCACAGGCCATCCAGCTACTCAGCGCTGGCGAGGCCAGCGTCGGCAACACGATCGGGCCGCGCGGAATCACGGCCAAGAAGGCGGGCGCGCCCGTCGATGTCGAGTATAACCAGGGCAAACTCGCGTCCGACAACTGGTGTTTGGTGAAGGGCGTACGCAACAAAAAGGTAGCGATGGAGTTCATCAACACAGCGCTCGATCCGAAGATGCAGGCCTCGATCGCGCAAAAGGTACCTTATGGTCCCAGCAATACCGGCGCGTTCGAGTTCCTCTCGGCGCAGGACGCCGCCGATCTGACGACATCGCCGGAGAACATCAAGCAGCAGTTCTGGTGGAACACCGATTGGTGGAGCGCGCCGGGTCCGGACGGAAAGTCTCCACGTGAAGCTCAGGGCGAGCGCTTCGCGAAATGGATGATTAACAGCTAAGGCAAATGGGGCGGGCGGCGCGGTTCTGGCGTTCCAGGGAAGGCGCGCTGGTGCTTCCTGCGCTGGCTTTCTATGTGCTGGTCTATCTCTATCCGCTATCGCGCATCGTCGGCTGGAGCTTTTTCGATCCCGACTTCACGCTGAAATTCTACCGGGAGCTTCTGGCCGAACCCGCCTATTTCAAGGCGCTGCGGAACACCCTGGAGATCAGCGTGCTGGTGACGCTGATCTCGCTCATGCTCGGCTATCCGCTCGCCTATCTGATGACAACGACGTCGGCGCGGGCGCGGCGAGTGCTGACGGTGCTGATCCTGGTACCTTTCTGGACGAGCATTCTCGTACGGACCTTCGCCTGGCTGGTCATTCTGGGCAATAACGGCTTGGTCAACCGGGCGCTGCTCGATCTGGGCCTGGTCGAATTTCCCCAGAAGCTGTTATTCAATATGGTCGGCGTGCAGGTGGGGATGGTGCACGTGCTGTTGCCGTTCATGGTTTTCCCCTTGTACGGCGTAATGTCGCGCATCGATTTGAACGTGGTGCGCGTGGCCCGAAGCCTGGGCGCGGCGCCGAGAAAGGCCTTTCTGCACGTGTTCCTGCCCCTGAGCCTGCCAGGCGTGGGGGCAGGCTGCATTCTGGTGTTCCTCCTCGCCATCGGATTTTACGTGACGCCGGCACTGCTCGGCGGACCGGGGCAGATCACGCTTGCGACAATGATCGACATGATGATCAATACCTTCTTGAATTTCGGCTTCGCCGCGACACTGGGAGTCCTGCTACTCACGGTCGTCGGGGGAATCTTCGGGGTGTTCAGTGGACTGATGGGGCTCAATCGGATCGTCGGAACAGGGGAGGGACGATGAAGGGACCGCGAGTCGCCCTTTGGGCGCTGTGCACGCTGCTGATGATGTTCCTGATTGCACCGATCATCGTGATCGTGATCACCTCGTTCAATGGAACGCCATACATGGACTTTCCTCCGAAAAGCCTGTCCCTGCGCTGGTATGCGAATTTTTTCTCCTCCGCGCACTGGTACGATACGGCGTTGCTGAGTCTGCGCGTGGCGCTGCTGACGATGGTGGCGGCGACTGTCTTGGGTACCTCGGCGGCCATCGGGATCGTGCGAGGGACTTTTCCGGGCAGGCGCGCCCTGGAGGCGTTCTTCATCTCGCCGATGGTGGTGCCGATCGTCGTTGTCGCCCTGGGTTTCTATTTCCTGTTCTCGCGTTACCATCTGCTGGATACCACGTTCGGTCTGTTTCTCGGCCACACCGTCATCGCCACGCCGCTGGTGATCGTCATGGTGCGTGCGGCGCTCCGGACGACCAATCCCGCGATGGAGCTCGCAGCACGCAGCCTCGGTGCGGATTTCTGGCGGTCGCTCCGATACGTGACGCTGCCCTCGATCAAGGCGACGATAATAGCGGCGGCCGCGTTCGCCTTTCTGATTTCGTTCGATGACGTGGTCATCGCAATCTTCGTCGCCGGTCCCGATACGACCACGCTACCGAAACGAATGTGGGAGACGATCCGCTTCGAGATCGATCCTACGCTGACGGCGATTGCCTCACTGCTGACCTTGGGCGCCGTGATCGTGCTGGTCGGCGTGGAGCTCATGCGCCGCAGCTCCTTGGAGCGGGTTGAGTAGAAGGGAGAGCTGGGCATGGACATGTTGATCACCGACAGCCTGGTGGTTACGTGCGACAAAGCGCGACGCGTGCACGAACGCGGCGCCGTGGCCGTGCGCGGAAATCGGATTGCCGCGGTCGGTGTCATGGCCGATCTGGAAAGGGAGCATCCCGACCTGCAGCGCGTGTCGGGCCGCGGACTTGCCGTGTTCCCGGGCTTCATCAACGCGCATACGCACACGGCGCTGACCGTGCTGCGCGGCACGATCGAGGATTCGGATGGCGACGTGATTTACGGCTACATGTCACCGATATCCTACGCGATGACCGCTGAAGAGCGCGCGGTGATGGTCACCCTCGGCTGCCTCGAGGCGATTCGATCCGGGTGCACCACGCTGGTCGATCCTTTTCGGCATGTGCCGACCTATGGCAGCGCAATGGCCGCGACGGGGCTACGGCTTTGGCTCTCCGAAAATTGCGCCGACATCAATACGCTGCGTATCCGTAAGGGCGATTACAGGGAGGACCACGCATTCGGACAGGTGTTCCTGGACCGAACCATTGAGATGATCGAGACACTTCACGACACGCATAATGGCCGCGTGCGCTGCCAGATCGCTGCGCACGCGCCGGATAACTGCTCGCCCTGGATGCTGCGGCACCTGCAGACATTGGCAGGTCGTTACAGTCTCACCCGTACCGTGCACTTGGCGCAAAGTGTGCAGGAGGTTCGTGTGGTGAAGGAGGCGCGGGGGATGACGCCGGCGGAATACCTGGATAGCGAAGGTTGGCTCGCCCCCGATCTTGTCGGCGCGCACTGGACATTCTGCACGGAGAAAGACATCGACCTGCTGGCGAGTCGCGGCGTTCAGATGGTGCATTGCCCGGCAAATTCGTCCCGTCGCGGTCCTCATCGCGTGCTCATCGGGCGGATCCAGGATGCCGGCGTGAACATCGCGCTCGGCACCGACAATATGACCGAGGACATCTTCCATGCGATGAAAATCGGCTTGATCCTCCACCGCGGAGGACGTGGTCGTGCGCGCGAAGGGGGCGTCGATCCGCACCCCCAGGCGCTGCTCGACGCCATCACCTGCAATGCCGCCCGCTCAGTGGCCGCGGAGGCAGAGATTGGCTCCATCGAGCCGGGCAAGAAAGCTGACCTGACTCTGATTGACCTGAACGTTCCGGCGATGCGGCCGCTGATCAATCCGGTGTCGAACCTGGTGCATTATGGCCATCCTGGAATCGTTCACTCGGTCATGGTGGACGGTATATTCCTGATGCACGAGCGCAAGGTGCTGGCGTTGGATGAGGCCGCACTGCTGCGGGAGGCGCAGGCCGTCGCGAAGCGAGTATGGACGCGGATGCTCGCGGAAAACTCCGACATCCCCCCGCCGCCCGGTGGTCTGCTCTGGCTTGACGCCTGAGCGCTACGGGCTGCTCCACCGCCATCATGTGCCAAAGAATCATGAAAGGATGATCCGAAATGACATTCTCGATCGTCGGACTATGCCCACGCACAGGACAGTTCGGCTGCGCGTTGGCCACATCCAGCATGGCCGCGGGCGGCCGTGCCCCCTTCGTCGGTCCCGGCATCGGCGTAGTGTTGTCGCAAGCACGATCGGATCCGCGCCTCGGCGTGATAGGCCTAAGATCGCTAGAGAATGGCCGCGCGGCAGCGGACGCATTGTCCGACATGATCGCATCCACGCCCCATTCCGCTTGGCGTCAGCTCGCAGTGCTCGATCGCAGCGGGGCCGTCGCGTCCTTCACGGGTGCGCACTGCACTGCCGAAAAAGGTGCGCAGAACGGCCACGGTGCGATCGCGATCGGCAATGGCCTTGCCAGTGCGTCGGTCCCCAGCGCCATGATGAGAGGCTTCGAGGCGGCGCCCGAAAAGACGCTCGCGGACCGGCTCATCATGGCCCTCGAGTATGGACTGGAGGCCGGCGGCGAGGCCTATCCATTACGCTCGGCCTCTATAAAGATCGCACACGCCGGAATCCCCTTCCCACCGGTGGACCTGCGGGTGGATTTCTCCGAGGAGCCGATCGTGGAGCTACGCCGACTCTCGGAGCTTTGGGAACCGATGATGGAGGGTTATATAAAGCGATGTCTCGATCCCGAAAACTCCCCCGCAGCGGCATCGATCGAGGGCCACATCGCCCGATGACCGCGGGGAAGTGAAGTTATTTGCGACGCTTCGCTTGCGAGTTGCTCGCGCTCCTGGTGCCGGCAATACTCGCGATCGCGATTTGGGCGTAACAGCCGCTTCACGCGCACACGCCCC
This sequence comes from Casimicrobiaceae bacterium, assembly GCA_035568975.1. GTDB lineage: Bacteria > Pseudomonadota > Gammaproteobacteria > Burkholderiales > Casimicrobiaceae > PALSA-1003. The sequence goes on from DATMNH010000275.1 coordinate 14,588, forward strand.
GCATCGGCGGGGTTTTTCTTTGGGCCGACCGGTTGGACGCTACAGAGTGACCACCGACGACGCTCCTTACACATGCGGGTCGAGGTTACCCGGCGCAAGTTAGTAACTCATCGGAAAATAACGAAAAAATGCCGATGGCTCGAAGGTTGCTCACGATACATCGTGGCGATGCGGACCCATCATCTGATTGCCCATGGCGACCAACTCGCGTTTCTAGCAGAAGTTGTGCGCTACGGGTTTTCTCCATCCGATTTTGCTCTCACAATCCGTCGGGTGCCAGGCAAACTTTTGCCCCGGCATTCGCCGGCGGCGACTTTCGCGGTGACTGTTGAGAACGTAAGAAATGGACGTTGCGCAAGCTATCTTGGTGGGCCACGCCGATCATGGATTGCTGGGTTCGTTGAGGATCTCATCGCAGGGACTTTCGGTCAGCCGTTGGCATTGGGTGTTCTACACCGACCGCATAGTCGTCGTAGGTAGTGTTACGGACGTATAACTACGGATTTTCCACAATGCTGCAGACCGATAAGATCGGTCCATGAATACGACACGGAACTCTGAGGTTCAAATGGGCCTGGCCAAAGCGATCTGCCTTTCAGCACTGGCGCTGTTCGCCGCCCATCCCTTGCTGACGCAAGCTGCCTCCAGGTCAATCGCCGTGAGCGCGTTCGTCACGGCAAATGCGGTGGTGCAGGTTGAGTATCAGGCGCAGCAGCTGGTGGTAACGGAAACCGATGTGGCTCGCGGGTATTGCGATGCTCCCGTTGCTTCGCGGCTTCGCGTGTCGTCCAACAGCCGAGCCGGCTACCTTATCTCGATCTTCAGCCGCCTGCCGATCTTCAAATCGGTACGTGTCGACATGCCGGATGCCAGCGCCCAGATTAGCCGGGATGGGGGCTCGATCGCCCAGCGACGCCACGGCAAGGAAATGCTCACCCAGATGACGTATCGATTCATGCTGGCGGACGGCGTAGGACCGGGTACCTACCCATGGCCGCTGCAGCTCGACGTTCGTCCGATTTGACGCCTGGTTACGTTTCGCTGCATGGCGTGCCGGCCGCTTTGGCGGACCGTCCGCTATGTGTGTTGCCGCAAAGAACCCGCTGCGCTGATGCGCTGTCGCTCCGTCTTGACGAGCTTCTTTGGACCCCGACCACTACGATCTGATTTCCAAGATCAAGACCAGACCCGGTTCCGGCACTTCGCTCTTGGTACCCCAATTCAATCGCCTCTATGTCGCATCCCAGGCAATCGGTGATCAAGAGGCCGCGATACCGGTATTCGAGCCTGTGCCGTAACAATTCAATCCTCGGCGGATCTGAGTCAGCTCCGGGTCACCGCCCTAGGAAATGATCCAGCGAGAATTCGTTCGGCTCTATTGCCCCTAGGTCGCCACCAATCGCCCCCCAATCGTTGGGGGAATACGCCGGGTGCCGCTTTTCTTTTCTCGCCCTGAATCGGTGGCGTAGGAGTTCTAAATAACCTTTCAGGAACCGTTCAGGATGAGTTGAGCTTCAGCCCCCAATGTAAGATGGTTGCCGCGCGGTGTGGTCGATAAGGCATGGGCCTTGAGCGTTGTATGAATATCCCGAGATCGAACCTTGGAGTCTTCACCTATACCATTTTTTCACGAGCGCTGGCCTCCTATGCCCTCGCTCCAAGGACAGAAAGCGCTTGCCGACACTGAGTTGCGTCATCTGACGCTCGTGACGCAAGTCGTCACTGTCAAAAGCGCGAAGCTGGAATAGTGCTTCGCTTCGAAGCAATGCGTGGGCATCCATTCATCGCGTCGGTGCTCGCTGGCCTCGTGATAGTTGTGATCGCGCTCGCATACTGGGTTGTCGCGCCGCGATTCACGACGCGCGCTGCGCCTGCTGTCGTCGCAGTACCGGTCGTCGCCATCCCCGCGACGACGCGCGATTTGCCGATCTGGTTGTCCGCGATCGGCACCGTGCAGTCGCTCAATGTCGTGAGCGTGCGCCCGCGCGTCGAGGGCGAATTGCAGAAGGTTGAATTCGTCGAGGGACAGGAAGTGCGCGCCGGCGATCTCCTCGCGCAAATCGATCCGCGACCGTTCGAAGCGACGCGAGAGCAGGCGGCCGCGAATCTGCAGAAGGACGAGGCGCAGCTCGCCCATGCGCGTTCGGAGCTCACACGTTACATCGCGCTCGCGGAAAAGGGTTTTGTGTCGGCGCAGAATGTCGATGCGTTCAGGGTTCAAGTGTCCTCGCTCGAGGCGACCGTGCGAAGTGACCAGGCGATGCTCGAGACGGCGACGCTGCAATTGGGCTTTACGCGGATCGTCGCGCCGATCGCAGGCAGAGTCGGTTTCCGGCAGGCCGATCCGGGATCGATGGTGCGCGCATCGGACGCGAACGGCCTTCTCGTGATCACGCAAGTTCGTCCCATCACGGTGCTCTTCGCGGTTCCGCAGGATGCGCTGCACGAGATCGTCGCGGAGCGCGCGAAAGGAAAGCTCGGGGCGGTCGTCTATTCGCGCGACGGTTTGACGCAACTCGCCGATGGAGAGGTCGCATCGATCGATAACCAGGTCGACGCCGCGACCGGGCAGATCAAGATGAAAGCCATCTTCGCCAACGCCAACGGCGCATTGTGGCCTGGCGAGCTCGTGTCGATCCGCATCTTGCTGCGAACCGAACGCGACGCCATCGTCGTGCCTTCGCAGGCCGTGCTCTCCGGTATCCGCGGCAACTACATCTACGTCGTAAAGGACGACAACACGGTCGAGGTGCGGCCGGTGCAGGTGGGCGCGACGGTCGACGTACTCACTGCGGTACGGTCGGGAGTCGCTCGCGGAGAGCGCGTCGTGTCCGAAGGACAGTCGCGGCTCGCTCCTGGAACAAAGGTGGAGGTGAAGCGCGAGTCGGGCCCGGGCACCACCGGAGGAGCGTCGTGAATCTCGAGATCTTCATTCGCCGGCCCATGGGCACGTTGCTCATGGCGGTTGGGCTCATCCTGGTTGGGATGGTCGCGTTTTTCCTGCTGCCGGTGGCACCGCTGCCACAGGTCGATTTTCCGACCATCAACGTCGATGCGAGACTCCCGGGAGCGAGCGCCGATACGATGGCGAGTTCGGTGGCGACGCCGCTCGAACGCGCGTTCTCGAACATTTCCGGTGTAAGCGAGATGACTTCATCGAGCTCGCTCGGCGTGACGCAGGTTACGCTGCAGTTCGACCTCGCGGTGGACATCAACGCCGCTGCCCAGGATGTGCAGTCGGCGATCAACGCCGCACAAGGCACACTGCCCAAGAATCTTCCGGCGCCGCCGACGTACACCAAATCCAACCCGGCGGACGTTCCGATTCTGGCGCTCGCGATCTCTTCCGACACGCTTCCGCTGACGGAACTCGGCCGCTACGTCGAAGACTTCATTGTCAACCAGCTGGCGCAAATTCCCGGGGTTGGATTCATCGATTTTCACGGCCAGCAGCGGCCGTCGGTGCGCGTGCAGATCGATCCCGACAAGATCGCGGCGCTGGGGCTCACGCTCGAGGACATCCGTGCAGTGATTGGCCGGGAAACGCTCAACGCCCCGAAGGGCGTGCTCGACGGAGCGCACCAGGCCGTTGTGCTCAACACCTCGGATCAGATCATGAGCCCTGAGGGATATCGCTCGCTCGTGATCGCTTATCGCAACGGCGCCCCGGTGCGCATTCGCGACGTGGGGACGGTGCTGGACGCGGCCGAGGACACGCGCCAGGCCGCGTGGCTGTCCGGCAAGCGTGCGATCGCGATCGATATCCACAAGCAGCCCGGCTTCAACGTTGTCAATACCGTGGCGCGGATCAAGGAGCGATTGCCTGCGGTGGCGGCGACCTTGCCGGCGGCGGCGCAGCTGCGGGTCGTGAGCGATCGCACGCAGACGATCCAGGCTTCGGTACACGACGTCGAGTTCACCATGATGTTGACCGTTGGACTCGTCGTGCTCGTCATCTTCCTGTTTCTCCGCAATCTGCGCGCGACGCTCGTACCCAGTTTCGCGATACCGTTATCGCTCATTGGCACCTTCGGCGTAATGTATCTGTTGGGCTACAGTCTCGACAATCTATCGCTGATGGCGCTCACGATCGCCATTGGCTTCGTGATTGACGACGCGATCGTCGTCGTCGAGAACGTGGTCCGCCATCTCGAGCATGGAGAGCCGCCGATGACCGCGGCGATCAACGGCGTGCGGGAGGTGGGGACGACCATCGTGTCGATGACCCTTTCGCTCATCGCCGTCTTCATTCCGATCCTGCTCATGGGCGGTATCGTCGGGCGGCTCTTCCGCGAGTTCGCGGTCACGGTAAGTGTCGCCGTGCTGATCTCCGGCATCGTGTCACTCACGGTCACACCCATGACTTGCGCGCTATTGCTTCGCGACCAGCGCTCGGTGCCGCACGGGCCGCTCTTTCGCTGGTCCGACCGCTTTTTCCAGGGCATGCTGGCCACCTATGAGAGGCTGCTCGACACGGTCTTGCGACATCCGGTCGGTACCTTAGCCGCCACGCTGTTCACTCTTGCGCTCGCGTGCGTGCTCTATGTGGTCGCGCCGAAGGGTTTCTTCCCGCAGGTGGACAGTGCGCTCATCGACGGCTTCGCCCAGGCAGCGCCCGATATTTCGTACGAAGCGATGTCGGACCGGATCCAGACGCTTGGCCGCGTCGTCATGGACGATCCCGACATCGATAACGTCTTATATTGGATCGGCCCCAATCCGACGCTGAGCCGGGGCCGGATGCAGATCAACCTGAAGCCGTGGCGCGAGCGCCACGCCACCGCCGAGCAAGTGGTGGCGCGTCTTAAAAAGAAGACGGCATCGGTCCAAGGCATTGTGCTGAGCCTGCAGGTCCGACAGGATATTCGAGTCGGCGGGCGCATCAGCGCGTCGCAGTACCAGTACACCCTGCAGGATGCCGACGTGGCGGAACTTAACGAGTGGTCGGACAGGATGCTGACGGCCTTTGAGACGCTACCCCAATTGCGCGATGTGATATCCGACGCGCAGGCCTCCGCAACCAGCGCGATGCTGAAGATCGATCGCGACACAGCTTCGCGGCTCGGTGTCACGACACAGGCTATCGACGACGTCCTCTACGACGCGTTCGGGCAGCGCCAGGTGGCCACGCTGTTCACGCAGTTGAATCAATACCACGTGATCGAGGAAGTGGACCCGCGCTTCCAGCTTTCCACCGAGGCGCTCAAGCATATCTATGTGAGATCGGCGGCATCCAACGAACTCGTGCCGTTGAGCCTTCTCGCGACCATCGAAAAGGGCGTGTCGCCGGTATCGATCACGCACCAATCGCTGTTTCCCTCTGTGACGCTGTCGTTCAACCTTGCGCCAGGGGTCGCGCTCGGAGAGGCCGTCGGAGCGATTCACGCGCTCGAGGCAAAGATTGGCAAGCCCGATGCAGTGACCGGCAACCTCCAGGGCACGGCGCGTGCATTTGAGGCTTCATTGCGTACTCAGGTGTGGCTGATCCTCGCCGCGATCATCGTCGTCTACATCGTGCTCGGAGTGCTCTACGAGAGTCTCATTCATCCGCTCACAATCATCTCATCGCTACCCTCCGCGGGAATCGGCGCATTGCTCGCATTGATGCTGTTCGGGCACGATCTTTCGATCATGGGGCTTATCGGAATTTTCCTGCTCATCGGGATCGTAAAGAAGAATGCCATCATGATGATCGACTTCGCGCTGGCCGCGCAGCGCGAGCAGGGGCTGCCGCCCAACGAAGCCATTCGCCAAGGCGCGCTGCTGCGCTTTCGTCCGATCATGATGACGACCATGGGCGCATTCGTCGGTGCGCTGCCGCTCGCGTTTGGCGCCGGCGTCGGCTCTGAGCTTCGTACTCCGCTCGGCATCGCAATCGCGGGCGGGCTCCTCGTCTCGCAAACGCTGACGCTGTTCACGACACCGGTGATCTATCTTTGGTTCGATCGGCTCGCTGCAGCATCGCGGCGCCGTCGCACCCGACATACGCAGCACGCCGACCCAGCGGCTACTCACGCGATAGCTACCGAACAGAGTCGACCAGACAGGGCCTGACTAAACGTCAGTATTTAGTCAATCCCGCTGGGTTGACTCCGAAAATCAGCGTGCCGTCGCGGCGACGGCAGCCCCTTTGATCCCCATCACCTTGAATCCGACGAACGCGGCGAGCATGAGGACAGACCCTGCTCGTCTACCTTAGTTTCGATTCCTATCGGTTAGCCCACAGAGAACCTGCGCCAATCGGCTGTGATGCGACTGTTAGCCGCAGCTAAACACGCCCTAATTTGCTATCATTCTTTTGGGGGTAACGGCAGCCTCCCGTCAGGTGGTCCGCCATCCAAGAGCTGCTCGCCTTGTATTCAGGAGCGAGCAAATGGATGGCACAGTTCTCGGACTTTTCCTATTCGCGACATTCGTTGGCGGCGTGGTCGCCGGTTTGGCCGGCTTCGCCATGAGCCTTGTGGTGTCGGGCATATGGCTACACATCCTCACGCCAGTTCAGACCGTAACCCTGATCGTCGGCTACGGTTTACTGGTGCAAGGCTACGGTATCTGGAAGCTGCGTCATGCACTGACCTGGCGCAAGGTGATGCCATTCATCATCGGCGCTGCGATCGGCGTGCCGATTGGAGCAGTGCTGCTTGCCTATATCAACCCCTCGCATATGCGCACTGTAGTCGGGCTGTTGCTGGTGCTTTACAGTGCCTACGGCCTTGCGCGGCCGGTGATCAAACCAGTGCAGGCTGGAATTCCCGCCGACATCGGCATCGGATTTCTTAACGGGGTGCTCGGCGGACTAACTGGCCTCGCAGGCATCGTCGTGGTCATCTGGTGCCAATTGCGTGGCTGGCCGAAAGACCAGCAGCGCACAATTTTCCAGCCGGTTGGTTTCGCGGTGTTTGTAATGACCGCAATATCGTTGAGCATCGCCGGCGATGTTACCGCCGAGACTGTCAGACTTTACCTGTTCGGTCTGCCGCTGGTGCTGGTTGGCACATGGACCGGGCTCAAGCTCTACGGCCGCTTCGACGACGCGGGTTTTCGACGGATCGTGCTCCTGCTGCTTCTGGCATCAGGCATTTCGCTGATCGTGCCTGCCGCGATTTTTCGCTGAGGGACAACTCGCTACCTTTCAGATCTGGCCGCGTGAAAAATGATGGCTAGCCGGGCCATATGGCCTCCCATTGATTGCAAGGGTGGTGGTTGAACGCAAGTCGGCGCGCGGCTCGTGGAAGGCTGGATCCGGGTACTGGCGGCAAAGTTGCGACCGCAGGTGCGAGTTGCAAGAAACGCCGCAAAGGCGTAGTGTCGGTGGTGGGGGTTGACAGGACCCCCGGGTTTTATCCCTCCAAGACGGTGCCCCGTCCAATCCTGTGAGCGTCGCGTGACGGATGCGGGCACCAGACAAATTTTCCGCAATCCGTCCGGGCGCAACTCAACTTTGTGCTTGGAGGTATCGTCGTGCGCTATCAACTGAAGCAGATCTACTGCCGTCCCTGGACGCTGAGCGGCCTCTCGCTGAAGCTTATCGAGAGCCATTACGAGAACAACTACGGCGGGGCGCTGCGGCGCCTGAACGCCATCACCGAGCAGCTCGAATCGCTCGATTTCGCTAAGACGCCGGGCCATGTCATCAATGGCCTGAAGCGCGAGGAGCTGGTCGCGCTCAACTCCACCCTGCTGCACGAGCTCTATTTCGCGAGCATGGGCGGTGACGGCAGGGCAACAAACGCCATGTCCGAAGCGCTCGCGCGCGACTTCGGCTCCGCGCAGCGCTGGCGCACCGAGTTTTCCGCCATGGGCTATGCGCTCGGCGGCGGCTCAGGCTGGGTGCTGCTGACCTGGATGCCGCGGGACGGCCGGCTCATCAATCAATATGCGTCCGAACACAGCCAATCCATCGCGGGCGGCGTCCCGCTGCTCGCGCTCGACATGTACGAGCACGCCTATCACATCGACTTCGGCGCAAACGCGATGGCCTACGTCGACACGTTCCTGCGCAATGTCGACTGGAAGGCTGTCGAGGGCCGTTACGAGGATGCGAGCAAGGTAGCGCCGCCGCGGCCGCTGGTCCAGGAGGAGTTCGGCGACCTGCCGGGCGTCGGCGTCGAGGAAGTGCGGGCGATGCTGGCGGAAGGCAAGCCATTGCAACTCATCGACACGCGGCCGAAGCACTTTGTCTCGCGCCAGCAGGACATCGCTGAGGGTGTCACCTGGCGCGACCCCGAGCGCGTCGGCGAGTGGTTGGGCGAGCTCTCCAAGGAGACGCCGGTGGTGGTGTACTGCGCCTACGGTTTTCATGTTGGCTGCCGCACCGCAATCGCCTTGCGCGATGCGGGCTTCGACGCCCGCTACATGACGGTCGGCCACTCCGGCTGGAAGGCTGTCGGCGCCCCGGTCAAGATGAACGCATGATCCAAAGGTGGTGAGCCTGGGCCCCCATAATCGCGCCAGTTATGTGAGCCAGCTCCGAAACGCTGCCAATGCGGGTTGGCGCGCGCCATATGCCCGAGCACGATTCCCTTCGCTCCATGGCTGGCGCGGTGCTGCAGCGGCACGTGGCTGATGATGGGCTCCGGATCTCCGGGTGTTACGAGCGTTGCGAACGGATACGTTTACAGATGGCGGGTGGTGCATATTGTTCGCTCTGGCAAGAAATTCATTGACGGAATAGAGCTTGACTCGGACTGCGCTCGGCGCGTTGCAACGTTTCCGAAGTTCACGTCAGTTGAATATGCACTTGGAATCGATTCCCGAGCTCGGCGCGCATTCGCGCGAGTTGTCCGTCTGTTCCGGTGCTTGGCGGAGCGAGTCACTCAAGGGCAATTCGCCCACGCCGGCCGGCGAGGTCGACGCGGTGGCTACCGCCGAGGCCGCCATCGAACTGTTCGGCGGGATGGCAGCGGCCGCATTGGGCGAGAGCAGGAAATGGACTTCCGTCGCGAACGCCAAGTACCACGCAATGCAGCTACCGAGTAGGATTGCCGCCGCCGTGATCGGGGGTCTGATGCGGTGGGAACCGGCGTAATTACTTCTTGAGTTTTTTGTTGCCACGTGAATCTCCGTGGCCTGATTCGACAGCGCATTGCAGTTCTTCATACGATTTTCCTTTCGCGCCTTATGCGCGGGTTGTGGGGTTGGGACATTTGCATCTCCGTGCAGCTGAGATTGCCAGTTCAGGCTAGCGGGCGCGTGCGTCAGGAGAACTTCACCGGTAGGCCATTTTTGTTTTGTATGTTTCACGCGCCTCGGATACCTGTCGAATGATTCGAGACGCAGTGGCGTATTCAGCCTCGGTAGACGACGGCATCGAGCAGCTGATTGTCCGCATGGCCAGGGAGAATCTCCGCTGGGGTTATGACCGGATTGCGGGGGGGGTTGGCCAATCTCGGCCACAAGGTGTCAGACCAGGCGGTTGGCAATGTCCTGCGATGACCCGCCGTCGTTTCCCTTGCCCCCGGGCGCCGGACCGCAAGCAATCGTACGCGGCACCACGCTCGCCGGCCGCATTCCCGCTCAGCGATTACGCGAGCAGGTATCGCCGGGCCGCTGGTTGCCTGGCTCGATTGAAGTCATGCGGCCAATGGTCCATCATCGTCGTCCCGACTGCACTGATCGAGGAACGCGCCATGCCGACTCAATGCATCATTTCCGTCGCCATCACCGGCTCCCTGCCGCGCAAGAAGGACAACCCGGCTGTGCCGATCACGATCTCCGAGCAGATCGAGTCGACGCAGCAGGCGTTCGAGGCTGGCGCGACTCTGGTGCACCTGCATGTGCGCAACGACGACGAGACGCCGACCTCGGCGCCCGAGCGCTTCGCGCAAGTGCTCGCCGGCATCCGCAAGCATTGCCCCGGAATGATCACGCAGGTGTCGACCGGCGGCCGTTCCGGCGCCGGCCGCGAGCGCGGCGGCATGCTCTCGCTGAAGCCGGACATGGCATCGCTTGCATCGGGCTCGGTCAACTTCCCGACCCGGGTCTACGACAACGCGCCCGACCTCGTCGACTGGCTCGCCGAGGAGATGCAGAGGTACGGCGTCAAGCCGGAGATCGAAGCATTCGACCTGTCGATGATCTTCTCGGCGGTGAACCTGCAGAAATCCGGCAAGGTCAAGGGGCCGCTGCACGTGCAGTTCGTCATGGGCGTGAAGAACGCGATGCCGGTCGACCGTGAGGTCTTCGAGTTCTACGTCAAGACCCTGAACCGCGTGGCGCCCGGCGCGACGTGGACAGGGGCCGGCATTGGAAAGGACCAGCTGAAGCTCTGCCATTGGTCGCTTGAACTCGGCGGCCATTGCCGGACGGGTCTGGAGGACAACGTGCGCCTCGACAAGGACACGCTGGCGCCGTCGAACGCGGCGCTTGTTAAACAAGTCGCTGACCTGTGCGGCGAGTACGGACGACGCCCTGCGACCGTCGCCGAGGCGCGCCAGCTTTTGTCGCTGCCGCCCGCAACGGTGTCCGGGGTGGGCAGCGAGCGAGCACTGCAGCGGTGAGCGAGACGGCGCCGGCGGCGCGCGTCGGAATCGTCGGCGCCGGCAGCATCGGGGTCGCGTTCGCGCTTGTATTTGCCCGGGCTGGATGGCGCGTCGCGCTGTACGACCCGGACGAGGTGCGCCGGCGCCTCGTACTAGCGGAATTGCGTGCGCGAACCGAGGACCTGCTGGCCTACGGACTGCTGACCGAGCCTGTCGAGCAAATCGTCGCGCGCGTCGCTGTCGTCGCGACGCTCGAAACCGCCGTTCGCGACGCTCAACTGGTGCAGGAATGCGCGCCCGAACTGCTGGAGCTCAAGCGCCAGTTGTTCGCCGAAATCGATGCGGCCGCCCCGAGCGATGCCGTGCTGGCCAGTTCAACTTCCGCTTTGCCGGCCTCGAGCTTCGCGGCCGAACTGGCCGGGCGTGGGCGCTGCCTGGTGGCGCACCCCGGCAATCCCCCTTATCTGCTGCGGGTCATCGAGATCGTTCCGGCGCCATTCACCCAAGAAGAGAGCAGCAAGCGGGCAGAGCAGCTGTATCGTGCGGCCGGCCTTATTCCGGTACCTGTCGCGCGCGAAGTCGAAGGCTTCGTCTTCAACCGCCTCCAGGGGGCCCTGTTACGAGAGGCCTACTGCCTGGTCCGCGACGGCGTCGCATCGGTGGAAGACATCGACACCGTCATGACCGAAGGGCTGGGTCCACGCTGGTCGATCATCGGCCCATTTGAAACGGTTGATCTCAACACGCGCGGCGGGATCGCCTCGCACGCGCAAAAGCTGGGTCCGGCCTACGAGCGCATGGGCGCCGAGCGCGGGCAGCACGATCCGTGGACGCCAGAGTTGGTCGCCAAGGTGGCCGGCGAAAGGCGCGCTCTCGTTCCCCTCGAGCAGTGGGAGGCGCGGGTCGGATGGAGGGATCGCAGCCTGATGGCGCTGATTAAGCACCGACTCAGCTCGCCTCGCGAACCGTGGCCGCCCGCAGACACCTGATAGGCCAGCAGGCGCACAGCGGATCTCAGACCAGTCGAATCGGTCGATCTGAACGAGCCCGGAAGCGTCACCAATTCCTGCACGCTCCGCTGGCAGCGCTCAATGCCGCCGGCGAAATGGCGTCGAATCACAGCCCATGTTATCGTTTCCCACAATAGACCTGAATGTGACATCGGTCTATTAATGAGCCGGCCAACATGAGGATGCAGAAATGAAACCGATCCACACTCTCCTTGTCCTTCTTGGCCTGTCCTTCGGCCCGGTCGGGCACGCAGACAGCCGCGAATGGTTTGTCAGCGCTGCCGCCTTGCAGGGCGGCGACGGCAGCCTTCAGGCGCCGTTTAACAGCTTGGCTGCGGTTCAGCAGGCCTCCGGCCCAGGCGACACGATCTTCGTCCTGCCATCCCCGATCCAGAACGCGCCCCTCGATGGCGGGATCGCGCTCAAGCCCGGCCAGCGGCTGATCGGTGCCGGGCCACCGGTGGTCGGCGCCGCAGCACCGGTACCGATAAAAGGCCCCGGGCTACCGGTGCAAAGCGCCGGACCACTGGTGGTAGCGGCAGTGACGCTACCACGGATCACCAATACAAGTGCAGCAAACAACTCCGGTGACGCGGTAAGACTCGCGAATGGAACCGAGGTCGCCAACCTCGTCATCTCCGGCACCCAGCGTGGGGGGATCTATGGTCTGAACGTCACTGGGGTGAATGTCCACGGCAACGATATTTCTATGGCTAACCTCGCATGCTCCGTCGGCTTTACGGTACAACCGCAAAATATTGGGACATATATACCGGGGTCCGGCGTATTCAACGCAGGCGGCGTACCAACCGCGTGGGCGGCGATCCTGATCGACGCAACCCAAGGTACTGCGGTCGTCTCGATCGCAAACAACTACGTCCATGATGGGGTGTGCAATAACGGCATCGACGTGCGAGCGATGGGGACCTCGCAGATCTTCGCTAAAGTTGTTGGCAACGGTGTTTTCCGGCTGGCTCAAGCTGCCAACAAGTCTGGGGTGCACGCGGTAAGCATGCAAGCGCTTGATACAGCAACCGCGACTGGCTTCATAAACAACTCCACTTCCTCTGACCTGGGCAACGCCAACGCGAATCCCGAAGGCTTCTTCGGGAACACAGCGGGATCGGGTGTCCTTCACCTGACGTACGACCACGTTGCGGCCATAAACATGATCGGCGGCTCTTCTTCCAATGGAGCGGAGTTCCTGGCGAGCACTGGAAACGGGGCGCAATTTATCGCCATGCGTGACAGCGTTTTCCGGACCAACCCAGGCGATACGCTTCAATTTCTCAACGGGGCGCCGGATGGGCAGATGTCGATAACGCTCGATAACGTCGTAGTCGAGGGCACCACGTTGCGCGCCGGACTCCCCCCGTTTGCTACGCCTCCTGGCACCAACAACTCAGCTTCGAACCTTGGAAACTGCCTATTCGCGCGTCAGATTGGTGGTGGCGGCCGGACCGACCTGACCATACGCAACAGCGCGTTCAGTGGTTGTGACCGCGCCGGCGTCGAAGTGTTGAATAACAGCGCCTTCTTCGGCGTTGGGACCACGGCGAGTATGTCGGTAGACATCGACAGTACGACGATCGTGGGTAGCAGGTACTACAACCTGTGGGTCACCAACCTCACCCCGCTCGCGCAGTTGGGGGTACGGGTGCAGAACAGTGATCTTTCGACCAGCATGAGCGGCGTCGCAGTGGCATTCTCGCAGCCGTCGCCGGCAACCACCGGCAATGTAGCCATCGACCTCGGCGGCGACGACCTAGGCAGCGTCGGCCGAAACTGCATCTACGGCGGCGCGATCTTCGACCTGCAGACCACCGGCTTCAACGTCGCCGCCAAGCAGAACTGGTGGGGGTCGGCCGCCGGCCCGGCACCTGGGAAGGTGTCCGCAAGCGCGGGTTCCACCATCGACGACAGCTCGCCGCTCACCGTCGTGCCGAGCACGTGCCTGCCAGGCAGCGGTTGACTGTTCAGCGGGGTGGCGCCTCCAGAACCGCCGCCCCGCTGAGAGATCTAGTAGGGCAGCGGCACTTGGAGCTTATCCGTAAATAATAGACACACTGTCGATCCGAGCTGCAGAATGCGCGCAAGGCACCATGTCGCGGGAAAGCACAGCGCGGCCCCTGTGTGCCGACAGCGACGTGTTTAGCCAAATTGCGTCGGCCGGTTGCGATGCGTCAGTCGGTGGAGATGCTGAAAATCGGTCCAGATAATGGTTGTACCGCACGCGCAAGCCGGCGATACGCTGGTTCCGTAGTGGGACGCGCTGCGAAGAAGTGGGGGACGTTTCCGAAGTCCGGCAATATCGTCGCCTACGCTGCCCTGCTCGGGATCAGACCTGACGGACACTATCGGCTCGGATTGAGCCGTCAGTTAATCGGAAAGCGGACACCTTTTTCGCGGTCGTTGCCGGGCGCTATCCCATAGCGGACATCCACAGCTACGGGCAAGCTCCTGGCGCGCGTCGCAATTCGTCGAACTCGGGCTCAAGCGACTTGGAACGAAGCCCTTCTCAAACGCCGCGGGATCGTCGCTCACCGTGATCTTGCACATGAAGGCGAGGATGCGAGGGTCGCGAAGCTTCTCCGACGTGTAGCTGGCCTTGGTAAGGCCGCCGTCGAAGATGGCCCGCGCGGTGAGGTATGGCCGATTATGATCGGCCGTGTACCCGGTATCCGGGGCCCATTTGTCGGGCTCGCTCCCTGAGGTCTGATAGCCCGGGCGAGTTGTTGCAATTTCGATTGCCGCCACGCAATCGACACCGCCCGCCTCATTGGCGACGGCGATGCCGGCCACGACTGCCGTCTGCGTGTGCTGTTAGCCGGGCCACCCCGCTTTTCGAAGTCCTTGGGAAAAGGTCGCCACATGCGCTGGATCACGGAATGGATAGGTCGCGTGCACATACGCAGCTCCGAAGTCCGGCTGCAGCTCGAAAACCTTCGCAAGAGCCGCTTGCGCTGCCTCTGTTCGCCCCAAATGGCCCAAAGCCGCCGCAAGCCGCTGCCAGGCGCGTACATGCTCGCGACGCTCGGCGATTGACCGTTCACAAAGCCGGACCGCCTCTTCGAACTCACCTGTCAGCAGGTGCGCGAGTCCGATGTCAGCCAGAGTCACCGGAAGGAATTGGAATCGCGGGTCAAGCTGTAGAACCGCCTGTAGCTTAGGGATCGCCTCGGCCGGTCTACCGCCAAATGTCAGCACGCAGCCGAAGAAATGATAGGCGATCGCGGCGCTCGGGTTGAGCGCAATCGCCGTTTCCTCTTCGGCCATTGCCTTCTCGTAATCGCGCCTATTCCACAGTGTGGCGATGCCGAGAAGCGCGTGCGCCAGCCAATCGCAGTCGTCAAGTGCAACGGCCGTCTCTGCTGCGTCGTAGGTTGAGGCAAGCGAACCCGCGGGATCCTCAGTCCATCCGACGAGTGCACCCTGAAATTGCGTCAGCGCCAAAAGGGATTGCGCGTAGCTCGAGGTTGGACTCATTGCCACGGCGCGGATAAGCAAGTCGTTGGCGGCGGCTAAGGCCTGCGGTGTTCCCCTTCGAATATGCGGGAGCGCGCGCAGGCTCAGATCCCAACTGTCTAGATTCTCGGGCCGTTTCCGCATGGCTCGCTGTTGCTCGGCACGGGTCAACTGTGGCTCGATGGCGCCGACGATCGCCCGCGTAATCTCGTCCTGCAAGTCGAACACGTCGCCCAGACGCCGGTCGTAGCTCTGCGCCCAGAGGTGGACCGCGCTGCTGGCGTCGATAAGCTGTGCACCGATGCGCACGCGATCACCCGCGCGTTGGACACTGCCTTCCACCACATAGCGCGCGCCTAGCGCCTTGCCGACTTGGGTGACATCCGCAGCGCGTGCCTTAAAGGCGAAGCTTGAGTTGCGCGCGATCACCGGAAACCAGCGCCAAGCCGACAGCGCCGTGATCAAGTCCTCGGTGATCCCGTCGGCGAAATATTCCTGTGCCGGATCGCCTGACATGTTGCGGAATGGGAGGATCGCTACCGCGGGCCGCACTAGCACTTGCTCCGATGGCGCCGTGCGAGAGCCCGTGTCGTCGAGGCAAACATCGTAGACGGCGACCGCCTCGTCGATGTTTTTTAGTTGCCGCTCACCCAGCGCCGCGAAACCCAGCGCAACTTTATTGCGGGCGTGATTGACTACCGCGTGCGACACAACGACGCCACCCGGCTGGGCGAGTTCCTGCAACCGCGCGGCGACGTTGACGCCGTCGCCAAAGATGTCCTCTCCATCGATGATGATGTCGCCGACGTTGATACCGATGCGAAACGCGATCCGCTGATTGGCCGGCACGCTAGCGTTGCGCTCGGCCATGCCACGCTGCACGTCGACGGCGCAGAGTACCGCATCGACCACGCTAGAAAACTCAAGTAAGAGCCCGTCGCCGGTCGCTTTGACGATGCGACCGCCGTATTCAGCGATCTTCGGGTCAATCAGCTCCCGCCGGTGAGCCTTTAAGCCCGCCAAGGTGGCGCTGTCGTCGCGGCCCATGAGCAGGGAATAACCCGCCACATCGGCTGAGACGATCGCCGCCAGTCGTCGGTGGTCCCGCGTCAAAGCTCCCTCTTGTGAGCGCCGTACTTGATTGCATGATAGGGACTATCTACTGACCCCACAATGGACGGCTCTTGAGCTCGTCAGCACAGCGTCCGATGGCTCACGAGTACCGGTCACCTCGCTCGCCGTCAGCGATCAGCGACAAGTGCCAATGGGGATGTAGCCTCGGTCGGATTGAGCCGGCGTGTGACCGGCTGACAGCGGCGGTGCGAGCCTGCCGGCGCCCCATAGACCACTTGATCAGCCTGATCCATCCGATTCGCAGAAACCAACGCGCCGCTGCTTACTCTTGATACGAAGTTCGCGTTCACCAGCCTTCGACACCACTTCGCTCTCGGCCGTGTCGCCATGGTATGTCCTTACGAGTGATATCGTGAACTCTGACTCACCTGAACGGCACGCTTTTATCAGAGAAATCGTGTTCCCCTTTAACTCGAAATTCTTGACTGTACAGTCACCGCCGTTTTCGTTTGAAACAGCGCGTTCAACGTACACTTGAACAGTTGCGGCGTCGCTGTTCATCACCCTTGCCGCTGCCGGCGTAATGCAATAGGTACTTGTACTTGGCGCTCCATCTTGCACAAAGGTGATCTCCCAGAGGCCGGCCTGAACTCGGTCCTGTGCTAGCGATCCGGCTATCGCGGTTCCGGTGGTCATTGAAGCCGCGAAGCAAGCGCATGCAAGCACGCGTTCCCATTTGCATAACCTCACGTTCTGTCTCCCACAATAAACCGCCTCATGGGCCGAGTCGCCACGATTGAGTACCCATCTTATTGAGGGAGCACCAAGCGTGCCCCTTGCGAGAAATTGTGAAAAATCATTTGATTGATCACAGCTGGTGAGTACGTACGAGCGCGTATGTAATCTTTTCCGACAATCAAATCGCCGCGATATCCGCGTTCGCATTGCTTCTGTTGACTACGGTTGTCCGCGTAAGTGATTGCACCGACCGCGAGTAAACGCAAGAATGCGCTATCGCATGGAGCGCTTGGGGCATCAAGTGGGCCGCCAGCGCAGTGCTGCCTGCTCGCACGGCCGGCGCTGTCGATCTATGTCGAGCGCCAGCAGGCCGCCGCCATCGATGACCGATGCCTAGCCTTTTGCGGAGCACCGTTGCTGCACTGACGAGCTTCGCGGCTGGAGCCTCATGCAATCGTGCTGGATCTTGCGTTAAGCGCACTGCGGCAAGGCATTCGTTCATCGCGGCCGCTAAGGTGAAGCATGGGCTGCGCCTGTTTGACTGGGCTTGTCACCTACAGCGCCAGTATTTGCCGTCTGCGGCTGTTCCCGGAATCGAGCCGCCTCAAGCTGACTGTCGAAATTACTTACAGGAAGCACACTGGAATAGCAGCGGGGGATGCCAAATCAAGACGTTGTTATTGCGGCGCGCGTCTTGCTTGCCATGTTCGCGGGAGGGACTCGCGCAGGGCCGCAGCGGCGATTCTACGCAGCCGACAGAGCGCGCCGGCGCAACTCTCTCCCGACACACCTCGC
>DATMNH010000276.1:0-2483 GCA_035568975.1 Casimicrobiaceae bacterium
GCGCGGAATTGCCAATCACCAACGCGACCCGCTTGTCGGAAAGCGCAGGGTTCGCCAGGCTCACGGTAAGCAGCAACGCGAATAGCTGGCAACGCTTCATCTCTCAAATCTCCCGCAAGGAGCGAAGCGCAAACCAGTTTAACCTGCCAAGTGTGGCTTTGAAAATGAAAGTTGGGCGAATCTCTCGGCTTCCGGGTCCATAATCGGTCCGGTCGGCACAGCGGAGCCCTGACGGTCACCTCGGCGTTTGTAGCATGCTGCTTTCTGATGAAAGGCCATCTGAGGCTCGCCGTTCCTTCGCCTCCCAGCCGGCTCTGCCTGCCGGTTGATGTCCGCTTCTTTCCAAAGGCGACCTGATTGTTTCGCGCGCGCGAAATGACGCGAAGGGCCAAGAGGAGACATTGGCCGGTTGGCTTTTCGCCGGCTTTTCGTTAGCTCGGCGGCGGGCACGAGCAGGATATCGGATGGAGGGAGGACACGCAGGACCACCCCTGTTCCAATCGCCGTTCCGTCGGGAACCCAGCCTTCCATTGGCGCGTTGCGTGGTTTGGTCATGCAATAGGGACGCCACCGTGTCCAGAACCGGGTTTCTGCAGGTGCTGTTCATTCTGGCGCTGAGCATGTGCTTGGTCTCGTCGAGCGCCGAAGCTCGGAAATGGCGCTGGCGGCACTTTTATGGCGCTTACGGCTACGGTTATATGCTCCCTCACGGGGACGATAGTTGGCGCGATCGCTTCCCCGAGGTAGAAACCGGCCGGGCCATGACTGGCGGTGGCGGGTTCGGTGCCGTCATAGATCGGCTGATCCGCGGCTGCATCCAGGAGGCGGCTGGACTTCAGAAATTGCCGTTTGACGAGATCAGGCGGATTGTCGCGCCCGACGACGCGCAGCGCGGCGCGCTGGAGGCGCTGCGGGCCTCGGCGACCGCAGCTGCGGAACGGGTTTCCGCCCAGTGCCCACACGATGAGCCCGCGCCGCCAAGGGCACGGCTCGAGGCCGCGGAGCAGGCGATCGACACTGCAACGGCAACCTTTGCAGCGGTCGACCCGCCGTTGCGTGCGTTCTACGCCGCGCTCGACGATGAGCAGAAGGCGCGGCTTCTGCGCGATCTGACGCTGTCCGGATCGCAGGCGCGAGAAGGCGAACCCGCGGCGGAACGCTGGGAGCGCCGCAGCCGTCGGCGAGACGTTTCAGACGCAGGCCACGACGGCGAAGCCAACACGTGGGCCAACATCTGCGAGCACTTCACCGCGGCGCTGCGCGGATGGCCGATCCGTGAGATCGAGCGTCGCGTCGGCCTGTCCCCGCCACAGCGCGCCGCGCTCTACGAGCTCGTTAGCTCGTCGCTCAAGGTCGCCGACACACTAGCGGGTGCCTGCCCCATCGATACTGCGCTCACGCCACCCGCCCGCATGGCCCTGATGCGCGCACGTCTTTTGGCCGTGCGTCAGGCGACAGCCGCCATTAGCCCCGCGCTGACACAGTTCTACGAGGCGCTGGACCAGGGACAGAAGGTCTATTTTGCCGGGATGCGTTGATGCTCCGACTTCAACGGTTGTGTAATTCCAGTGGGCTACGACGGAGAGCCGACCTCGACTTCCGCTACGCCCCGATAGCGACCGAATTCCGCAATGCACGAAAATGTCGCGATGGGCCATTTGCAGACTCATCCACTGAACGATCCGCTCGAGTGTCGCTGCGCTCGCCGAAGTCTGCCGTCGCGAATTCGGCGTGCCGTCGCGCATCGCCAATGTGGAGCGGGCGGGCTTAAAAGGTCACCTTGTTAGGGACTCTGCCGCGGGCGCCTTGCCATTGTTGGCGGACGCGCGGCTGCCATTCCCCGCGTGCCGCTCGGCCGGATGTGCTGCGCCGATCATGTCACGCAGCCAATCTAGCTTTAGTTGTGTGGCGTCCGGTTGACCAAACGGAATGACGATGCCGGCCTCCTTGAAGGCGCCCAGGATCGCCATTGCCAGCTCGGTCCGTACCCCTCCGGCCTTGGTGATGTCGCCGACATAAGCATAGAGCGTGAAATTGATGCTCGTGGCGGCGAAATCGTCCAGCATCACGAACGGCTCCGGCGTTGTTAGGACGTCGGGATTTTCCTTCGCCACATTCAGGAGCGCGGCGCGAACCTGGTGCGGATCGCTGCCATAGGCCACACCGATCGGAAGCGCCACGCGGCGAACGCTGTTGCGGAAGGTCCAGTTCTTCACCTTTTCGGCGGTGAAGTAGGAGTTCGGGACGAGAACATTGGCGCGGTCGAAGGTTTCGATCTCGGTGGAGCGCACGCTGATCTTGCGCACGTAGCCTTCCTCGCCGCCGACAACGACAAGGTCGCCGACCCTGATCGGCCGTTCCACCAAAAGAATGAGACCAGAGACGAAATTATTGACCAAATTCTGCAGGCCGAAGCCGATGCCGACGGATAACGCGCCGGCGACGATGGCGATGCTCGAGAGATTGAAGCCCGCATAGGAGAC
>DATMNH010000277.1:0-3953 GCA_035568975.1 Casimicrobiaceae bacterium
CCCCGCCGATCCTACCACTTCGGCGCCGACGCCTTCGAGCGCGGCAACGATATCGAGCGCAACGAGTGGCTCATCCTCCACCACCAAAATACGCTTTCCTGCCAGTCTGGGCGTGTCTTTCTCAACGGAAGTCGCCACGCCGTGCGCCGCGCCGCTGGCGAATTCGGCTGCTGACGACTTCATTGGCCGGTGTTCGCTCAGTGGCAAGGCGATGTTCCAGACAACCCCCTCGGCTTCGATCGACATGAGTGCGTCGCCCCCTTCTCCTTTCGCGCTTTGCTCGATCAATGTTCTGCCGAAGCCGCGCCTCGCCGGCGCACGCACGACGGGGCCGCCGCGCTCCTCCCAGCGCAGACGAAGCGTTGCATCCGCCACGGACCAGCTGATGGTCACAATTCCCTTCGCGGTCGATAGCGCTCCGTACTTGATCGCGTTGGTGCCGAGCTCGTGGAGCATCAGCGCCGTATGCAGTGCCAGTTGTGCCTCCAGATGGACGGCTGGACCCCAGGCCGTGATCCTTGTTTCCTCGACGGCCCCAGCCAGCAATTGATCGCGAATCAGGTCGCGCAGATCGACGCCCTGCCATGTCGCACTGCTCAGCATCGTATGGACGCGTGAGAGCGATTGAATGCGCCCGGAGAAGCTGGTCACGAATTCAGCGGGATCATTCTTGGTCCGCCGCAGCATTTGATGCGCAATCGCCTGCACGCTCGCGAGCGTATTTTTGACGCGGTGATTGAGCTCGGCCACCAGGAGCCGTTGCGTCTCCTCCGCCTTTTTGCGCTCTTCGATATCCTGCACCACGGCGATGGCGCCGACGACCGCGCCGGCAGCATCTCGCATCGGCGCGGTCGAAACCAGGTTCCAAGTCTCGCGCCCGTCATCGTCGACGAAGAGCATCTCGATGCCCGGCACGACGGTCTCGCCCCGCAGCGCCCGGGCACCTGGCCACTCGCTTGGTTCCAAGAGCGACCCGTCCGGCGCCCACGCACGCCACCGTTCCATGCGCTCCGCATCGCGCGAGGGAACGACCGAGGACGCGAACCGCCGCATCGCGGCGTTGGCAATGACCATGCGGCCGCTTTGGTCCGTCGCGCCAACCGCCAGCGGAATCTGCCGAAGCACAGCCGCCAAACGGGCCTCACTCGCCTCCGCCGCCTTCGCGGCGTCCCGGCGAATGCGCGCCGTTGCAAGATTGGCGGCGACGCGGGCCAGCAATTCGCGGGCCGTGAACGGCTTGATCAGGTAGTCATCGGCTCCCGTCTGCAGTCCCTCGACCCGCGCTTCCTCCCCAGCCCGGGCCGATAGCAGGATGATGGGCAGGGTGCTTGTGCGCGGATTTGACCGAAGCCGCGTCAGCAGGCCGAGGCCGTCGAGCCGCGGCATCATGATGTCGCTCAACACCAGATCAGGCGGGTGCTTCTCTATCGCGGCGTGTGCAGCTTCACCATCTTCCGCCACCTGCACGTCGTAGCGTGCGCCAAGCAGGCGTCGCACGTAGTCGCGCATGTCAGCACTATCGTCGACGAGAAGGAGCCGCGGACGCTCGGCTGGCTCACCTTCGGTCTGCTCGCCAGCAGGAGCATCCCAAGTGACTGGTTCATCATCCGACCCGGTGTCCGGGAGCCAGCGCAAGGCCTCCTCGACGAACGACTGCGATCCGATCGCGGTCGACACCCGCACGGCGGCAGACCCGACCTGCGCTGGTGAGAGATGGCTCCTTCCGAGCGGGACGCGGACGCAGAACGTCGTGCCTTCGCCGTAGGTGCTCTCGGCCGCAACCGTGCCGCCATGCAGCCGCACGAGGTCCTGAACCAATGCCAGCCCGATCCCTGAACCTTCATACGTTCGCCCTCGAGCACCTGCGACGCGGTGGAAGCGTTCGAAGAGCTTTGGCAACTCATCGGCGGGGATGCCGGTGCCGGTGTCGCGGACCGTGAGTTCGAAGTGCGCGCCGCTGTTACGCAGTTTAACCTCGATGACACCCTCGAAAGTGAACTTGAAGGCATTCGAGACGAGATTGAGGACGATCTTTTCCCACATTTCCCGATCGACATACGCCAGCTCGGACATTGGCGGACAATCGATGTCGAGCCGCAATCCGGCCTGCTCGACAGCCGAGCGAAAAACACTCGCAAGCTCCGCCGTGAAAGCCGAAAGGTCGACCGGTTCGTATGCCGCCCGGACGCGCCCGGCTTCGATGCGCGAAAAGTCGAGCAGCGTATTGACGAGCTTCAGCAACCGCAGACCGTTACGCTGGATGAGATCGACCTGTTGATACGGCGGGCTGGACTGCGCGTCGGGCGTACGGCCCAACTCGCGCTTCAATTCCTCCAGCGGCCCCAGCATCAGCGTGAGCGGCGTGCGAAACTCATGGCTGACATTCGAGAAGAACGCAGTCTTGACACGGTCGATTTCCGCCAAAGTCTCGGCCCGCTTGCGCTCTTCTTCATAGGCGCGCGCTTTGGCGATGGTCGTCGCGATCTGGTTTGCCGCAAGCTCATAAAAGCTTTTGTACTGTTCATCCAATTTCAGTCGTGAACTGACACCGCCGACTATCAGTCCAAATGGCTTGTCAGCCTTATTTGAGCGCAGCGGCAGAAGCACAGCGGCATGCGGCGGTTCGGGCCACGGCCCGACAGGCACTGCATCGAAGCGCGAAGAGAGGTTGGTCACTTCGACAATGCCGTGTCCGCGGAACGCGACCGCGAGCGGCCAACCCGGATCGGTGCCGGCCGGGTCAAGCGACACGACCTGCGGACTTGCGCCTTGCCCAGGCTCGGTCCCGGCCGCTCCCGCCAATCGCGCGTGCGCACCGTCTGGATCGACCAGGTAGAGAAGTGCGAACGGGACATCCTTGCTGTGCCGGGCAAGCGTCTGCACCGCGACGCGGCATGTTTCTTCGGCAGTGTTCTCCGCCGCCTCCGTGCCCAGATCGCGCAAAATGGAAACGCGGCGCTCGGCAACGACCTTTTGGCTGATCTCGTGCACCGTGGCGAGCACGCCTCCGATACCGCTCGGCGTGGCGGCGTCGGGCGCCGGACTGTAGGCAACGGTAAAGTGCGTCTCCTCGGTGAAGCCCGAACGCTGGATGTGAAGCTCAAAATCTTCAATCCAGGTGGACGGTCCGCCGCTGAACGGCGTGTCGATCAGGGGCTTGAGGATGTCCCAGATTTCGGACCAGCACTCGCGGACGGGCAGACCCAGCGCGTTCGGGTGCTTGAGGCCGAGAATTGGAATGTAGGCATCGTTATAAATGCAAATGTAGTCGGGCCCCCACCACAACAGCATGGGAAACCTGTTGGCCAGCATCAAACCGACGGTGGTGCGCAGGGCAGCAGACCAGCCCTCGGACGGCCCCAGCGGCGTTCTGGACCAATCGAAGCCCCGGATGCGCTCGGCCATCTCGCCGCCGCCGACGAGCCATTCGCTCGATTCTTCAAGCGGTCGGGCTTCCCTACACAATTCTTTCCCCCCGCGAACGCCGCATATCCGGCGAAAGCACGCGGCTACGGCCCGGCGCTCGCAAGGCCATATCCGAAATGGTCTGGGACGGAGATAGTTCCCCACCAGGCCGGATTTGTCCGCTGGCGACCAAAGGGCCTGTGGCGGGGCATGCTGAGACTGATCGCCGGGCCGTGCCCCGCTCGCTGGCGGCGTGCTGGCTTTAGTTCGCCAGCAGCTTCCGGGCGCGGGTCTCGGGCAGCATCAACGCGGCGAGGATGACCACGGCATAAGCGCACGCAGCGAAGATGCCGATTGCGGTACCCAACGGCACTGAAGCGGACAATGTGCCGACCAGAGTCGGGAAAAAGGCGCCGATGCCGCGGCCGAAATTGTAGCAAAAACCCTGCCCGGCCCCGCGTACGCTGGTCGGGAAGAGTTCGGTCAGCACCGGCCCCATGCCGCTGAAAATGCCCGAGGCGAAGAAGCCGAGCGGGAATCCGAGCACC
>DATMNH010000278.1:0-3208 GCA_035568975.1 Casimicrobiaceae bacterium
CGAACGTATCGGCTGAACCTGGAGGCTGTCGCGATCGGCCTGACGATCTTCTTCATCGGCCTGTTCAAGAAAACGGTGATCGCGGATGGCGTCGCCCCTTACGCCTCGCCGCTTTTTCTAAACCCCGGCGCACCGGATCTGCTGGCCGCGTGGGGTGGCGCGCTCGCCTACACCTTCCAGCTCTACTTCGACTTCTCGGGCTACTCCGACATGGCGATCGGTCTGTCGCGCGTGTTCGGGGTGAAGCTGCCGCTGAACTTCGATTCGCCCTACAAGGCGCTGAACATGATCGAGTTCTGGCGGCGCTGGCACATGACGCTGTCGCGCTTTCTTCGCGACTACCTCTATATCTCGCTCGGCGGCAACCGCAAGGGGACCGCACGACGCTACCTGAACCTGTTCGTCACCATGCTGCTCGGCGGGCTATGGCACGGCGCGGGCTGGACGTTCATCTTGTGGGGCGGTCTGCACGGCGTGTATCTGGTCGTCAACCACGGCTGGCTGGCGCTGCGACGACGGCTCGGACAGGACCCGGAGCGCACGACGACGGGCGGGCGGGTGTTTGCGCGAGCTATCACATTCGTTGCCGTCGTGGTCGCATGGGTGTTTTTCCGCGCGACGAGCCTCGACGATGCGCTCGCCATCCTTCGCGGCATGGTCGGCCTGAACGGCGTGTCGATCCCGGCGACGCTCGCAACGTACCTGACGCCGTCGATGAGGGCGGCGCTCGACCACTGGGGTATGACGTTCCCGCTGGGCGGCGGGTCGCGCCTGGTAGTCCAATACTCGTGGATAGTCGCGCTGCTGCCCCTCGTGATGCTCGCGCCGAACACGCAGGAAATCCTTGGGCGCTTCCAGCCGGCGCTCAACTTCCACGACGGTCGAAGATTGGTGCGTCTCTCCTGGCGACCCACGCCCGGATGGGCGGCGATCGCCGCCACGCTGACTGCATGCGGCCTGCTGTCGCTCACGCGGGTCAGTGAGTTCCTCTATTACCAGTTCTGAATGCCTCAATGATGTCAGCGGCGGCACGCTATCTGTGGCTATGGGTCATGTCGACCCTGGCGTTGCTCTTCGCCGTCGTCGCCGTCAATCTCGTCGTCGATCCCTACGGCTTGTTCCGCATGGTCGACGTCCCCGGCCTCAACCGGATCAAGTCACAGGCTGGCGAGCGCGCCGCCCTGTTCAAGCGCACCGGCGTGGAGCGAATGCGCCCGGCGAGCCTGGTTCTCGGCAACTCGCGCGCCGAGATCGGCTTCGATCCCGAAAGCCCGGCGTGGCCAGAGTCCGCGCGGCCGGTCTTCAATCTGGCGCTTCCGGGTGCGGCCGTTGCCGCCGTCGCCGGCGAGCTCGCGGAGGCGCTGCGCAGTGCCTCGCCGAGACTTGTTGTAGTCGGGCTGGACTTCCTTGATTTTCGCGTCGACCCCTTGTCCGACGAGACCTTCACGGCGCAGCCGGGCGATGCCGACTCCTTCCGCGGGTTGCGCGACCGTGCCGCCGCACTGCTTACCCTGAACGCGCTCGCCGATTCCCTGGCCACGATCAGGGCGCAGCACGAGCCCTATCCAGCGAGCCTCACCGACGCAGGCTTCAATCCGAAACGGGACTATATCGGCGTGTCACGACGGGAGGGCTATTTCGCGATGTTCCGCCAGCGCGACCAGGAAAATGCGCGGGCGTATCTGCGTGGCCCCAAGAGCGTCTTCCAAACGGGGAAAAGACCGGCGCCTGCCTTCGACGCGGTCGACAACATCATCGCGCTCGCACGCGCGCGCGGCATCGCCCTGCGCTTGGTTCTCTATCCATATCACGTGCATACGCTCACGCTTTTCCAGCTGACCGGCTTGTGGCCTGCCTACGAGGATTGGAAGCGCGAGCTGGTCAGGCGCGTCGACGCCGCCCGCGGCACGATGGACATCGAGCTGTGGGACTTCACCGGATTTTCGCCTTACACGGAAGAACAAGTGCCGCGTCCCGGCGACACGCGAACCGAGCTCCAGTGGTACTGGGAAGCCGGGCATTTCAAGAAATCGCTGGGCGATCTGCTTCTCGCGAACATGTTCGACAAACGGAACAACCATGAGCAATGGGGTCGCCGCCTAGGCGGGCGAAACCTCGACGAAATCCTGCGACAACAGCGGGAAGCGCGCGACGACTACGTCCGCGCCCATCCGGACGATGTCGCTGCCCTCGAGACCTTGGTCGCGGAGGCCGTGTACCGCTAGTGTACCGAGTCAGGCGCAAGCAATCGGCATTCGTGATACCTTTGCCCACGGCGACTTTGCCGTTCGAAGTCGCACGTTACCGGCCACCCCCGATCGTCTCGCGTCGTCCAGGGGAACCGCTTGCGCTCGATTCTTTGACGACGATTGGGATTTCGGCAGATCATGCGCGTCGCAATAGGTTTCTTCCTTGGCACTCACGAGGACTGGGGTGGTGCGAGCCGTGCACTGCTGAACTTCATCCGCAAGATTGACAGGACTCGTTTCCGGCCGATCGTCCTTGTGACCAAGCGTGGTCCGTTGGTTGAGCGGCTGGAAAGTGAGGGGATCGAATGGCTCGCCTGGCCGACGCATGATCGAGGGCCTAACTTCGTTCGCTACGCGGCTGAGATTTGGCGTGCCGCCAGATTCTTCCGTGCACACGCGCTGCAAATCCTGCACATCAACCACGGTACGATCGGCTGGAAACCTGCAGAGGTCCTTGCCGCGCGAATCTTGCGCATTCCCATTATCAACCACCTGCACGTGGCCTTCGAGCAGCCATCGTCCTTCATCCGCTACTCCTCGATCGTGGTCGCTGTTTCGCAGTACGTGGCGGACCGTTCCGAATCCCTGGGAGCACCGAAACGCGTGATCCACAACATTTCGGATCTCGAACGGTTCAGCGTGGGGGTCAGTCTCCGGCGAGAACTGGGATATGCGGACAGCGACGTGATCGTGGCGTTCCTCGGCCAGATGATCCGGGTCAAAGGCCTCGAAATGTTCATCGACGTTGCGACGCGTATTGCCGACCCTCGCGCGAAATTCGTCGTCGCGGGCCCGATGCGGAATACACAAGGGGCGTACACCGAGGACGAGGTCAGGGAATTGGTGGCACGCGATCCGCGCATCCGCTACCTCGGCTTCCGCACCGACGTCGAAAATCTCTACGCGACGTCGGATGTGATTGTCATGCCGTCGCAGTGGGAGGAGCCCTGTGCGATGGT
>DATMNH010000279.1:0-12945 GCA_035568975.1 Casimicrobiaceae bacterium
GCTTGCAGGCGCGGGAGGTGTGCGCCTGTTTCGCCAGGACAGTCCGAACGTCTTCACCGACGTAACCGCGGAAACGAAATTGCCGCAGTCAGTGGTCAATGCCCCCTATACCGGTGCGTGGGCGGTCGACATCGAAGCGGATGGTGACCTTGATATCGTGCTCGGGTCCAGTGAGGGCGCCCCGGTCGTTTTGAGGAATAATGGAGATGGGACGTTCTTGCCGATTCATCCCTTTGCCGGAGTGTCGGGACTGCGCCAGTTCGTCTGGGCCGATCTTAGCGGAGACGGCAATCCGGATGCCGCGATGATCGATGGTTCAGGACGGCTTCACGTCTTTATCAATGAGCGCCAAGGCCAGTTCCGCGAACGTTCGCTCCCGGCCAATCTTGCGGCCATTAAAGCGATCGCAATAGCCGATGCCAACAACGACGGAGTGTTGGATCTGCTGGCGGTTCAAGCCGACGGCGCCATTGTTCGAATTTCGGACAAGAATGAAGGCCAAGCTTGGGACGTGCTTGAGATCGCCAGAGTCCCCAACGCAGCAGACTATCTCGCGCGCGAGGTGCGCTTGCGCGTCGCTGACCTGGACAACAACGGGGCGGTCGATCTCTATCTGGCTCCTGTCGCTCCAGCAGCCGCGAAGAGTGCAGCCGGCGCGCTCATTTGGCTCGGCAACGAAAAAAGCGAATTCA
This sequence comes from Casimicrobiaceae bacterium, assembly GCA_035568975.1. Taxonomy (GTDB): domain Bacteria; phylum Pseudomonadota; class Gammaproteobacteria; order Burkholderiales; family Casimicrobiaceae; genus PALSA-1003. The sequence goes on from DATMNH010000279.1 coordinate 693, forward strand.
CCTTGCTCAACCATTCCGCAGGGCCGGCGCTTGTCTTTGACGCAGCCGACCTGAGGGGCGATGGCAAGCTCGATCTGCTGGGCCTTTCCGAGGACGGCCAAGCACTACAGGCGATCAATCACGGATCCAAGAATTATCATTGGCAGGTCGTTCGACCGCGCGCCGCACAAGCTTTCGGCGACCAGCGCATCAACCCGTTCGGCATTGGTGGCGAAATCGAAATCCGCTCCGGCTTGCTGGTACAAAAGCAGCCGATCACGGGGCCTCAAATTCATTTCGGCTTGGGTGAGCAGACAGGGGCCGAGGTCGTTCGGGTCATTTGGCCGAATGGGGCAGTGCGGGCCGAATTCGATGTCAAAGCCGACCAGGAAGTTGTGGCCGAGCAACGCCTGAAGGGGTCCTGTCCGTTCCTCTTCGCCTATAACGGGAAGCAGATGGAGTTTGTGAAGGACGCGGTTCCATGGGGTTCCGCGATCGGTTTGCGCATCAATACGCTCGGCTCCGCGAACATCGCGGCGACGGAAGAGTGGTACAAGATCGGGCGCGACCAACTGGTGCCGCACGACGGATATTACGACCTGCGCTTCACCTCGGAATTGTGGGAGGTCTACTACTACGATTATCTGACGCTCATGACGGTCGACCACCCGGTTGGGACGGAGGTCTTTGTCGATGAGCGATTCGTGATTCCGCCGGCGAAACTCGCCATCAGCGCCGTTGCCACACCGCACAAGATCGCGCACGCCGTCGACGACACTGGCCAGGATGTCACCGAAATCGTAGCCACGCTCGACGGAAAGTCGCTGGACAGCTTCGGACACGGTCAGTATCAGGGCGTAACGCGCGATCACTATCTTGAAGTAGACCTTGGGGAAAACGCGCCCCAAAGTGGTCCGCTCTACTTGATCGCGCACGGCTCGATCTATCCCACCGACTCCTCCATCAACGTGGCTATGACCCAGGGCGACCGTTGGCGGGCTCGGGGCTTAAGTCTCGAAGTGCCGGATGGACGTGGCGGCTGGATCGTTGCTCAGGACAACCTGGGCTTTCCGGCCGGTCGCAAGAAGACGATTCTTGTCGATCTCACGAACGTCTTTCGTCCCGGGACCGCGCGCCGCGTGCGGTTAAGAACGAATCTTGAGATTTACTGGGATCAAATCCAGTGGGCGCAGGGACTACCGGACACGGCGCTCAAGACAGTGCGACTGGATCCGACCGTGGCAGACCTCCATTATCGCGGCTATTCGGTCATTGACCGACCGGACTCGGGAGCGCCTGAATTGCCCGACTACAATCGGATTTCCGGGACGAAGCAGCGCTGGCGTGACCTTATCGGCTATTACACGCGGTACGGCGATGTGCGAGAACTCCTGCAACACGTGGATGATCGTTACGTCATCGTGAATTCAGGCGACGAGATGGAATTGCACTTCGCCGAGCAACCGCCACCTCTCCCAGGATGGGTGCGCGACTTCGTCATCATGGGAGACGGCTGGATCAAGGACGGCGACTATAACTCGACGTTCTCCAAGACCGTGCTGCCTTTGCCCTATCACGCCAAGCGGGAGTACAACACGCCGCCGGGCAGACTCGAGGATGAGTGGATCTACCGCCAACATCCCGAGGACTGGCAGACTTACCACACGCGCTATGTCACTCCCGACGTCTTCAATAACGCGTTGAGGGTTCAAGCGGGCAAATGACGGGCAACCGGATAGCACGCGCCCTCCTCGGCCTCTTTTTCGTAGCGCTGTTGGCCACGCCGCTCGTGATCAAGCAGAGGTTGGCCCGGCAGGCGGTCGGTTCGACGCTGGAAGCGAAGGCAGCCGCCTTGACCCGTCATGGGTTTTATCTGGAAGAGGTCGCGCACGCGGCGGGCATCGACTTTGTCCATCGAGCCCCTTCGCTCGATCACCAGTTGGACCCGATCATGCCCGAGGTCGCGTCGTTGGGTGCCGCGGTCTCCATCGTCGATTTTGACCGTGACGGCTGGCCCGACATCTACGTGACCAGCAGCTGCGAGGGATGCAAGAATGCGTTGTACCGCAATCTTGGCGACGGTACTTTCAAGGACGTTGCCGGCGAGCTGGGTATTGCCGACGTCAATCAGCCCGGCACCGGGGTCTCGATGGGCGCAGTGTGGGGCGACTATGACAATGACGGGTATGAGGACTTGCTATTGATCAAGTGGGGACGCCCGGAGCTGTTCCACAATGATCACGGCCACGGCTTCACCCGCGTCACCGAGCAAGCGGGATTGCCGCCTTGGATCAATGCGAACACGGCCATCTGGTTCGACTACGATGGCGACGGACTATTGGACCTGTTCATCGGCGGCTACTATTCGGAAGATATCGACCTTTGGCATCTCACCACGACGCGAATCATGCCGGAGAGCTTTGAGTATGCGAAAAACGGCGGTCGAAGGTATTTGTTTCACAATCTCGGCAACGGCAGATTCGAGGAAGTCAGTGCGAAAGCGGGCATAAGCAGCCGGCGCTGGGCATTGGCTGCCGCGGCGGCGGACCTGCGTGGCACCGGCCACCCCGATCTATTCGTGGCCAACGACTATGGAGTATCCGAGCTTTACTTCAACGACGGGAAGCACTTCCATGAAGCAGGTGAGCAGGCCGGAGTGGGCTTCGCACCGAAGAGCGGGATGAATGTGGCATTTGGCGATATCCTCAATCAGGGCCAATTTGCCGTGTACGTTTCAAACATCTCGGAAGACGGCATTCTTATTCAAGGTAACAATCTGTGGGTGCCCAAGGAAGGAACGACGGGCCAGACCTTGAAGTATGAGAATCTCGCGCGCGATTTTGGCGTTGAACTGGGCGGGTGGAGCTTTGGCGCGCAATTCGGCGACTTGAATAACGATGGCACCCTCGATCTCTACCTTACGAACGGTTACATTTCACTGGACCGAAATCGGAGCTACTGGTACGACTTTTCCAAAGTGGCCGGCGGTAATAGTTCGATCATTGGCGATGCGAAGAACTGGCCTGCATTCGAAGGCCGCAGTTTGGCCGGCTATCAGTCAAAGCGGGTCTGGCTGAACGATGGCGCCGGTAGATTTGTCGATGTGGCCCAGGCGGTCGGAGTCAATGACACCTATGACGGGCGTGCCGTAGCGTTCGCGGATTTGTGGAATCGCGGTGTGCTTGACGTTATCGTGGCCAACCAGAATGGGCCATTGCTGGTGTACAAGAACACGGTGACTCCGGAAAACGAGTGGATCGAATTTGAATTGGAAGGAACGATGAGTAACCGAAGCGCGATCGGCGCCCAAGTTACGCTTTTCTGGGGCGGCCGGCAGCAGGTACAGGAGGTTTCCGGAGGCAGCGGTTTTGCCGCACAGAATCAGCGGCGGCTGCATTTCGGACTGGGCAGGAACCCGCGTCTTGAAAAGGCCGTGATTCGTTGGCCCTCCGGCAAGCTGCAGACCATTGAAAAACCAGCCGCCGGTCAGCTGCATAAGATCAAGGAGCCTCTATGAACGCGCCGCGCGAAGTGACGACCCGAACGGGCGTCGGCGCGCGAGTGCGCGGAGGCCGACACTCCGATGTCCACCCGCGCTGCTGGTGCAAGGAGGTCGAGGCATGAGCCAGCAGATGGGCTCGCCAATCCTGCCGCCCTCGGCGCGAGCCCGGTGGAAGTCGCTTATCAGTCTCGACAACCGCTATGTCGCGCCCGCTTTCATTACTTGCATTCTGTTTGCCGGTCACCTGTCGTTCGGCATCCTCGAAAGCTACCCGAAGACCCTGCTGGCGATTGTCGTAAGTATCTTGCTTGAGTTGGTGCTCGGCCGAATTTTTTATCGCAAATGGCTCCATCCCGCCAGCGCCTACATCACCGGCATCAGCGTCGGCATTCTGATTCGCTCGCCCGCCTTCTGGCCGTACGCGCTGTGCAGCGCGATTTCCATCACGTCCAAATATGTGTTGCGGGTCAAAGGTCGCCATCTCTGGAATCCCTCCAACTTCGGCATCTCCGCGATGCTGTTTTTGGCGGGGGACACGGTGGCCAGCTTGAGCATTCAATGGGGCAATTACCTGTGGCCCATGCTGGTGATCTGGGCGCTGGGCTCGATCATCATCTGGCGTCTCCGGCGCTTTCACATCACCGCCACTTATGTCGTCTCCTTCATCGCATTCGCATTGCTGCGAAGCTGGATAACCGGCAGCCCCTGGCAATCGGAGATCGCGCCGATCACCGGACCGATGTACCAGCTTTTTATCTTCTTCATGATCACCGATCCAAAGACCACGGTGCGCTCCAAAACCGGACAATGCGTCGTCGCGTTCGCGGTGGCGTTGCTGGAAACGGTGCTGCGCCTGTACCAGATCGTCTACGCGCCGTATTACGCGCTCTTCATCGTGGGACCCACTGCCTTGCTGATCGAGATGTGGCTGGATTCGCGCCGCGCAAGCGCCGCGAAGGCGATGGCGGCTCACTGATCGTTTGCCAGACGCCGAGTAATACCGGGTGGCTGATGCCGTCCTGTTTCCCAGGCGGCCTCGGATTTCGCGTGTGAACCGAAGTTTGTCGATTGCGAGCGCCGCAAGCGCTCACGCGGCGCGCGCGAATTCGTCCGCGGTGATCTCCTCGAGCCGGCGCTTCCGTGTCTCAATCCCGAAAAAGAACACGAGGATAACGGCAAGCGTCATAGGAATGGCCCCTATCAACGCGACCGTAGCGATCGAGGGGGCGGCGATTCCGAATACCACCAGGGCGATCATCGCGACACCTCCTGCCTTGCTCGCCCCAGCGGCGAACCCGGTTCCCCGGGACCTGATTTGCGTGGGGTATATCTCCGAGCTGTAAACGGAGAGCACAGCCACCACGGAGCTGATTCCCCATATCGGTACGACAAGCAGCGCATACAAAAGCGCGCGGTTCTGCACCACGGCATCGCCCGCGATGACGAACCCGAACAGCGCAACCGCGGTGAGCGACGAGAGCACGATGATCGTTTTCTTGCTGCTCCAGAAGCCGTACATCCAGGCAACGACAAACGTCAACGGAAAGCCCATCAAAGCCGCATTGCGCAGTATCGCGTCGGACTCGGTAAACCCGAGCCTGCGCAGGTTGGTGGGAATCCACAGATTGAACCCGAAGAGCACCAGCCCCGAACCCACTGCGAGGCAGCCCACTACCAATGTCGCCCCGAGAAATTGTCGACTCGCGAGCTCGCTCCACCGATTCTTCACGTCCGACTCGATTTCGAGCCCGGACTCCTTTTCCTCGACGACGACCGCCCCATAGCGGGCCATGACCTTGCGCGCCTCGTCATCGCGACCTTGGGCCAGCAGGAAACGGGCAGATTCCGGAATCCAGCGATTGAGCATCACGAATAGCACGCCGGTGGGCAGGCCGATCAGCCACAGGATGCGCCAGCTATAAATCGGCACCAGTTCGGTGGCGAGCCAACTGGTCAAAATGTAAGCACCGGCGATATCCGCTCCGATCAAGATCATCAGCCAGCCGCGATGCCGGGCGGGAATCGTTTCAGCCAATAGCGCATAGCAGATCGGGAGCATGCCTCCTACGGCGATGCCCATGAGCAAGCACATCGCCAGGTTCCATTCGAAGCTGGGCATGGCACCGCAGATGGATGTGCCGATAAAGCCGATGCCGGCGTACAGAATCGACGCGCGTCGTCCGATTTTGTCGCCTAGCCAGCCCCATAGGAAAGATCCCATGACGGTGCCGACAATCCCGGACAACGCCAGCCACGCGGCGGGCACGGTTCCGGTGGGGTTGAGCGGAGACTTGAGCCCGTATTCCAAGGTCATACCCGGCATCACAAAAGCAAGCGCGGTGGGCTTCATGACATCGATGGTTACGGCCACGGCCATGGTCAGAAGGAGACCGACGTGGGCCCAGCTCAGGGGCGCATCGTCGAGCGCACGCACCCGGAGGTGGGATGCGATGCGCGATTTGGTTGCTGACGACGGTGGATAGAGCCCATACAAGCTGGCGATGAATCCGACCACGATGGCGCCCATGCCGATCAGCATGGGCGTATCCATCGGCATCCCAGCCAGCCGGTAACCGTTGTCCTTGCCCATCAGGTACATCGGTATGTGGGCGATGACCCCCGCAGTGACCGCCACCACGCCGAACCAGAATGCTCCGGCATGGTGGAACCGCACACCGCCCAGCGTTGCAACGCGGGGTTGCTGTCTGTCCACGGTGTTCCTCCTATTTTTCCTGGACTCTAGCCGGTCGGATCAGCATCGGAAGGGCTATCCCACCTAACTTGAGGATAATCATGCAAGGCAATTCTTCGGTCAACCCGACCAAAGTCGACATCGCGACCTTGACTGGACGAGCTGGCGAGAAGCACACACTATCGTCCGGTGGCGGTCATCAACGCACACGTCTTCATTGTGCTAGGTACTCTTGGCCAGCCGCGCTGCAGGGCTGCGCGGCTGGAAAGCAGGATCGTCGGCGGGCCAGCCCTCGCGCGTCGCCTTGTGCCGCTCGTAGAGAGCAAGATTTCGCTGCAGGAATGGCTTTCGCCGCTCGCCGCCGGTGTGTTCGAAGACGATGATCGTTTCTCTTTGCAGCACCACCGCCTGGTCGAAGTTGCCCGTTTCGGCCAGCGCCATCGCGTAGGTCTGCCCGACCTCGGGATTCTTGGTCGACTCGAAGAGCGACTTGGCCAACTCCAATGCGCGCGCGCCGTCCCGAACCGCAGCCGCAGGCGCCGTGGCCAGCACGCGCGCAAGCGCATTGATGATCTCGGGATTGGCCGGCTGCGCCTTGAGCGCGGCCTCCAGAACCTTGCGCGCTTCGTTGAATTGGCCTGCCCTGATGTTCGCTAAAGCAAGCGACATCTGCATTCGTGAGGAATTTGGCGATTGATCCAGCGCCTGCCGATAGAGTCTCGCCGCCTCCTCCGGGAGCCCCATACGCATCTTCGCGTCGGCAAGGTAGACGCGCGCCTGCAAGTTGCTTGCATCGCTAGCGAGCGCTGCCGTGTACTCCTTGCTCGCAGCTTGGTCGAGTCCCTGGCGATCCAGGACCACCCCGAGGCTCAAGTGCGCCATCGCATTGTTGTCGTTTATCGCGAGCGATTCGGTGAGGCGGTGCTGCGCCTCGTCGAGGCGACCGAGATTGGCGAGCGAGATGCCGAGATTGGCGATCGCGTCGGCGTTGGTCGGATCCGCCTCGACCGCGGCGCGGAATGCGGGTTCCGCCAGATCGAAGCGTTCTGCCCTGCCGAAGCGTTTTCCGCGGCGAAGGAGCGCGCGCGACGCCGCCACTTTGGCGCCCAACGCGTCGGCGAGCGGGTCGGCCACCTCGGGCGCGACTCCATCGACGACATACTGACGCAAATTTTCCTCGGCCTTGGCACGTTCGCCCAGCCCCTGATACGCCATCGCCAGCGGCTGTCGCAAGCGAGCTGCCCCGGGCGCCAGCTTGAGCGCAGCTTCCAGGTACTCGACTGCCTCCTTGTATTGGCGTTTCGCAAGTGCAACCTTGCCAAGTCCTGTCAAAGCTGCCGGCCGCGCATTGTCATTGGCCTCGAGCCTCTTGTACATCATCTGCGCCTTGTCGAAGTCGCCGTGCTGCAGGTACGCCTCGCCTAGCGAGAGCAGTGTCGGAGCGTCGCTCCCGTCGATGGCGAGTGCTGTCTCGAACATGCTGATGGCTTCCGGCAATCGGCTCGCATCGTTATACAGATGCCCGAGGAGATACGGCCAGCGCTTGTCGCGCGGCGCGAGCATGCGGGCGTTCGCGTACGCTGCCTCGGCGGGAGGCACGAGGGATTGCGCGTGAAAGGTCAGGGCCAGCTCGCCGTACGCGTTACTCAGCTCCGCGGTGGTGGGCTTTCCAGCAGCGACTCGATCGAATTCAGCCTGCGCTCGAGCGAGCGCCTTGCGCACCGACGGCTCAAGATCGTCACCATTCGGTACCGGAACGGGCAGGAGCGCGCGCTGAGGCTCGCCACAGCCACCGACCACCGCAGCGATGAATCCCGCGATCACCAATCCCGCCAGTCGCGAGCGCCACGGTGTCATCATTTGCCGGTCTCTCTGAGGCCCGCACCCTCGACCAGCGTCGTGTACTGCCGCAACGGCGGAACCGCAAACGATTCACGATTTCCGTCGGGCCAGTGAACCGTGAGGCTCTCGATCCGAGTCACGTTCCCCAGCCCGACGACGATGCGCGGGTCGTTTGCCGAAAGGTAACTGCCATCGGCGCGCACACGGCGCCAGAGCGTCGGAAGTCCGGGTCGCTTGATCTCGATCTTCGCTCCATACGCGTCGCGTTTACCGGTCACGAGCCGCAATCCGAGCCACGGATTGGCCGCGCCCACCTTGTTCAGGATCACGCGCAAGGGCCCGTTGTTGTTGTTGATGACGAGATCGGTGCCGCCGTCGTTGTCCAGATCGCCTGCCGCGAGCCCGCGCCCGACCGCCAGGAGCTGGAACACCTTCCCGGCCGACGCAGTGGCGTCCTCGAAATGGCCGTTGCCGAGGTTATGGAACAGCTGGTTCTTCTGTTGCAGCGGATACGGGTCTTGCGGCGTCTTCAGCTCCTCGATCAAGTGGACCGCACCGTTTGCAGCGACGATGTCCAGCCAGCCGTCATTGTCGTAGTCAAAAAACACCGTGCCGAACCCGGTGAACGGAATGCTCGGCGCTGCCACTCCTGCCTCGACGCTGCGATCCTCGAAATAGCCCTCGCCGCGATTGAAGAACAGGGTGCTTCTCTCGCGCGTCAGATGAGTGAGGAATATGTCCTCGCCGCCGTTGCCGTCGATGTCCGCGATATCGACGCCCATGCCCGCTTCAGCCACGCCGTCTGTGTTGACCGCGCAGCCACGAATGTCCGCCTCATTCTTGAACGTACCGTCCTTCTGGTTGATCCAGAGCTGATTCGGATTGCCGTCGTTGGCCACATAGATATCCGGCCAGCCGTCGCCGTTGAGGTCTGCCGCCATGACGCCCAAGCCGGCGCCGTACGAGCGCGTTATTCCCGACTTGACCGAGACATCCTCGAACGTTCCATCGCCGCGATTGTGGTAGAGAATTCCCGGAACCGGCATATAGGTGGACGGCGCGCAGTAGTCGCGCGCACTGGTGCTCGCATAGCACTTCTGGTTGTTCGCGACGCGGTAGTCGACGTAGTTGGTGACGTAAAGATCGAGGAATCCGTCGCGATCGTAATCGACAAAGGTTGCGCTGGCGCCCCATTTGCCAGCGCCCGCCACGCCTGCTTTCCCCGTCACATCGGTGAACGTCCCATCGCAGTTGTTCCGGAATAGCTGATTGGGCGCGCCGAAATGCGTAATGAACACGTCGACGCAGCCGTCGTTGTCGAAGTCTCCGATCGCGACCCCCATGCCATAACCGCGCGAGCAGAGTCCGGAAGCCTCCGTGACATCGGTAAACTTGAGATTGCGCGAACCGTCGGGGTTCATCGCGAGATCGTTGCGATACAGGCGCGCCGCGCAGGGCTCCTTGGGTGCGTTGGGGTATTCGCCAGGACCAAGCGGCGTACCCTGCAGGACCAGAATGTCGAGCTTGCCGTCGTTGTTATAGTCGAACAAAGCGATACCCGACCCGATGATCTCGGGATAGTAGAACTCGCCGTTTCTCCCGTTGAAGTGTTGAAAACGAATCCCGGTCGATTCGGTTGCATCGACGAAGCGCTCCTGCGGCGCCTCAGCTCGCGAGCGAGCCGCACCATTCTTTTCGGGCGCGCAAGCCACCAGGATCGTGGCAAGAATCAGCACAAGCCATGGATATGGGAACCGCATTGAGGCTCGCGAACTGGCTACTGAAGCCGGATTATAGCGACTAGGCGTCGCCATCTTTGCAGCAGGCTCGAAGACGCTGTTGCGGGTGGAAATACTGGGCCCTGCCTGCGCTAGAATGTCGGCAGGAGCGCTCATTGCCGGCCGCATTCACTCCGGCAGTCATGGCGCTCGTTGGCACTCGCAGCTCAGAACGTTGCGGCTTGAAGACAAACCACAATGCCACCACCACGATGATCGCCACGACAGCGGAGAGGACTGGCAACGATGAACGGCGGCCTGCGCTGCTTCGCGGTCGCCGCTTCGGACATTCGGTCGTGAATCCGACCCTCGGTGTCGGGCTTGGGGCGATTGTGCTCCTGTCTGCTCCAGCAGCGTTGGCCGAGGAGATCCGAATCAGCAGTCGCGATTGTACTTCCAGGGTGCATCTCGTCGCGCGTGACGCACACGTGTCTCTTGTCCTGAAGCGGATGGCAGAGGCGCTCGACTTTCAACTGCGCTACGACGCGGAGAGCGATCCCATCGTAAGCCTCGACGCGGACCTTCGGCCCGGTGATTTGTTGGGAAGGCTGCTGCCCTCTGGAAACGTCAGCATGACTCAAGTACGCAACCCGCGCTGTCCGCAGCAACAGCGGATCCTCAACGTTTGGGTGTTGCCCAAAGGAACGGGAAGCCAGCCGCGCCCCGCGGTGTCCCAATCAAAGCCTGGATCGCTGGTGGAGACCCCCGAGCAGTTGCGGCAGGTGCAGGAGGGACTCGAAGCACATTTGAGAGCCCACGGGGGCGGACCGAACGCGAGCGGACAAAAGGAATCTCCGTAGCGGCCCTCCGCGACGATGCGGAGGCTCTCCATGCTGTCGCTGTGCGCGCCGGCGGCGACAACGCCACAATCCCCGGGGGATTCTTCGAACGAACCAAGCTTTATGGCAGGCGGCGCTCGCCCCGCACGCAGGCCCAACAAACGAACGCTCCAGCGAGTATCCGCCGGAGCGTTCGGGGTGACGACGCAACCGTCGCTAGACGCTCGCCGTCCTCGCTAGTTTTGTTCACCCGGCGGCGTGGAGCTCTCCGGGAACGGCCATACGCCGTTTGTGAATTTCAACATCACTAGACCATTGTCCTGGCAAGTCGTCCAGAGCGTTCCCCTCGCCGCGTCAAGATGAACCTGCGCCGAGCACCAGTCGGGACCGCCGGCGACCCAACCTCCGGCGCGGACATGGTTAGACCCGGGGCTCGCGATGGTCACTCCGGCAGGGTTGTAGTAGGCGATCTCCTTGGGTTGCAGTGGATCACGGATGTCGAACACACGGATGCCGGAACTGAAATAGCCGCAAGCCAGCGTCGTCGCGTTGCGCTTGTTATCCACGCTGCAGTAGTGGCTGCCGTAGGTGAAGGTGGAGAGACCCACGATGTCGGGGCGAACTATCGAACACGATTTGGCAGCGTGTATCTCCAACATCAGCCGCGATACGATCGCGGGATTGGTCTCATCGCCGATGTCGATGATCCGGGCCATGGGGAACGGCGGAAAACCGTTAGCGCATGCGTTGTTAAACTGGGTCAGGCTGGCGAAACCACCAGAACCGGCTTCATCGACGAAGATGACATAAGGCTTGCCGCCGATCTTGACCGGGATCGTGTGCTGCGCACCGGAGCCGTCCTTCCATAAGAGCTTGCTGATCAGCGGCACCTGTGGGTTGGGCACACGCGCCTGAATCTGGCTGGTGTCATAAATCAAGAGCCCGTTGGTGGCGGGCGCAGTGGGGTCGGCCAGGTTGTCTCCGAACCCCAGCGATACGAAATATCCACGATTCCCGTCGTCCGTGATCGACATACCGTGCACGTTCGCGATCCCAGGGTGCCAAGTCGTGATCAACTGAGGAGCGCGTGGATTGCTGGTATCGACGGCGTAATACTGCCCCCCGTTGGTCCTGAGATCGCCACCGTAGTAGGTCAGCCCATCGGGCGCCCAAGCGCCCTCGTGACCGACGACAGGCGCCACATCACCGCCGCCGCCAGCGGTCCCGACCGCTACCGAGGCAAGCAGTTGCGGGACCCGGCAATCAGCCGATATGTCGTAAATGTCCACCTCCGGGCCGCCACCGCCGTTATGACCATTGTCCGCGGCGAGCAGCTGACGCCGTTCGTTAACCTTGAGCGACTCCCAGGGATCAAGCATCGACGTCGTGGTGAGATAGCCGGTCGGCGTCGGGCTAGTGGCGTTGGTGACATCGATGACCGGCACACCCACGTGTGTTCGATTGGCCGTAGTAAATGCGGTCCCGTGGTAGCCACAGATGTGACCGGCACTGTCCTTGAACTCGGTCGTCTGCCAATTCGCGCCGTCGCCCTTGCTCTGACCGATAAGCTGCAGGTTGCAGTTGAACCCTTGAAAGCCTGCCGCCCGCAAGTACGCCGGCACCTGCCCCTGCAGCGCGGATTCGGCGTGATCGCCGGGGCCGCACACGGCTCTGGGTACCG
>DATMNH010000280.1:0-9933 GCA_035568975.1 Casimicrobiaceae bacterium
GATGGGAGGGCCTTTGCGGTCAGCCAGCTCTCTGTTGTGACGAAAATACCGGCACAACCGAAGCCAACGATCGCACGCAGGATGACCCAGGCGAGCGATCCAATCAGGAGCGGCATTATGGCAACGGCGGCGGCGACCAAGGCGGCAAATGCGGCGTACGCCCGAATGTGACCGATCCGTTCGATGATGCTGCCGCAACGAAACGCGCCCAGGGTGAAGCCGGCGAAATAGGCGCTGAGTACCAGGCCGGGAACGTCGAAGCCCTCAATTGCCACTCGCAATGAGATGTAGGTGCCGAAGAAGCCGTTGGCAAATTGTACGACGCTCGTGGCGATGACGAGCATGCCGATTTGTGTGCGGATAGAGGCGCTCAAGGGCAACACCTTTCATGCTTGTCTGGACGAGGCCCCGCCTGCTCACGGCTGCACGGTGACTTGCTGCTTTGAAACTGTGGTCAGAACTGGACTTTTCCAGTCAGCCAACAACTGGCTGGAATGCTGGGCTAACTGCGGGAGTGGTCGCGCATTGTCACAATGCTAGAGAGAGAGTCCAGCATCGGTAAGAGCGTGGGCGATCGTCCCCTGGTCCTGGGGTTCGCTGCGCGTAATTTCTGTCAGCAGCCCGTGGAGTCTGCGGCGACGCACGGGTAGCACCCGCAAACGACTATGCCGCCACGCCCAATCAAGCGCGAGACGTTTGCAAAATAGTCAGGCCCGTTGATCATTAAATCGAGCGATTGGCTCCCGGCGCTTCAAGACCGGTTAAAAATCGTGGGTATTTGCGTACATGTGATTTCAAACCACTTGACCGCTGCGAGTTGCCCGATAAGCCAGTGGCGGCGACTTCGGATCCGGCACTTCCCGGGACGGCATAGGTGGGGGGTGGGTCGGCTAAAAAATCTGAGCGCCAAACCCTCGTCCCCAGGCCCACATTTTCGCCCGCAAATAGATCAATGGGGGGCCGACCTTGTCGCACCCCATGAGGTCACCGGTCGCCGATGATCTGCTCGGACGCCGTCGCATTGGCCGGCGATCCGCTCCAACTCGCCGATCATCGCCTGCTGTAATGCCGGGTTGCCGTAGTTGAGCTGCAGCGTGTCGGGCCAACCATCGAAGTAGGGATCGCGGCCATAAGCCAATACCAGTGGGCCGTTCTTCGTTTGCACGCGACAGTGGTTGCGCGGCGCGCGCTCCAGGTCGCTCTCGCTGCCGTGGACGAAGTAGCCGGGATGCTCGTCGATCCACGGGTGATCCGGTGCCATGTGGCTGGGGACGAAGTCGAGCATCAACTTCAGGCGGCGCTCCTGCAGTCGCCTCCGCAGGCGCTCGAGTGCCTAATCGCCGCCGAGGTCGCGATGCACGGTGTAGCTCCGGATGGCGAATCCCGAGCCGGCGATGTCATCCTCGTTAAGCTCGGGCAGCGTTTCCTCGAACTCGCGGCGCCAGCCGCGATGCGCGCGCGAGACCATCTGCGCCGCCGGGCCGGTCTGCCAGACGCTCAGAAACCACAGCCAGTCGAGCCCCAGCCGCGCCAGCCGGTCGAGCTCGGCGTCAGGCACATCGTCCAGGGTCGCGCGCCTGCCCAGCGGGCGCGAGAGCTCCGGTCAACCAGACGCGGGTGTTGATCTGGTAAAGCGCCGGGTAGCGTGGATCGGACATGGCCGCTCCTCAACCCGTTCTCACCGGCTCTCCGCCGACCTGTTCCCGAACGACCCTGGCCAAGATGCTGCCGCGCTCGACCTCGAGCAAGGTTCTGGCGTCGACCCGGCCGAACAGGTCCAGCAGGGGGGCGACGAGCGAGGTCCATCCTGTCTGGTGACTGGCTCCGAGGCCGGCGCCATTGTCGCCGTGGAAGTACTCGTAGAACAGGATGAGGTCGCGCCAGTGCGGATCGTCCTGGAACCGGGTCGTTCCGCCGTAGACCGGCCGCCGCCCGTCGGCGTCGCGCAGGAAAGTGCTCGTCAGCCGGCGCACGATCTCCTGTGCCACTTCGAACAGAGTCATACGGTGCCCCGAGCCGGTTGGGCATTCGACCGTGAACTCGTCGCCGTAGAAGGCGTACAGGTTCACCAGCGCCCGGACGATCAGGGCGTTGACCGGCATCCATACCGGGCCGCGCCAGTTGGAGTTGCCGCCGAACATGCCGGTGTTCGATTCGGCCGGCAGGTACTGGACCTTGTATTCGTGGCCATCGACATGGAATACGAACGGATGTTCCAAGTGATGGCGCGACAGTGAGCGGATGCCGTGCGGTGCGAGGAACTCGTTCTCGTCGAGCAGGTAGCCGAGCACGCGCTCGAGCTTCCGCCGGTTCAGAATCGACAGCAGCCTGCGCCCGTTGCGGCCGATGAAGCCTGCTTCCGTCGGCGCCACCTGGGATACCAACTCCGGATGGCGATCCCGGAACTGCGCGACCATCGCCATCAGCCTGGGCAAGCGCTCGACGGCATCGGACTCGATCACCGCCGATGCGCAGAGCGGCAGCAGGCCGACCAGCGACCTCACCTTCAAACGCATCGCCCGGCCATCGGGCAGCCGCAGTACGTCGTAGAAGAAGCCGTCCTGCTCGTCCCACATCTCGTCGCGATGCTCGCCGCGACGGTCCATGGCGTAGGCGATCCACATGAAGTGCTGGACGAACTTGAAGGCGATCTCCTCGTAGACTGTGTCGGTCTCGGCCAGGACGAGGGCGATCTCCAGCATGCTCTGGCAGTAGAACGCCATCCACGCCGTACCGTCGGCCTGCTCCAGTGAGCCGCCGGTCGGCAGCGGCGCGCTGCGATCAAAGATGCCGATGTTGTCGAGGCCCAAGAAGCCGCCGGCGAAGACGTTGCGCCCGGCCGGGTCCTTGCGGTTGACCCACCAGTTGAAATTCAGCATCAGGCCATGGAACGAGTGCTCCAGGAACCTGCGGTCCTCCCGGCCGAGCTGCTTCTCGTACTTGTAGAGCCACAGCGTGGCCCAGGCATGCACCGGTGGATTGACGTCGCTGAAGTTCCATTCGTAGGCGGGGATCTGCCCGCTCGGATGGAAGTACAGGTTGCGCAGCATCAGCAGCAGCTGCTCCTTGGCGAAGTCGAAATCCACCTGCGCCAGGGTGATCGTGTGGAAGGCCAGGTCCCACGCCGCGTACCACGGGTACTCCCACTTGTCAGGCATGGAGATCACGTCGGCGTTGAGCATATGGAACCATTCCGCGTTCCGCACACCGCCGACGGCGGCCTCCTGCAATGGATGGCTGTGGTGCTCGCGCAGCCAGCGCTCGAGGTCGAAGTAGTAGTACTGCTTGCCCCACAGCACGCCGGCCATCGCCTGGCGGTGGACGCGACGCTGATCCTCGGTGAGCGACCTCGGCACGATCCGCTGGTAGAATTCGTCGGCGTCAGCGATGCGGCTCGCGAACACGGTCTCGAAATCACCGAAGGCATCCTCGGACCTTTTGGCCGACAGGCGCAGGCGGACCGTCGTGCTGCCGCCCGCCGGCACCTCGAGGGCATAGTGGGCGGCCGCCTTGGTCCCGGCCCCGGCGGGATTCACCGCCTCGGCCTGCCGCGAGATCACCGAGCGGTGGAATGCGTCCTTGACGTACGGCGACGCGTTTGGCTGGCCCCACAGGCGCTGTGCATTGCTCTCGTTCTCGGTGAACAGCAGCTCCGGGGCGCCGTCGCAGTGCAACCAGTATTCGCCGAGGTCGGGGTGCGCCGCCTGAACGGCACTCGGCGCCGCTTGCCGCAGCGACGGCTTGCGCGCGTCCTCGCCCCACGACCAGGTGTTGCGGAACCACAGGGTCGGCAGGACGCGCAGGCGGGCCGACTCGGGCCCGCGATTGTGCACGGTGATGCGGACCAGCACGTCCTCCGGACTGGCCTTGGCGTACTCGACGAACACGTCGAAGTAGCGGTCGCCGTCGAACATGCCGGTATCGAGCAACTCGTACTCGAGCTCCTCGCGCGATCGATTCCGGTTGGTCTCGACCAGGTCGCGATAGGGAAACTCGCGCTGCGGGTACTTGTACAGGTACTTCATGTACGAGTGCGTGGGCGTGCTATCGAGGTAGAAGTAGTACTCCTTGACATCCTCGCCGTGGTTGCCCTCGCTGTTCGTGAGCCCGAACAGGCGCTCCTTGAGAATCGGGTCGCGCTCGTTCCACAACGCCAGCCCGAAGCACAACAGCTGCCTGTCGTCGCTCAATCCGCCGAGCCCGTCCTCGCCCCACCGGTAGGCGCGCGACCGCGCCTGGTCGTGGGTGAAGTAGTTCCAGGCGTTGCCGTCCTCGCTGTAGTCCTCACGGACCGTGCCCCACTGCCTCTCGCTGAGATACGGCCCCCATTTCTTCCACGGGACCTGCGCCTCGCGCGCCTCGTTCAAACGCGCTTGTTCCGCCACATCCACGATCGCAGGGCCCATGCTTGCCTCCGCCGCCAATGGCTAAACCGGGGTCGACGCAACGCGCCAACCCACGGACCGCCGCGTTCTCGTAACAGTTCGGCGCTACGGGCGCATTAAGGTCGGCTCTGGACTGCATAAGCGGTACCGGGCGCGGCGCTGCCGTTCCAGTTCCAGACCCTTGAACCGACGGAGCTTTCGCGAATCGACCGGTCCGCCAGGTGCCGTCCACAATTACTTTCGCTTTTGGCACTTTTGCGAAATTCCGAGGGACGCGACCGAGTCCGCTTTAGGGCCCGGGAACGGACATGACATGATTATGGGCCAGGCCCTCGTACATGAGACGGCCTAGATCACAAAGATGCTAGTTTGCGACGACGCCGGATTTGCGGCCATCCAAGCGACCGCACATTGAATGCAGCCATCTGTGGGTCGATTTTTGCGGTGCCTGACGCTTGCTTGGTAATGGTGATGGTGTTGCCTTTGGGCTCAACACGGGCGTTCACCACGGCAAAATCGCTATTTTTGAGAGGGCATCTTGCCAATGTGATGGATGAACGGCCGGAGCGCGTCGCCGGTTAGCTCAAGCGTCGCGAGTGCAATGGGTAAGGTGAAACGGCGTGGCCCGGCGCTTCCTGGATTGAGATAGAGGACGCCCCCAACAGTCTCGATTTTCGGCCGATGCGAATGTCCTGACACAACCACATCGATTCCGGCAGCGGCCGGATCGAGCTCCAGCTCTTTGAGGTTGTGAAGCACGTAGAAAGACCGGCCGCCTAGCTTTATGAGCGCAGTGTCCGGGTACCGGGCCGCCCACTCTCCCCTATCGATGTTTCCACTTATTGCCGTTACCGGTGCGATTTTACGCAGTCCTGAAATCACCTCAGGGCGGCCGATATCCCCAGCATGAATGATGTAGTTGGCGCCCGCGAGTCGTTCGGTGACCTCAGGCCGAAGAAGACCATGCGTATCCGAAATAATGCCGATCCTCATAGTCGAGGCGATCCGTGGCTACTGATCCTGCTGTGGCTCGATGACGGCCGCCGACTTCAGCTCTTGCACGGTTGACTAAGTCCGGTCAGGCAAATCGTTCAGCAAGGCTGGAGCGTACAGCACGTCAAACTCTACTATGCTTGCTCCGTGGCGTTCTAGGATTGCTGTCGCGGCTCACGTGCTTCCTGGTCACAAGGACCCGTCGGGGCCCCCGCGGCAGGTCGGCTTATCTCCAGCCCGCTTCCGTGGCGCGAGTGTGGCAGCACCACCGCACGTGGCCCGACTCGGACCCTTAGCAGATCTCGCGTTAGGCGCTGTGCGCGAACCATTGAGTTTAGCAAGTCCAAAAGCGATCTATGTATAGCGACTCAGACTACGAAGATACTCGGTCGCGAGGACCAGGGGTTCGTTGAAGCATCACGATGGTCGAAGCCACGAGCATCATAAGACACATCGGCGTCGGATCTCGCGAGGCTCTTCACGGCGCTGACCTGAAACTGCCAGAAGGCGCTTAGGAGAGTGTCACGGGTCCCTTCAGTCGCGGATCGCGGATTGGCGCTCCCAACCCCTGCAGATCCGAAGTCTGCGCCAACGCCAAATCATCAGGCAAAAGATCCAGGCGATCGAGTGTGCGGTCCAGAAGTTCGAGCTCCTTCAGCAAGGCGGCATGGCGCGCCTCAAAAAGGCTAACCACGAGGTTATCGAGCATAGCCCTGAGGCGCCGCGCGACCTGGTAGTTTTCGGCTCCGTACAGCCGGATCTCCCGGCAGGACAGCTGGACAAAGTCGTCCCAGCCGGGTGTCCTGAAAATGACCCTGGGTTTGCCGGAGCTGTCCATGATCACGTCATCGTGGAGATGGCGGCGGCCGACGACGTGGAGCAGGCGGTGCAATTGGTCGATCGCAACGACGGCGGTGGTAGGACATTGATTGCCTTCGACAGCGCCTTGATGGCGATATCCACGATGACCCGAAACGCGAAAGTCGCATCCTGCTCGATGGTACGCTCCGGGCCAGTCGCGACCGCCCCGCGAAGTACGCGATCCTCCGCCTCGGCGGAGCCGCCGTACAACAGGAACAGCGGCTCCCCCACAGCAAGGAAATCGCCGACCTGGCGGCTAAACTCGATGATGCCGTTGGAGCGTTCGGCCTCAAGCCGAAGCGTCTCAAGATCGAGCGCCAGGATGATTGCGGACACGCCCTGGTGCACGATGATCCGACCCGGCGTTCCCAACGACGGGTGCGGCTTCGACCGTATATGTTTTCCTTTGATCTTCGAGGGATAGACCTGTTCTATTACCGACAATCCCTCCTCACCCAGCCGCCACACGATGCTGACCGGTCGCAGCAGCCGCGCCGCGTAGTCGATCAGATAAATGAAGGCGACTGTCGAGGTGCCGGCCAGAACCACCGCACAGCTGAGGAGCAGATACTGAACCTGCGTCTGCGATCTTGCCAGGGTGCCCAGGCCAAAGCTCAGGGTGAGCACGAAAAGCGCGACGACAAGCCGGATGGTGTTGTCGCGCAGCAAGGTCGCGGCAATGACTCGAGGACTGAGCTGCGCGCTGGCAACCTGGATCGCAACCAACAGGGAGCTGAAGGCAAAGACGATAGACGAGATCGTTGCAGCAACCAGGCCTTGCAACACGGAATGAACCGTGTCGACTTCCATGTGCCATTCCCAGGACCATTGGAGCCAGTCATCCAGGTAGCCGACGATGCGTATTGCTACGAATGACGTGACATAAGCGAGTACCGGCACGACCCATAACGCCGCCGCAGATAACTGCGCAGCGAATACTTTCGGTTCCACTCCATCCTGCCCCCCTTCTCTGTGTGCCTACAAAAACAACAAACTTCACACCGCAGGGGAAGGCAAGCTAGTCGATGACGGTAGCGCGCAATCGTTTGCGATCGCTCAGTAACCTCAGGGACAAATCTTTGGGACGACATTTTGGGGCGCTCGTAGTCCGTATGGGCCTATCCATCACCCCTTGACCCAACGGACTTCGTCACAACCCTAAGTTGGCGAGTTGCCAGCCGTCTCACCAGGAGAAGCGTGCGCCGAGGTTGACGGCGTGGTTGTCGGTGCCAGTGGCGATCTCGCCATCGTAGCGCAGGTAGAGCTGCGTCGCCGCGGCGATGTTGGCCATGGCCGAGAGGCCGAGCACCGCCGAGTTGCGCCCCGGCGGGGCGGCGAACACGGTAAAGGCGCTCCCCGGTGCGCCGCCAAAGGCCGCGGTGATCGGCCGGCCGGTATCGGCAAACTCGTGCATCCAGCCCAGCCTGAAATCGAGATTGAGCTTCCTGTCCCCGCCGATGCCGATGGCGCCCGCCAGATCGGCACCGATGGTGGTGCGCTGCGAATTCGTCGTCTGCTGAAACACGTTGAGGTCGAGCATTTGCGCTCCCGACTCGCTGAACCCATTCTGCGTCGCGCTCGTAATCTGGAAGCGGCCGAACGGCGTGATGGTCGCGGCGGCGGGTGCATAGACGTCGAACTTGTAGCCGCCCTCGATCTGGCCGAGGAACTGGTTGGCGCCGGTGCTGCCGGTGGCGGTGCGCTGGTCCAGGCCGGGGATCAAGATCTGGCGATGCACCTGGTTGTTGTAATAGGCGTAGCCCGCCAGCGCATCGACATAAAAGCCTGATTGCGTGAACGAGCCGTAGACCGCGACGCTTGCCGAAGTCGGCCCAGGGCTGGCCGCTGACCGCATCCAGCGCCGGCAGGCCTTAAGTGGGCACTCCCCCCGTTTAAAGTCGGACGTTCGTCGGAGTGGCTTGGATCCCGTTGCCAGTGATAGTCAAGTCCCGCAAATTGACAGTATAGCCCGGCGCATTGAATGCCAGGGTTTGGACAGTAGAAGGAGCTGAGAACGTAATCGAGGTTGGAGTCGATGGATTGAATGTAGCTATTCCGGTTGGGACGACGACATTCGGGTTCCAGTTGCCCGCGGTGTTCCAGTCAGAAGAGAGGGTGCCTAGCCATGTTGCGTTTTGCGCAAAGGCCACCCCGGAGACACCGCTCAAAACGATGATTGGAATAGCAATGCGCGCGGCGAGATTGAGCGCGGCAGTCGCCAGCACCGCGGTCGCACGCAGGCGCGGCTGCTTCGGCAGCGGCAGCCCGAATGGCCGCGAGCCGTTCGTGCGACGACATGGTTGTTCTTGGAAAATCCTACTCGCTTGAGCGGACGTAGCCGCGAGCAATGCCGCAGCCGCCGTCGTCGTCAACAAATGTGTGTGCATCTTGCGGCTCCCCGGGCGCAAAGCAATCGGCAAGCAATTTGTTGGTCTGAAATTTTGCGAAAGGAGGTTGAAGTGTCATCGCGTCCCGCGCCTTCGCGGCAAGCGGTGCGAGGCAAATTCCCGCCAACAGGATCGCGGCCAGCCGCCTGGAACGATGGTCTCATGATTTCATGGCGGGTTCTCCCCCGCATGTGCTTCAAGAGTTAGGGCGTGTACTCATAACTCCAAATTCTTAGTCTCGGCTTGGCCCATACTCGCGCGTTTGCGCGTGCTTCGGCCTCAAGCTTCGCGTCAGGTCCGAAAATAAACGATACTGTTGAAAAACGCGGTAGGTTACCGAGCTCGATTCTGCGTCACTCGCCAGGGCAGCAGCGGCACCGTGGGCTCTTTCAAGAAAGTGTTTCGCACACTCCGTCGACAAACCGCCTAGCCCGACGATGTCGCTCAAGACCGTAGCAATATTGTGCAACATTTTTTAGCGGGACGAGACGCTCCCGCTGCATATCTGAACGTCCCTGAACGTCGCGGGGCCTTCACACCCGCGTTGGAGCGAACGGAGTTTCCGTTCTAATAGGCCGCGATCCTCAGTAGAAGTCTTGCCCGTTTTTTGGAATAGGGGCGTTCGAACAGGGGTAAGAGCGTTCCGTTGTTGTCGGCGTCATCCAACCCCCAGTGATACAGGTTCACGCAGTTGTATAGGGGTGGATCTTGACGCCCCACCCGCAGGTGTGCCTGAGAGGCGATCGCTGCATATCGTGACGGGAGTGACAACTAACCTTGGCGCTTCATCGTCGTGCACGGGGCGGCCCGCGTGCGTTCAGGCGCCGCGCCTGCGCGCGCCGTGGCGCAGCAGAGTCACCAGATAGGCGATCAGCAAGAATGCCAGGGCGTGCAGCGCGACGATCGCGGCGCCCCGGCCGGCTGGTTCTGCGGTCATCTCCATAAGCGAGCCCGTGCGCGGATCGATCATCCGGATCGGCCCCTCGGCGGCGATGAACACCGACTTCATCGCTTCGGTCAGCCAGTAGCCGCTGACCCCTACCTTGGCCAGCATCTCCGCCAGGTTCGGCAGCTTGGGCACCAGCACCCCGGCCAGGATCAGCTGCGGCACCAGGGCCAGGGGAACGATCATGGTCGCCTGGTCGCGGGTGTTGACGACCGCCGAAATCAGCAGCCCGATTGCGGTCCCCGCCATCGCGCCGATCGTCAGCAGCATGAACTGCTCCAGCCAAATCCCGGGGATATCTTCCGCCAGCGTGCCGACAAGCGCAAAGACAAGGGCAAGCTGAAGCACGGTGAATACACCG
>DATMNH010000281.1:0-4146 GCA_035568975.1 Casimicrobiaceae bacterium
GCGTCGGCCACCGCGGCGGTGCGACGCGTTGCATGCAAGCCTCCCGATTTGACGACCTTCAACGCAAATACGTCGGCTGCGGCCTGACGTGCGAGATCGAACGCGTCTTCCGGGCCATAGAGGGCCTCATCGGCCATGAGCGGTACGATGAAACGCGCGGCCAGCCGCGCCATCCCGGCGCGGTTGTGTTTCGCGATCGGTTGCTCGATGAGATCGATGCCCGCCTCCTCGAGGATAGCGATCGAGCGCGCCGCCCGCGCCTCGTCCCAGTGTTGATTCACATCGACGGTCACGCCGGCGCGCTCGCCGAGCGCTCGCTTGATCTCGAGCACGTGGGCCAAATCCTCCTTTGCGGACTTGCGCCCCACCTTTAATTTGAAGACGCGGTGACGGCGCAACTCGAGCATCTTTTCCGCTTCGTCGATGTCGCGCTGCGTATCGCCGCTCGCCAGCGTCCAGAGTACGGGCAGCGTGCTGCGCACCGAACCGCCCAGCAACTCCGAGACGCTGAGCGAGCGCCGTTTGCCGTGCGCGTCGAGCAGCGCTGTTTCGATCGCGGCCTTCGCGAACGGATTGCCTTGGACGACCTGCCCGATCAGCTCCATGGCGGCGTTGATATTGGTCGCGGCGATCCCGCGAATCGCCGGAGTGATGAAGCTATCGATGCACAGTTTCACGCCTTCGGGACTCTCCTCGCCATATGCCAATCCGCCGATCGAGGTGGCCTCACCGACTCCCTCGATGCCGTCGCTGCACAGCACGCGCACCAGCAGCAGCGTGCGCACCTGCATGACCGTCATCGCCAGAAGATGCGGCCGGATCATCGGCAGATCCAAGAGGATGGTTTCGATGCTGCGGATCGAAATCATGATCAGAGCGACGCCAGGCACGACGCGGCATCTTTGCCGCCCGCGTCGACAAACGCGGCGAAGGATGCGAGAAAGTCCGCGATGTTGCGTTTGACCGCGGTTCCGAACAAGCGATCGCCCACCGCTGCGAGCTTCCCGCCCAGCCGTAAATCCGCGCTGTAGGAAAGCTCGGTCACGAACTCTCGGCGCTGCAAAGTGATGCGGGCGGAGCCTCTTGCAAAACCAGCTCCCGCCCCGTTCAGCGTACCCGACAGCGTCACGGCGGTGAGATATTCGGGATCCGTGAGCGTGATCAGGCCGTTGAAGCCGGCGTTCAAGGGTCCTACTTTGACTTGCAGAACGGCTGCGTATTCACTCTCCGATTTACGCTCGACCGACTTGCAGCCCGGGAAGCATCGCTGCAAGACGGCAGGATCGAATAACGCGGTCCAAATCATCTCGGGAGTGGCGTTCAGATCGACTTGGCCCACGAGTTCCATGAATTCTTTTACCCTTATGCGTCGACGGGATCGATGTCGGCGGCCGCGGCGACCGCTGCTGATTTGCGCCTACGTGCAGCGATCGCCAGCGCTCGCAGTACGCGGTCCGGACTGAAGGGCTGCTGCTCCATGGCGGCTCCGAGCGCGGCCAGGGCATCGTTCACCGCGTTCCACAAGGCGGCGCCTGCGCCGATGGTGCCGGCCTCGCCGACGCCCTTGGCGCCGAGCGACGTCTGGGCGGCGACGCTTGCCACATGGGCCACCTCGATGTCGGGCAGTTCGCCGGCCATGGGCACGAGGTAGTCGGCCAAGGTGCCGTTCGATAACTGTCCGCTCTCGGAGTATTCGCAGTGTTCGTAGAGCACGCCGCCGATGCCCTGCGCGACGCCGCCGCGGATTTGCTCGTCGACGAGCAGCGGATTGACGACGCGGCCGCAGTCGTGCACGACCCAGAGCTTGAGTACCTCGATCATGCCGGTTTCGATGTCGACCTGGGCGAGACAGCCCACCATGCCGTTGGCGGTCAAGTACGGGAAACCTTGCGAAACGTAGTGGCGTGTGGCGGACAGTTCAGGGCAGCCACCCGCGGGCAACTGGTGTTGCCGAAAGTAGGCGATGTTTGCCAGCTCGGCAAAAGACAGCGTTCGCGCAGTCGTAGTACTGCGAAGGACGCCGTCCGCGATGTCGATCTGCTCGGCCGGGGTTAGAAGGATGCGCGCCCCGAGTTCGAGAATCTTGGCGCGCAAGTCCTCGGCCGCCAGCAACGCCGCTTGACCGCCGATGGCTATGCCTCTGGATGCCCACGCGCCGCCGCCGACCGGCGATGACGCCGTGTCGCCGGCTCGTACCGTCACATCCGTGGCGCCGATACCCAACGTTTGCGCGACGATCTGCGCAATGCCGGTGCGCACGCCCTGGCCTTGATCGGTGGCGCTCGAGTGGCACAGCACGGTACCCGAAGGCTCGAGCCGTACGCTGCAGCCCTCTTGCGCGGGAACCGCGATTTGGTTGGCGCCGTACACCGCGGAGCCGACCCCCGTCAGCTCGATAAACGACGCCATGCCGATGCCGCGATAGATCCGCTGGTCGCGCAAACGCTGCTGCTCTCGGCGTAGATCCTCGTACTGCATCATCGCGAGCAGCGCATCCAAGCAGGCGTGCAGCGACACCGCACTCATCTCCAGCCCCGCCGGCGTCGTGTGCGAGGCGCGCTCGACGCATAGGTAATTGCGGCGGCGCAGTTCCGCCGGATCCATGCCGATGGTGCGCGCCGCGCGGTCGACGAGGGTTTCCGTCAACGTACACGCCAGCGGCTGACCGACGCCGCGGTAGGCCCCGGTCGGCGGCTTGTTCTGATGCACGGCACGTAGTCGGGCTCGAAAATGGTTGAACTGGTATGGCGCGCCGACCATCTGTGCCATATGCAGGCCTTCGCCGACGCTGCCGCGGGGATAGGCTTGGTAGGCACCGAGCCCCGACAGCGCCTCGACGTCGATCGCCAGGAAACGGCCCGCCGAATCGAGCGCCAGACGCGCGACCCCGACCGCTTCTCGCGCGTGCGTGTCGCTCAGGAACGACTCGAGCCGATCCGCCTGAAATCGGATCGTTCGACCCAGCAGTACGGCAATGGCCGCGACCGAGAGTTCCTCGGGATAGGCATGCAGCTTCAGTCCGAAGGCGCCGCCCACGTCCGGACACACTACGCGCACCTTGTGATTCGGCAGACTGAGCAGGTCGGAGAATACGTCGCGCATCTGGAAAGGCGATTGATGCGACATGTGCACGGTGAGCTCGCCCGACAGCGGCGAGAAAGCGGCAATGATGCCGCGCGACTCGAGCGACACGCCGGTCTGGCGATCAAAGACGATGCGCTGCTCGACCACGGTTGCCGCGGACGCGAAACTCGCCGCCCCATTGTTCGTGCCGAAAGTGCGATCCAGCGCGAGATTGCCGTGTCGGCCGCGCACGACAGGCGGGGAGTCCGGTTTCAGTGCCTGCTCCGCATCCACTACTGCAGGCAATTCGTCGTACTCGAGCAGCACGTGTTCGGCGGCATCTTCCGCTTGCGCACGCGAATGCGCCGCGATGGCGACCACGGGGGCGCCCTGCCAGCACACTTCGTCCAATGCGAGGGGGAAATGCGCACTGGCCGTCGGCATGTCGAGCGCCGGCATCGCTACCTGCATCGGTTTGCAGATCCGCTGCAGATCGGTTGCACGGACGACGCGTACCACGCCGGGCATGAGAGCCGCCGCCTCGGTGTCGATGGAGAGAATCGCCGCGTGCGCATGGGTGCTGCGCACGAAGGCTACGTGTAGGGCCCCGGGCGTGCTGATGTCATCCACATAGCATCCCGCACCGGCAACCAGGCGGCGCGCGTCGGCGCGTGGCACTGCTCGACCCAAGGGTCCGTGGCGCTCGGTCATGCTGCGAGTCCGTTCCGGGCGCGCGCGACTTCTTCGATCGCGTCGACGATGGATTGGTAGCCGGTGCACCGGCAATAGTTGCCCGACAGGGCGTCTCTAATGGCCTCGCGCGACAGTACTTCGCGCCGCGCCAGCAGATCCGCGGCGATCATCAGCATCCCCGGCGTGCAGAAGCCGCATTGCATGGCATTGCGCCTGACGAACACTTCCTGCAGATCCGCGATTTCGCCCGACGCCGACAATCCTTCGATGGTCTGAACCTCGGCGCCATCCGCCTGCACCGCGAGAAAGAGGCAACCGCGCAGCACGGTTCCGTCCACGCGCACGTGACATGCGCCGCAGACGCCATGCTCGCAGCCGACGTGCGATCCG
>DATMNH010000282.1:0-4037 GCA_035568975.1 Casimicrobiaceae bacterium
CCGCGTCTTGACGAATTCGGTGTCGTTCAGCGAGAAACGGATTGGCTCGCCCTTGTGTTCGACGAAAAACTGCGGATCGAACACCTTGAACCAGATGCCCTGGCGGTAGGTCCAGTACTTCGGGATTCGGAGGTCGCCGACGTAGAGCGCGAAGCCGCGCGACGTCGGTTCGGGCAAGGTCTTGAGTCGAACCTTCACGATGTAGGCCGGGCCGGGCAGCGTCTTGCGCTCGGTGGATTCGAACATCGCCAGCGTGGCACGATCGGCTTTGGTGGGTTGCGTGGCGACAACCTCAATGCCGATGGCCTGGGGTGCGTCGGAGGCTCTCATGGCGCGGATCCTCGCATGCTCGATTCAAATTGCATCAATTGGATACCTGGATATCGCCGACATACAGCGTCCCCGACGAACGCCGATCGAACAGGAATGCGACGCTGCGGATATCGCTCGGGTCGACGCCACGTTCGACCAGCGACGCAATCGGCAAGCGCAGCGTCTGCATCACGATCTTGCCGGCGCCAAAGACGACGTCCGGATAGATGAGCCGATGGACCGAGCCCGCGGGGAATGACGCGGTGCGTGATCCGCTCGAGACTTCGATCGTAAAGTCCTGGTCGCGGTTCGGCGCGTTCTTAGGCTCGGTGGATTGTCCCACGCGCAGCGCGAGCACCTTGTACCGCCCCGCCGGCAACGTCACGGGTGAAACCTGCAAGAGCAGGCGCGCCCCGGGCGCGTTCCATTCGAGGCGCAGCGTGATCGTCGTGATTGGTGCAAACGAGTTCACCAGATCCTTCAGTACGCGCGTTGCGGTCACGGCGTCGGCCGCGGCCGTTCCCTGTACCGGCAGGGAGATCTGTGGCGGCGCAACGGCTTCCTGCTCGTGCTGTAGATAGACGCGTTCCGGATCCTGGTATTGCGACACAAACGTGGCGCCCGCGGGCATCCAGGCGACGGCGGTCGCGTGGTCGCGCAAAACGTCCATGTATTCGACGCGATCGAGCAGCAATGCCTGCACAAGCGCGCCCAGCGCGACCTTAGCGACCTGTTCCTGGTCGGCGCGGGGCATCGTGCTCGCCGGCGGCGTTTCGGTGGGCCACGTCGAGTTGAATTGATTGTGGTTTGCGCCCAGCACCCAGAGCAGGGCCTTGAGCTTGCCGTCGGAGACGGTCGGATTGGCCGAATCGACGGCGTGCGCGCGGTTGAATGTGTTGTAGCCCTCGAACGTCGACACGTCGCCGTCGCGGCTGCCGTGGATGAGGAAGTAGCGGTCGGGGACGACGGTCGGGCCGGTGATCGGCGTGTATTGCCGGTCGGTCGGCGCGATCGCCGCGATGCACCTGAGCGCGAATCGGTACGGGCCGAGACCTGCCGAGCCGTCGAGCGGCACCGTGGGACTGAAGATGTCGGGCTTTATCGCCGGCAGCGGATTGAAGAATGACGCATGCCCCACGCCTTCGCCGCCTCGCGAATGACCGACGATGAGGATCCGGTTAAGGTCGATCTTGCCGTGCAGCGGATGGGTCGCCGTGCTGTTCCACGTGCGGAACTGCTTCAGGTGCTCGAGATGTACGATCCCGCGCGCGTCGTTCTCGCCGAAGTTGCCGCCGTTCAGGAAGTTCACATCGATCGTGGCCGCGACGATCCCTTGCGACGCGAGCAGCGAGCAGAGGTACAGATAGCCCGGCGTCGAATTCGAGAGAGGATCGTGATTGCCGTGCGCGAACACGGCGAGCGGGAACGGCCCACGTCCGCGCGGGATGCAGACATGCCCGTTGAGCGGCACGCTCGTGTTCGGGAAGGGCCACGGGGCGCCGATGCCTAGATTGGCAAACACCGAGATGTTGACCCGCGGCGTGACGTAGGCGGGGTCCGGCGTGTCGTAGATCGTGTACTGGGACAACGCCGGCACGCCCCCGTAGTTGCTGCCCGCCGAGGCGTAGATCACCGTGTCGAACGCAAAGCTGCCTGGAAGCCCAGGATCTGTCAGCGCTGCCATGGGCGCTCCTTTGCGCAGACGGTTTTACGGACGGTCCCGTGTACGGGATCGAAGCCTAGTCTAGCGGCCGCGCCACGCAAAATGAATTTCCGGAGGGCGAAAGCCGATTCGGCGCACGACGCGTCCCCGGGCGCACGCGGGGGGCATCGGATATCAGTGCCAGGTTTGAAAACCAACTCAAGGGTCACAGACCCTCGCCGTCACCGAAGCCGCAGCCCGCCAAGCGTATTAACCCCGGCCCTAATTTGCGTAGGACCGGAAATATCTCCTTGCCGTGGTGACCAGCAAGCCTCATTCCCGGTCTATCGGTATAGTGGGCGCGACTGGACATGCGTGTGTAGGACTACGAGGAAGCGACGACGGAGTGCAAATGGGGATGACGTCATGACAATGAAACAGGCCATCGGTCTATCAGCGGCCGGCCTCGTTCTAGCAGGCGGACTGAGTTGGGCCGCGGGGCAATATGGCCCGGGGGCCAGCGATACTGAGATCAAGATCGGCAACACGGTGCCCTATAGCGGCCGGCTTCGGCCTACGGCACCATCGGCAAGTCAGAGGCTGCCTACTTCGCCATGATCAACGACCAGGGCGGCATCAACGGCCGCAAAGTCAACTTTCTCAGCCGCGACGACAGCTATAGCCCGCCCAAGACCGTCGAAGTGGTGCGCAAGCTGGTCGAGGAAGATCAGGTGCTGTTGATGTTCGGGACGCTCGGCACACCACCCAATACCGCGATCCAGGGCTATCTGAACGACAACAAGGTGCCGCAACTATTCGTCACCACCGGCGCCAACAAGTGGAACGATCCCAAGCATCATCCCTGGACCATGGGGTGGATACCCACCTATCAGACCGAGGCGCGCATATACGCCCGCTACATCCTGAAAACTCTGCCCGACGCCAAGATCGCACTGCTCTATCAGAACGATGATTTTGGCAAGGACTACCTCATTGGACTACGCGACGGCTTGGGCGATAAGGCCGATAAGATGATCGTCGCCACCAAAACCTATGAGACCACCGATCCGACCGTCGATTCACAAATCGTGGCACTGCAGGCTAGCGGCGCCAGCGTCCTGGTGTCAGCGGTTATCCCCAAATTCGCCGCTCAGGCCATTCGCAAGGTCTCCGATCTCGGATGGAAGCCGACGTTTTTTCTCAGCATGCCAGGCAACTCGGTTGGAGCGGTAATGCGGCCGGCCGGACCCGAAAAGGGCGTCGGCATTATCTCGGTATCCTTCTACAAAGATCCCACCGACGAGCAGTGGCAAGATACTCCTGATTACAAGGAATGGCTGACCTGGATGAAGAAATATAACACAACGGGCAATATCAGCGACGCCTTCACCGTTATCGGCTATTGTTCCGCACAGACCATGGTCGCTGTGCTCAGGGCCAGCGGCGACAACCTAACCCGTGAGAACGTGATGAAGCAGGCGGCGAGCCTCCACGATCTGGCGCTGCCGATGCTTCTGCCCGGGGTCACGCTCTCAACAAGCGCAGACGATTTCGCGCCGATTAAGCAGATGCAATTGATGAAATTCGATGGGACAGCCTGGAAGCTGTTCGGCGAATTGATATCGGGGTCCGGGAGCTAGAACTTCTCGGTTGATCTGCTGTGCGTCTCGCGCTGGGGGGCCGCGCCGCTTTGGCAGGCAGCACAGGCGTGATCGGTGCCACTTCGTAGCGTGGTCCAATTCGACGGAAAAGGATTTTGCCGAGGGTTATTCGTCCTCGCTGTGGGACTGGTATGCGAGAGGCGGCATCAGCCACGTCGCTGCCTATTTACACGATGTCGACATCTCGGATTTCGATCCGAGGGGGGCCTTCGCGCGGAGCACATGCACTTGCTGGTCGATGCTCACGAGCGCGAGGCACTCGCCCCGCAGAATGGCTATCGCGTCGTCCCATGAGGGGCACAAAGCCATCGGTGCGCTGATATTCACGAGGGCCAGGGATTCGCCCAGGTGGATCGCTATGGCGTCGTCCCAGGAGGGGCACGTCACACGTAGCTTCCCGCCGTCGCTACGCTCTGCGACGA
>DATMNH010000283.1:0-4504 GCA_035568975.1 Casimicrobiaceae bacterium
ACGGTCTATGACGAGCACGCCGAGCCGCTCGGCGCGATTTCGCTCGCGGGCCCCTCGTCGCGCCTCTCGGATGAACGAATCCGCCAGCTGGGACCGATCGTCGCGCATACGGCAGAAGAGCTGACGCAGAAATTGGGCGGCAGGTGGCCGCATCCGTATTGATTTTGTCGCATGGCACAAGGCAGGGAACCCAGACCGCCCGCGTTCGAAACCGCAATCGCCACGGCGCTGCCCTGCGCGCTCGCCATCGGCGCCTGAACGATCGGCAGTTCGCCTCCAGGCGGGCCCAGGAGCGCGCCTTGCTTCACAGGCGCACAAAAGGCTGGCATCACGAATTGCGGGATATATCTGTCGAACGAAGTAATTAGATAAGACCGCCAAACCGCTGAAAAAACCAAGGCGACAGTTCGGGCAAGGCACCGCCCGATGCGCCTACGGTTTGGGCAAGGAACGTTTCCGCCTCGCGGTATATCAGCTGGTAAATGCGGTGGCACAACTCATACGCGTAGTGTCCCGGCCAATCTTCGGGCAGGAGCTCAGCAGGGATTTGAGGGTCATGAAGGGTCACACGTCGGAACCAATGGATAAGTAGCGTACGGACGATGAAACAATCGGCCGTCGACAGCGATGGCGCGTTCGCCAAATCGTCGAAAGCGGCAAAGCGGTCGCCGAACGCTCGATATCCTTTTTCAAGACTGGCCAGGTCCCACGATTGATCCACGAGCCTGCGAAGAGGAAGCGTTGCAAATACGTCGAGAGAGCGGGCAGATAAGACGTGCACGCGGTTGGAGAGATTTAGTCCTTCAAGAACCTCTCGCAGGGACATTAGACCTGGAGATGGATGGCCGAACACATTGGAAGCGATTTTGCCGAATCCTTCCCACGCGAGCTCGCGTTCCAGATGCTCTCGACTAGTCTTGAAGTCAGGATCAGTCGGCAAACATACCAGCGTCCAGGATCCGTCCCATTGGCGCTGCTGCTCAGAATAGACGCGCTTATATGCACGTTGGAATCTTCGCATCCCGTTTGGCGTGAGCGAATACACGCTGCGTCGTCCGACTCGCTTTGATACGAGCCAGCCGGCTTCGGAAAGGCGAAAGACGCAGGTTCGAACCAGACGTTCGTTTACTCCAAAGCGGTCGAGTACTTCAACCAAATCGCCCAATCGCATCGCACCTCCATGAGGAGCGATGGAGTCCCCGTACAACGTAATGATGAGCGAGTTCGTCTTCGGCTTCGACGCGGCCCAGACGCTTCTTACCCATGGCGATGTCGGCGGTTGCAGTGGTTTTTGTCTCATGGCCAAGAATCCTCACGCCCGGTCGTCCCGGAGGAGCCCCTCACTAGCGATACAGATTAATGCGATACATGTGTTGCGTTCATGTGTATGAAATTGAGTCATCGCGCGGCCGTTGGACAAGCGCCCTTCGCGGGGTAAGCGTTGTATTGTCGCGCACAGATTTACTATGAAAAGTGAAGGAATGTGATACGCCGGCTCGACAGGAAATGCGGCAAGTCTATGATACATATTTTTGGCTGGAGGCGCGAATTTGTATTGTATTGACGTGGTGCGACTGTTATCTTTCATGGACGCATAGCCGTGATAACTGCCGCATGTAACTCGGTGGATTCGCGTCGAGGCGTCCAAGTCCACACGTCTACACTGGAGGAGTAATGAGCACGAACCACTACGGCGTCCGCCGCGGGGCGCGATCGCACAATGTATTGAGCATGGCCGTGGCGCTGGCGGCCGGATTCGTTGCGGCTAACTCGAGCGCGGGTCCTGGAGATCTGGCGAGCTGCACAAACCTGGCCTCACTTCAGATTCCAAACACGACGATTACGTTGGCGACTTTCGTGGCTCCGACTGCGACGTTGCCAGGGTACTGCCGAGTGTTAGCGACGGTCGCACCCCAGACCGACGTCGAAGTGCGCCTTCCAGACAACTATGCCAATCGCTACTTGCATTTCGGGGGGGGCGGTTTTGACGGAAGGATTCCCAACCTGGACAGCCCGGCCATGTCCGGAGGTGTCAATCCTCTAACGTTAGGGATGGTGGCGGTCGGATCGAACGGCGGTCACCGCAGTAGTCCCGTCAGTTTCTTCACCGACCAGGCGCTGGTGCTCAATTACGCGAGTCAGGCGCTGCAAGAGGCGGATCTTGTCGGCAAGGCCGCGGTGCAAACGTACTATGGACAGCCGGCAAAGCATAGATATTTCGACGGGTGTTCCAACGGAGGCAAGAATGCGTCGGTAATAATGGCCTCGCTTGGCGATGATTACGACGGCGTGGTTTCCGGTGATGGCGTCTACGGTCACTCCCAGGAAAATACGGGCGGCAGCGACATGTCGGGTTTAACCGCTTCCTGGGCCGTCATACAGCAGCTTCCTAGAGTAAGCGCTGCGAACGGTGCACTAGTCTATAGCGCTCAACTCGCGGCCTGCGACGCAGCCGATGGACTCGTGGACGGAATAATCGCCAATCCGCAAGGATGTCACTTTGATCCTGCGGTTCTCGCGTGCTCCGCCAGCTCGACTACGGGTTGCCTCTCGCCGACAGACATCCAGAGCATCAACGCCATGCGGAGCGATCTGTTGGATACGAATGGACGCGTAATCGGGCCTCCGTACGGTCTCGCCAATCCTTCGACAGTGCCGGGTAGCACGACGGGGCTGGCATCGGGATTTCTAGCGATGGCATTTCGCCAGCCAACGTTCGATCCGACGACCTTTACCGTCGCGAAACACTTTACGACCACGATGCAGGTGCTTGACGGAATTTACGGTATGAGTGGAAGCATCGAAGGCATCAGCCACTATCTGAATCAGGGCAAGAAGCTGATCGTCTATCACGGATGGGATGACCCGCTTGTGCAACCTTTTGTGAGTGTTCGACTCTACAATTCGCTGCAGCAGACTGCGGGTGCGGGCGCGGCGAACGCTCGTGTCTACATGATTCCAGCCATGCAACACTGCGGAGGCGGCCAGGGTGCCACCAATATTAACTTGCTTGGAGGGATCATAAATTGGGTCGAAGACGGTGTAGCGCCCAATGACTCGCTTGTGGCCCAAGGATCGACCTTCACCCGGCCAGTTTGCGCATACCCCAAGTACTACAAATATACGGGTGGTAACCCGAACAACGCTTCGAGCTTTACATGCACCTTTCCAGACGGCGCCGCGTCATGCCCTGGCAATTCGCAAGGCCATGGCAATGGTGGTGGCGATAATGGATGTCCCGGTAATAGCGGCGGCCACTAAGCTTGCCTTAAAATCGCTCTGGCGAGAATCGATCGTCCAAGATGCGTCCGGAGGTGCGGTGGAGCTTGGGTCGATCCAAGCTAAGCTTGCCTTGACCCGCGCAATGGCTCACGGTTGTTCTTAGGTGTGCGATTGCGCGGGTTCATCGCTACAACCTCGTCCTCGGAGAACCAATGAAGCACGGCGCACTGCTTGGCATTCTCGCCAGCCACTTAATTGCAGGTTTAGCACTGGCAGATGTAAATGTCGGCGTCACTCTCTCGGCCACCGGACCGGCGGCGTCGCTCGGCATCCCGGAGAAGAACACGTTCGAAATGCTGCCGAAGACGATCGCGGGCGAGAAGGTGAACTGGATCGTGCTCGACGACGCTTCCGACACCACGAAGGCCGTCACCAACACGCGCAAGCTGATCGCCGAGGACAAGGTCGACGTGATCGTGGGCTCGACGATCACGCCGAACTCGCTGGCGATGATCGACGTCGCTGCGGACGCCGAGACGCCGATGATCTCGATGGCGGCGTCGGCGCGCATCGTCGACCCCACCAACCCGAAGACGCGCTGGGTGTTCAAGACGCCGCAGAACGACGCGCTGATGGCGGACGCGATCGCGGTGCACATGAAGGCCAACGGCGTGAAGACGATGGGCTACATCGGCTTCTCCGACGCGTACGGCGACGGCTGGCTGCAGGAGATCAAGCGCTCGGCCCAGACGGCGGGCATCAAGGTCGTCGCAGAAGAGAAGTACAACCGCAGCGACACGTCGGTGACCGGCCAGGTGCTGAAGCTCGTCTCGGCGAATCCGGACGCGATCCTGATCGGCGCGGCCGGAACGCCCGGCGCGACGCCGCAGAAAGAGCTCGTCGCGCGCGGCTACAAGGGCAAGATCTACCAGACGCACGGCGTCGCGAACCCGGACTTCCTGCGCGTCGTCGGCAAGGACGGCAACGGCACGCTGCTGCCGATCGGCCCCATGCTCGTGTTCGAGCAGCTTCCCGATTCGAACCCCATCAAGAAGGTCGCAGCCGACTACATCACGCAGTACGAAGCGAAGTACGGCAAGGATTCGCGCACGACGTTCGGCGGCCACGCCTACGATACCTACCTGCTGCTCGCGAAGGCGGTCCCCGAAGCGCTCAAGAAGGGCAAGCCGGGTACGAAGGAATTTCGCGCGGGGCTGCGCGACGCGCTCGAGACGAGCAACGTCGTCGGCACGCACGGTGTGTTCGTCATGGGACCGCAGGA
>DATMNH010000284.1:0-5527 GCA_035568975.1 Casimicrobiaceae bacterium
TCGAGGGCACCCTCGCGGCGCGAAAGGGGGGATTTTCCGCGCGGGAACGGGGCGAAACGGCGTGTTTTGGAGCCGTTCCACAGTCTGGCAGCCCACCGGGCGGCCGCCCAATCCAGCCGCCCGGTGCTCCCATCGCAAGTATCGAGACGGGGAAATCCCTCGGGCAGCGCTCAATTTACTACATCTGGCGGTGGAAATCTCGGCCCGGCTCGCGCGCGTGTGTGTGCGCTCAAGGCCGATTCCAGCCTGCGCCGATCGGGCCCTCGCCGGCAACCGCGACCGATCCGTGCAACAACGTCCAACATCGCTCGAAAGACCACGTGGGCGGCACCGATCACGCCCGTCCAGGTTCTTGCTTCGCCTTCCCGTTGCTGCCGGCTAGATTGGATCGGAGGCGGTTTTTAGCTGTGCGACCTTAGACACCACCTCGCAGCGCTCAACCAGCTTGGGGTCACCCTTAATCACCTCGAATGAGGTCTGCTCGCCCTCGCGCCAGAAGCGGATATCGAGCTTGTGCTTACCGACGCGGAGGTCTTGCACCGTTAGGTCAGGCAGCCATCTCGGAAGGGACGGGTCGACATTCAGCTTGTTGCGCGGCGCGTCCGGCAGGAATCCCAATAGGGCCTGTGTCAGCATGAAGGCGGAGCCGGCTGCCCAGGCTTGCGGCACGTTCGCGCCGATGTACTGCACCGGGAAGGTAGTCTCGTCGCGCTCGAACGCGGTGTACAGCTCCGGCAATTGGTTGAGCAGGAAGTGGCTCGCTGCAATGCTGATGTCGTGCGCGATCCGCGCCGCCTCCGCGCCGAAGCCATAGAATTTGAAGCCCATGGCGATGATCGCGTTGTCGTGGGGCCAGACCGAACCCGTCTGATAGTTGTACGGGTTGAAGGCTGGATGATTGGCGGAAAGCGTGCGAATGCCCCATCCGGTCCACATGTCCGGCGCCATCAGGCGCTGCACCACCTTCTTGGCGCGCTCGGGAGGCACGATGCCGGACCAGAGGCAGTGTCCGGCGTTGGATGCGACGGTCAGCACCTTCTTCTTCTCGCCATCGAGCGCATAGGCATAGAAGTCAAGTTCTTCGTCCCAGAAGGCTTCGTTGAAGTGGTCGAACAGTGCACCAGCTTTCGCGCGCAACGCCTGCGCGCGGTCCGGCTTGCCGAGCGCATCGAACACCTCGGCCATGCGCACCCAGGCATTGTAGACATAGCCTTGTAGCTCACAGAGTGCCTTTGGCCCTTTGACCAGCGAGCCATCCGGATAGACAACGGAATCACCAGAATCCTTCCAGGCCATGTTCTCATAACCGACCGGAGAGCGTGTCTGGTATTCTTGGAATCCGTCGCCGTCGCGGTCGCCATAGTTGTCGATCCAGGACAGGCATCCTTCAGCAGTCTCGAGATGCCGCTCCAATAGCGTCCGATCTCCGGTCGCCCGCCAAGCAGCGTGCAAAGTGATCAGATAGAGCGGCGTGGCATCCGCCGTGCCGTAATAGGGCGTGTGCGGGATCAGCTTGAAATGCGCAAGTTCGCCGTAACGTATTTCATGCGGTATCTTGCCAGGCTCGGCATCGCGGTAGTTGTCCTCTTCCTTCGCTTGCAGGGAGCCGAGAATCTCCAATGCTCCACGCGCAAACTCCGGATAGATAAGGGTGTTCTGCAGCGAGACAATCAGGCTGTCGCGTCCGAACGGGGCTACGAACCAAGGGAGGCCGGCGGCAGGCAGGAAAACCATGTGATCCGTGCCTGCGATCGGCAGGCGGAGCGCAGCCATGTCTTCTAGTGCCTGGCGAAACAGACGATAGAATTCTTCGTTGCTGGTCCGGATCTTGACAACATTTTGTAGCCAGTCCGCCATCGTCTCGGCGTGGTGCGACTTGTGGCTGTGCCCGACACAGTCGGTCGGCGAAGCGAAATGCCGGTCGCCGTCGGCCAGCGTATAGAGGAGGCAGCAATGCCATGCCTCGCCCGGTCCGAGGCCCACCTCGAAGGTGAGCCGTCCGTTGGCGTATACCGCCTTTGTGGGCGAATGCGCCGGGGAAATCGTCACCGCGCGGCTGAAGTCGCCGTTGCGGTAGGTCGTGCGCAGATGCTGGTGTGGTTCGGACCACTCCGTAGTGATCCGGCCCCGGCGCACAATACTTCCCGACTTCACCTCAAAGACGTCTGCGAAGTCGCAGCGGAGCGCGATCTCGAGCTGGAACCGCACCGGCCTCATGCCGTTGTTAGTGACGTCAAGGTCTTCGTGCATGCCGCCGCTGATCGACCGGCTGATGGTGAAGCCCAGCGTGCGCTGCGGGATCGTGCCGTCTTCGGTCAGCAAGGACCGATTGGTGAGGAAGATGCGGGATGCGTAGTAGCTGATGGCGCCGCCATTCAGCAGCTCCCAGGGTTCGCCGTTGGCATAGATGGCCCAACTGCTAACAACGCGCGTGTCGAAGAAGTAGAGTCCCTTTTCGCTGGGCCAGTTGATTTGCCCGTCCTGCTCGGTGATCAGCACCGTCTGGCCTTGGTGGATGGAGATCTGCGGTGGGCCTACCTGGACCTTAAACGCCATGAGGCGCCCCCCTATTAGTGCGCGGAGCGGGCCTGCACGGCGGCGTGACAAGCCTCGGCGCAACGAGTATGCCGGGCTGTGCGGCAAGATAATTGGAAGGGGAAGTAGCAAGAGGCTGGCCGTTCATGCCCTCTGCACCGCTCCTGGTTGGGTCACGTGCCAGAAAAGTTCCCTAATCTCACATGGACCAATTCGCCGCACAAGCCGCAGGACACCATTCCGGGGTTGGCCAGGTCGACGGTCAATACCGCGTTGTCTTCCTCCACATTCGAGCTGAGGAGCAATAACGGGGTGCTATTGAGCCGGAGCTCGAGCCGCGACAGATAACGCGTGTCGATGGTAGATGCCATCGGAACTGCCGCTCCAAGCGACGATTTCGCCGCGACGATCGAACACGGCAAAGAAATGGCCGTGCTTGAGCGTGCGCAGACGGCGCTCTTGGAAAGAGATGTTCGATTCGATGTAAAACGGCAAAGCCTCACCCCCACCAGCCCTCGCTCAGGCCGGCCTGGTCGGGCTCGTAGCCGGGTGGCTCAGGCAGCGATCGCCGCCTGAGCGATTGCCGCGTAGCTCAAGACCGCGTCCACGGCACCGCGACGCAGTACCTCCCCGTATAGCGAAACATAGTCGCGCGCCATACGCTCCACCGAGAAGCGCTCCTCGAAGCGGCGCCGGATTACAATCCGATCGAGTGCTCTCGCGAGCGGGATCGCCGCCACCGCTTCGTCAACGTTGTCGACGACAAAGCCGGTGACGCCGTGATCGATGATTTCGGGTACGGACCCTCGTCCAAAGGCGATCACCGGAGTCCCGTTAGCCATGGCTTCTATCAGGACCAAGCCAAACGGCTCGGGCCAGTCGATCGGAAACAGCAATGCCGTCGCGTCGCCAAGAAATGCGCCCTTCTCGCTGTCGCCGATCTCACCAATGAACTCGATCAGCGGATCCTTGAGCAGCGGCTTGATTCTGGTTTTGTAATAAGAGCGATCGACTTTGTCGACCTTTGCCGCGATCGTCAACGGCAGCCCGGCGCGTCGGGCGATCTCGATTGCCCAATCCGGCCGCTTCTCCGGGCAAATCCGACCGATGAAGGCGAGATAGCCGCCGTCGCCGCAGCCCGGTGCGTAAAGGCTCGTCGGCAGTCCATGGTATACCGTGCCGTACCAGTTCGCCCAAGGCAGATGAGTGCGCTGCGCATTCGAGATCGAGACCAATGGCATCGCCGCAAACTCACGCGTGATGGGAGCAAGATCCGGCAGGTCGAGGCGGCCATGCAATGTTGTCAGCGTCTGTGCCCAGCACTCTGCGAACAGCGGGAAATGAAGATAGTCCGTGTGGAAATGGATGATATCGAAATCATCGGCGCGGCATGCCACGCGATGCAGCATCACCAGATGGTGGGCGAGCGGATCCCTGCACTGGGGATCCAACCGAAGCGCCCGCTCGCAGCCCGCCCGCAGCGTCGCTTCGGTCTGCGAATCTCCGCTGGCGAACAAGGTCACCTCGTGTCCCTGCCGAACGAGCTCTTCCGTGAGATAAGACACCACCCGTTCGGTCCCGCCATAAAGTTGTGGTGGACAGCTCTCGTAGAGCGGAGCAACTTGCGCAATTCGCATCTTCCACTGGTCCCTTCAGTCTATCGATATAGTTGCGAAGCCGACTCGGTTGGGCACCCTCACCGGTGAATGGGTTTGTTAAGGTCGCGAACGCAGATCTAACGGCCATCCCTCGCTGCATCTCGACCGCGCAGCGCACCGCGTCGACGACGCTGACGAACTCAACCAAGAGTCCATCGCCGGTGGTCTTGACGATGCGCCCGCGGTGCTCCTGGATCTTGGGATCGGCGAACTCGCGCCGCAGCGTCCTCAGAGCCGCGTGGGTGCCTTCTTTGTCCGCGCGCATCAGCCCCCGCGAATAGCCGGCAGCATCGGCGGCGAGGATCGCCGTCAGCCGCCGCTCTACGCGTTCTCGCCCCGTGGTGTTCATCGCTCTAATTGAACGCTTGTCGAAAGAGAATGGCTCGTGACATGAACTCGGTGGTGGAGGGGAGTCGAACCCTCGGTCCTCCGAAAGACAAAGACGCTTTCGAAACTGCCCTTTTCGCCTCTGCAGCACTTCCCGTTCCGCCGGAGAGACCGACTCGTTCGCGAGAGGGACCGGCGGTTCAAATCCCCTTGCCTCCGCCAGCCAGTCCGTCTCAGCGGGTGAATTTCGCGGTTGGAGCCGCAGTGGCCCGGCTGGCGCGTGTTCGAGTTGTCGATGCAGGCGGCGAAAGAACTCGAGGAGCCGGATTCCCGCCCGCTCGCCGCGATCGCGACGAGGGCTCTGGGGAATGGAGGACGAAGCTGGTTCACGGGTACCGTAGCCTGTAGCGGCCTTGATAATCAGGGAAGCGATCCCTCATCGCCCCAGTTTTTGTGAACTCGCCAACGCACTACACAAAGGCTAGCGGATCACCCGGCTCGGTCCTTGATCTAAATCAAAATGACCGGTGACGAATTTTGTTGCGGTGCAGCAGAAGCCTGGAGAGGCCGTCGAGGCAAATGGCACAGCCGAATTCGGTGGGTTCATTGTGGAGCTTCGGCCCCTCCCACGGACATAGCATTCATGCCTTCTCGCCGTTGCCAGGCCCGCGCACCGTCGGTCACACGTTCGTAGAAGTTGGCCGATCCCACGGCGGCCTCTATCCCTGCGAGCCGGAGCCGCTCTCGTACTTCGTCCCGTACGCGGGCAAAAGCGACGTTGATGCCCCGGCTTTGCAACTCCTTGATGGCGCTCAACAAGGCGTCGCAGCCGGTAGTGTCGACGAAGTTCACCGAATCGGCATCCAGAAGCACGTGCTTCGCCGGCGGGCGGCTCGTGGCCAGTGCGGTCTTCAGGCCCTCGGCGAGGTGGCCGACACTGGCGAAGAACAGGTCGCCGCCGATCCGCCAAATCAGCAAACCGGGAAAGGTGATCGCCTCCGGATGGC